>NZ_JBSFVY010000004.1:0-285904 GCF_053592555.1 Streptomyces sp. NPDC002643
CAGCAGGCACCGATCGCCTACGAGCAGCAGTCAGCTACCCTGACACTCGCCGCATAGCGACACGAACAGGTGTCCACCCCTCCGGGACAAGGCCCAGGCTGTGAGCGTGGAGCACCTGGGCGGTACGTTGATCCTTGAGGAATCGGACGAACTTGCCGCCTACGTCCGCACGTTTGAGTTGCTGCGGTCGGCGGCGATGACACCGGAAGCGTCGGCCGATTTCATTCGGAGTGCGCTTCGGAGGAGCAGGGAAGCACGATGACACCTGAAGCCATAGGACCTTTTCGGAAGTCGTCCTATACCCATCAAGAAGGCCAGTGCGTCGAAGTCGCCCTAACTCCCACCGGCGGCCGACTCATCCGCGACAGCAAAAACCCCCACGGCCCCCTCCTCCACCTCGGCCCCGACTCCTGGCGGGCCTTCCTGGACGGGGCCAAGGGCGGCTCGCTCGGGCGGTGACTACCGCACGTCGAGATCTTCGCCATAGGTGACGTCCAGCTCCGCCGCGAGCGCCTCGCCCAGTTGCGGGGTCTGCGCCTGGTCGATGATCACCTGCTTGAGCGTGGCAACGCCCCGGAGCTGGGAGAGGTCGTTGCCGCGTAGGTCCAGCCCCTGGTACTTGCCGTTGTCGAACTCGGTCAGCCGCAGGTCGCAGTCGTCGAACAGGGCGGCGGTGAGGTCGGCTGCGGCGAACGTGGCTTCGCGCAGGGAGCACGCGGAGAAGATGACGGGGCCCGCGGTGCGCATGCGAACCACCGTGCTGTAGTCGAGTCTGCAGTTCTCGAACAGGACGTGGTCGAGAGTGATGTCCTCCAGAGCGGCGCCCATGAGTTTGCAGTCGCGGAAGACGGCGCGGGAGATCTTGCTGTTGGTCCAGTGCAGTGTGGAGAGGTCGCAGCCGGTGAACTCGACGGAGTCGAGGCGGAGTTCGTCGAATCGGGTGCGCTGGGTTCTGAGGCCGGTGACGCGGCCGTCCAACAGGTGCGTGTCGGACAGGTCGAGGTCCCGGATGTCGGCGTCGGCGTAGCGGAACGCGGTGAGCCGGCCGCGCCCGCCTTCGAGCGAGCGGACGTTGGACAGGTAGAGGCCGGGCTCGTCGAGGGAAGGGAGGGTGACGCTCGTACGGCGGATCGTGCGGGTTTCCAAGGGGGTGCCTTCCAACGGGATGGGCCTTGTCGCGGTGTCGTGGGAGGAGATCAAGTCCATCACGACGGGTGCGTCGGATGCGGCGAGTCCTTCCAGGAGCGTCACGCTGTGCTTCCCTCTCTTCGGTTGCGAGGTCGGACGCCCTCTTGACGAGTCCTCCTGGCGGCGTCAAGGTCGTGCAATCGGCGCAATCGCAGCGGCTGAAGGGGAAGGCATGCGGTTACGGTTCCTTGGGATCATCCCGAATACGCCTGACACGGAATCGCCGACGATCTGGTTGGACGAGGAGACGGGTGACCTGCTGATCCAGTCGTACAAGGCCACGGAAGCCGAGGTGAAGGCCTGCCAGGAGATCGGTTCAATCCCCGGCCACTCGACGGATGTGCCGGAGCACGAGACGATCATCCGGCTGCCCAAAGTCATGTTGCAGTACATGCCGCGTGCGGAGGACGGCGCCACTGATGAACCCCGTTCTTGAGGCGCTGGCCAAGGCCAAGCACTCCGCCGTGCACCTGGAGATGCGCGATGCCTACCAGCCCAGTGACCCGGAGTTTGTCGCGTGGCAGAGAGGCAGGCGTCTGGACGCCACCGCCGACCGGTCGACGTGGTGGCGTCCGTTCCTGGATGTGGTGACCGAGACGACCGGACGCGGAGTCGTGATGCGGCGCGCTCGGATCGTCTCGGAGCCAGTGACGGACTACATCAAGTACGAGTACGACGTGACGTTTCCCAACATCGCGGCCGGTGAACTGGTGCGCTGGCTGCCCCGGCGGCGAGCGGCGGACATCGCGCTCCCCGGAACCGACCTGTGGATGTTCGACGGCTCCTCAGTGCTCTTCACGTACTTCTCCGGAGACGGGGAGGTCGTCGACCGTGAATGGCGCACCGAGCCAGCCGTCGTGGAGCTGGTCACCACGGCATTCGAAACGGTCTGGGAACGGGCCACACCGCACGAGGAGTACAAGCCGGTCTGACCGGTACGCACCATGCCCGCATCAGGATCGTCCAGTGTTCAGACGGCCCGGAAAGTCCTCGCCGATCGCCTTCGGGAGATGTGCAAGGACGCCGGGCTGGACGGCAAGGCGCTCGCCGAGGCCTGCGGGTGGCATCCCTCCAAGGTGTCCCGGATCTCGACGGCCAAGACCTCACCGTCCGAAGACGACATCCGCGCATGGTGCCGGGCCTGTGGGCAAGAGGACCGAACAGAAGACCTGATCGCTTCCCTCCGGGCCGTTGAAGGCATGTGGATCGAGTGGCGCCGTATGGAGCGCGCGGGGCTCCGGCATGCTCAGGAGGCCGTACTCCCCCTCTTCGAACGCACGCGACGGTTCCGGGCGTACTCGTCATGGCTTGTCCCAGGACTGATCCAGACCCACGGCTACACGGAAGATGTTTTGCGTGCCGTGCAGCTCCGGAGGGTCGAGATCGATGACGTGGCCGACGCCGTGGCCGTACGCATGGAGCGTCAGCGGGTGCTGTACGAGGGGCACCGCCGCTTCGCGTTCCTGATCGAGGAGTCGGTGCTGCGCAATGGTCTTGGCAGCGCCGACACGCAGCAGGAACAGCTTGAGCACCTGCTCAGGGTCGGCACACTGCCCAACGTCAGCCTCGGCGTCGTACCCATGCGGCTCGGCCGGACCCGTATGCCGGTGGAAGGCTTCTGGATCTACGACTCGGCGCAAGTCAATGTCGAGCTGGTCTCCGGCTATCTCACCCTCACCCAGCCCAGCGAGATCAGGGCGTACGCCGACACGTTCGCCATGCTGGCGGACACCGCCGTCCACGGAGTGAAGGCGCACGCGCTGATCAGGGCGGCAATGGACGCGCTCGGGTGATCGCCCCGCAATCACGTGCAATCGCCTGGCAGTTGGGGCGCTCGGATTCCTACGTTGTATTCATGGCGACCACCGAACTCGACCCGGCCACCCAGACCACCGTTTCCGATCACGAGGGGGGAACGAGTGCGTGAACTCAACTTCGCCTGGCTGGAGATCACCGGCAAGTGCCAACTGACGTGTGAGCACTGTTACGCCAAGTCCGGGCCCCAGGGCACCCACGGGACCATGGGGCCGAGCGACTGGCATCGTGTGATCGAACAGCTCGCCTCCTGCGGCGTAACCATGGTGCAATTCATCGGCGGCGAACCGATGCTTCACCCTGACCTGTCCGTCCTGGTTGAACACGCTCTCGACCAGGGCCTGCGGGTGGAGATCTTCTCCAACCTCGTTCACGTCCCCGCCGCCTTGTGGCCACTGCTGGAGCGCGACGGAGTGTCCCTGGCGACCAGCTACTACTCGGACGACCCCGACGAACATGCCGCTATCACCGGACGTCCCAGTCACGCTCGTACCAAGGCCAATGTCGCCGAAGCCGTGCGGCGTAACATTCCGGTCCGGGCGGGAGTCATTGATCTGCGGCAGGAGCAGCGAGTGGCCGCGGCCCAGCGTGAGTTGGTCACCCTCGGCGTCCAGGAAATCGGCGTGGACCGGCTGCGGGAGGTCGGCCGCGGCGTCCGTGAAAGCGGGCCGGATACCTCGCAGCTGTGCGGCCGCTGTACCTCCGGCGTGATCGCCATATCCCCGGACGGCGCGGTGTGGCCCTGCGTGTTCTCCCGGTGGCTGCCGGTTGGCAACGTCATGGACGCCACTCTTGCCGATATCCTGACCAGCCCGGAGGCCCAGCAGGTGAGGTCCGAGCTGGAAGCTGGCTTCGCCGAACGGGAGTCGGTTGCAGCCGGCAAGGGGCAGAAGGACCCGTGTGATCCCCAGTGCGGACCGTCATGCGGGCCGGCCTGTAACCCCTCGTGCTGGCCGACCGGGGCGGGCCCCTGCACTCCCAACGGGGGCTGCCAGCCGAATTACGACTAGGAGCCGCGTGTTCGTCGACCGGGTGTACGTACCGGAAGCTCTGGTCCCCGTCCGCGCTGAACGCGGCCAGTGGCCCTTCACGGTCCCTTGCGTCACCCAGCTCCTGGAACACGGGCTGGCCTTCACCCACCCGGTCACCTTCCTGGTCGGCGACAACGGCTCGGGCAAGTCCACCCTCGTCGAAGCGATCGCCGAGAGCTTCAAACTTGACGCCTACGGTGGACGCCTCGCCCGGCTCCGGGGGCGTCCCGACCCGACGAAGACGCCTCTGGGTGAAGTCCTGCGTGCCGACACCACCAGCGCCGGAGCGCGGATGCTCGCAGGCCCTCGCCGCAACAAGAAGGGTTTCTTCCTGCGGGCCGAGACCGCGTTCGACATGACCGAGAACCTCGGCGGCGTACCCGGCTACTGGGACCAGGACACGAGCGCGATGAGCCACGGCGAGGGCTTCCTCACCATGTTCCAGGCCATGTTCGACGCCCCCGGCTTCTACGTCATGGACGAACCCGAGGCAGCCCTGTCCTTCACCTCCTGCCTCCAACTCGTCGGGCTGATGCACCGACTGGGACAGAGCGGAGCACAGGTCATCTGCGCCACCCATTCACCCATCCTCGCGAGCACCCCCGGTGCGGACATCATCGAGGTCGGAGACCACGGCTTCCGGCGTACGCGATGGGAAGACCTGGAGCTGGTCGACCACTGGCGTCGCTACATGACCAACCCCGCCGCCTATCTGCGCCACATCGTCCCGTGACGGCGACCGGACCCGGACCCCGCGACATCGCCGAGGCGGACCGCCGCTTCCGCGTCTGGATGCGCCAGAACCTGGAAAGCGCCGCCGATCACTTCGGCCTGACCATCACCGCCGACCCCGTTCTCGGCTGGCGCGACCGCTCCATCAGCGCACCCGCCGTCGCCCCCGAGGGCTCCCGCTGGCTCCGTGTCGTCTCCGAACTGACCCGGTGGCCCCAGGGCCACGCCTGGACCGGAAACGCCGACGCCAACCGCGTACACGGGCTGCCCAAACCGCGCGTACTGGATGTCTACGAATGGACGGAAGGCGACTGGCGCCGCCAACGCGCCGAGGTCATGACCCTCCTTCCCGGAACACCATGCTCACCGACCGACACGGCCCGGCCGGGCCTCGACCCGTCCGACGACTGGTGGAACGGTCTTCGTGATGCTCTGCGGCAGCTGGCCGCCACCCCTACCGAACGCCTCAGCACCGACCAGGACAAGGTCGACCTCCGTGTGCAGGCTGCCTTCGGTGACCAAGTCGATGTCCGTATCCAGCGGTGGGAAACCGTTCACGGCGACCTCCACTGGGCAAACCTCCTCAGCCCCCTGGGCATCCTGGACTGGGAACTCTGGGGTCGCGGACCCGTCGGCACCGACGCGGCCACGCTCTACTGCTACAGCCTCCCCGTCCCCGCCCTCGCTCAGAAGGTGCGCGACCGCTTCCCCGTCCTCGACACCCCTGACGGACGCCGAGCCCAGCTCTACGTCGCCGCCCGCCTGCTCCATCGCGCCGAACTGGGCGACCATCCCTATCTCGCCGAGCCTCTCCGCAGCCTGGCGACGAGGCTTTTGCGCTGAAAGACAACGGCAGCGACTGGAAGGACATCAAACAGTGGGCGCAGCACCTCCTACCGAAGCCATCGCCCTCCTCGCGGAGCGGTGCGGTTTCCCGCTCGGCGCAGAGCCGTTGAGCGACCGGCGCGGCTCCCGGGCGTGGAAGGTCCACGGGCCGCTGGGCGCGGTGGTGCTGAAGGCCAACGCCCCCGAGAACGAGAGCGGTTCGCGCTACAAGGCCGCCGAGATGGCCCAGGAGGACCGCCATCTGCTGCGCCTGAGCGAGGCCGGAGCCCTGAGTAAGGGATACCGCGTCGATGCCGGGGCGTGGGCGGAAGGTCAGTGGCTGGCGGTGCGCTGGATCGACGGTGTTCCGCTGTGGCACGCGTTCGCCCCGGCGCGGGACCCGGAGGGAGAGCGACTCCCGTTACAGCCTCGGCTTCTCGGTGTCGCCCGCAGCTGGGCACAGCAGCTCGCACGGCTGCACGCCGCAGGGTGGGCCCACGCCGACGTGCAGCCCACCAACACGCTCGTCATGGGCGACGGCGGCACGGCCGTCATCGACTACGCCTTGGCGTGCGGCCCCGATGACGCGGAGCGGCTGCCCTACCGGGGTGCGCTGACCCACACCACCGCCCCCGAAATCGCCGACGCCGTCCTGACGACCAGCGACGACACGCACATTCAGGCGGAGCCGCCAGCCGACATGTGGGGCCTGGGCGCCTCGCTCTTCTGGTGCTGGACCGGGCGACGTCCCGTGGCGTACGAGGACGAGGTGGACCGGTCGGACAAGCTGCGCGCCATCGCCGAGGGCCGCACGATCTCGCTGAGCGACGCCCGTCCCTGGCCTTTTCCCGCCTTCGAAGACCTCATGACGGCCTGCCTCCACCCTGACCCCGACCAGCGACCCACCGCCGCCGAGGTCGCCTCGTGGTGACCCTGCGGGCACTGGAAGAGGGCGACGCCCCGGCCGTCCGACGCGTCTACAGCGGGGCCTCCGTCCGCTTCCTCGGAGGCCTCGGGATGACGCGGGAGGAAGCCGAACAGTACGTCGCCCGGGCCCGGGCGTGGGGTGGCGAAGAGCCGGTCGCTCAGTACGTCCTCGGCATCGACCGCGCCGGGGACCTGGTGGGAGTGGTGAAGCTGCGCCGTGCGAACGACATCGAGGGACACGTCAGCTACGTACTGCGCGAGGACACCTGGGGCCGAGGCTATGCCACGGAAGCCGTGAGGCTGCTCGTCGACTTCGCCTTCACCACCGCCGACATGAACCTGCTCGGCGCGAAACACCACCCCGACAACCCCGCGTCCGGCCGTGTCCTGCTCAAGTCAGGTTTCGAATACGTAGGCACACTGCCGGCCCGGGAAATCCCGGAGGGACGTATTCCGCCATACCTGGCATACGAACGGCGCCGCCCTTCGCCGATCACCGCCGCCCCCCTGGAGCAAGGAGCCACCGAGTGACGCCCGTTGACCCCGCTCGTCTTCGCCGTGCTCTGGCCGACCGGCTGGAGCAGGGCGGCGTTCTGAAGTCCTCCGCGTGGCGGAAGGCCGTCGAAGCCGTACCCCGGGAGCTGTTTCTCCCGTCGTTCTTCAAGGACGAGACCGGACCCGACGGCCTCACCCGCTACACGCCCGTCAGCCGCGACACCGACGAGGCCGAGTGGCTGACCCTCGCCTACCGGGACGAGACCTGGGTGACCCAACTCGACGGCCACGTCACCCCGGAGACGGCCGACGGCACCGTGACCGGCTTTCCCACCTCGTCCTCCACGATGCCCTCGACCGTCATCGGGATGAGCGAGGCGCTGGACGTGGAGGACGGTATGCGGGTGCTGGAGGTCGGCACGGGGACGGGCTACTCCACCGCCCTGCTCTGTCACCGCCTGGGCGAGGACAACGTCACCAGCGTGGAGGTCGACGCGGCTGTGGCGCGGCGGGCGGACGACGCCCTGGAGGACGCCGGGTACTCGACATGGACCGTCACCGGGGACGGCCTCCTCGGGCACCCGCGCCGGGCCCCGTACGACCGGACCATCGCCACCTGTGCCGTACGCCGCATCCCCTACGCCTGGGTGCGGCAGACCAGGCCCGGCGGGATCATCCTCGCGACCGTGGGGCCCAGCGCCTGGTCGTACGGCACCGGCCTGGCGAAGCTCACAGTCAGGGACGACGGTACGGCGGAGGGCCGGATCATCGGCCGTACGTCGTTCATGCCGGCCCGCGCGGAGGCTGCCGTACCGCTCTCCGGGGATCTCGCCGCCCGCGCCGCTTACGCCGACACCGAGCGGCGGACCAGCCTGTCACCCGACGCACTGAAGGCATGGATGCCCGCCTTCCTGGCCCAACTCGCCGCTCCCGGCGCCCAGTTCGTGCGAGCGGTCGGTGGCGGCCGGGAGACGGCCTACCTCTTCGACACCGGCCGTGAGGCGTTCGCCGCCCTCACCGCCGACGGCGACGAGTGGAACGTCCGGCAAGGCGGACCCGTCGCCCTCTGGGACGCCGTCGAAGGCGCCGTCACCGCTTGGCGGGCCGCAGGCGAGCCCGACATCACCTCTGTGCGTATCGAGGTCACGCCCAAGGCGCACGCCTACTGGATCGGCGGACAGCGGATCAGCACAACCGCCCGCTCGTACTGGATCGGCGACCGGCCGGCGCTCCGCTGGAGCCACGCTCACCCCCCGTTGAGCGCCTGACGGCGGCTCCGGGATCAGGTGCGGTGGAGGACGGGGTCGCCCAGGACGACTGCGCCGTCGCCGTCGAAGTGGATGGTGAGGATGGCGACGCCGGTCACATCCACGGTCACTTCCACCGGGCGGTTGATCTGCGCGTTCGCGCTCTTCAGTGTCTTGCCGTCGCCCAACTCGCCGCTTATGAAGGTCACCGTCCCCGGGTAGGCGACGCCGTCGTCATCGAGGCCCACGGTGACGGTGAGGCGCTTGTAGCGTTCGTTGATGCTGTAGGACAGCCATTCGTAGCCCCCCGAATCGTTGACGATGGAGTTGTCGAAGCGCTTGCCGCCCATGGTCGCCGCCTTGCGCTCCCAGCCGCCTTGGCCCGTGTCCACCGCCTCGACATCGGTGAGCGGCACCTCCGTGGAGGGGGTGGGTGACGTGGAGGAGTCGGCGTTCGCGCCGGGGGCGTCGGCGGTGTCGCTCGGACTCGGCTCCGCCGTGGGGGAGGCCGTCACCGTCGTGGTGGCCGTCGCGGTGACGGTGGCCGTGACCGTGCGGGCCGTGGGCGGCGTGACGAGCGAGGGGACGCCGAAGAAGCCCAGGATCAGACCGACGACACCGGTGAACGCGCTCACCAGCGCCGCCGTCTCGCCTCTGTTGCCGGGGCGTCGCCGCGGCGGGGGCGGCGTCGGTGGTGCGGGCGTGGGTGGCGGTGTGGGTGGCGGTGTGGGTGACGGGTCCGGTATCGGGTGCCCGCTGCTGCTCATGTTCGACTTCCCCCGTATGCAGCGACATTTGCGTCGTACGAGGCAGCATTGAACGGGATGGGGATGGGGACGGCAAGAAGGCCCCGCGCCATCTTCACGGGCGTGGGGGCGACCGCGACAGCCGTCGTCAGGGGCGGCCTCGCCTCCGGCAGTCGGCAGAGGGGCTATGCCGTCCGGGCGGGTCCCGCCGAACCGGCCTGGCTTTCGGGGAACTCCGTGAAGCGCACGCCCATCGATTCCAGGGCGGCCACATCCGCCTTGACGTCCTTCGCTTCCTCGGGGAAGGAGATCCCAGGCTCGGGGCGCTCGCGACCGTTCAGGCCCAGGACACGTTCCAGCTGCGTCACCGCGCCCGCTGCCGTGAGATGGGCCTGTCCTTCGGGGTCCTCGACCAGGATTCTGCGGGTGGTCGGGCCGGTCCTGAGAGTGACGGCGAACTCGTGCGAGGCGCCGGGCTTCTCTCCCGGGCTGTGCAGAATCCCGGTCCGGCGTTCCTTCGAAAGCCTCGCCCAGAGGCCGGAGTTCACCAGCGCGGCGAACACCGAGTTCGTGGCACGGCTGTCGAAGGCCATGCGCACCGACACCCCTCGCGCGTGCCCGGTGGTGATCAGTGTCGCCTGCTCGGGGCTGCTGAAGAGACGGCAGGAACGGGTCCGTCCGTCGCCGAACGTCACCCGACGAGGCTCCGACATGCCGCGCACGGTGCGGGTCTCGCCGCGCTCCCAGAGCTCGAACGGCAGGTGTACGTCGACGAAGCCGGTCGCGGAGTCGGGGCCGGTCCTGTCCTCCAGGCTCAGCAGGATGTCGATGTCGACCTGATCGGCCGGCAGGCCACCTCCGTGTGCCGCCACGGTCACCGCGGCCGCGCTCGCCATCCAGCCCGAGGCGAGGACGACCGGAGCCGTGACCGTTTCCCCCGCCAGGGTCCGGTGCGCGTCCTCGACGCGCTTCAGCCAGCGGGCGATGTCGACGAGGGGGATGCCCCGCCGGGCGGCGGAGTGCAGCAGACGGTCGTTGTGGTCGTTGACGGCCACCAGGACCGCGTCCGGCAGCGGGTCGACGGTGGCGAGCGGATCGTCGTCCGTGACATCGATCCGCACCGCACCCGCGAGGCCGCGGAGCCGTGCCGCCGCTTCCGCCTTGAAGAAGCGCCGGCCTCCGACGATCACCTCCACATCCGGATGCCTGCGGGCGATCAGCTCGCTGATCACCATCCCCACGGTGCCGTATCCGCCCACCACGAGAACCCTGCTGCTCTTCGTCATCTCCCGGACCCCATAAGTTACGAGTAGTAAGTTACGAGGTGTAACTTAACATCGGATCGACGGGCGAAGGAAGCGGGAGATCGGAAAACGTCGCTAAGGTGTCGCCATGCACATGCAAATACGGGGCCGTGGACTGCGGTTCGCGTCGATGGCGGTCGTTGTCGTACTCGCGTTGACGGGGTTCTCGACCGGGCGCGGGGGCAGCGGTGGTTCCAGTGGCAGCAGCAGTGGTGGGGGCGGCGGGTGCAGCAGCTCCAGCCAGGACCATGACAGCTCGTCGTCGTCATCGTCCTCGTCGGGCGGTTACCGCGACTACGACGACGACTACGACGACGATTACGACGATGACGACGACTACGGTTCCAGTTCCTCCGGATCGTCGAACTCCGAGTCGGCGCAGGACGCCACCGTGGAGCTGATCGACTGCGCCACGGAGGCCATGCCGTACGCCATGGTGGAGATCACCAACCCGAATTCCACCGGCTACTACTTCACGGCGACCGTGGACTTCCTCGACGCCTCGTCCCAGCGGGTGGAGCAGCGGACCGGGACCGAGTTCGTCGGCGCCAACGAGACGGTGACGGTCCAGGTGGACCTGTCCGGCCCGGACGTCGCGAAGAGCGTCGACCACTGCGAGGTCGAGCCGACCGCGACCGCGGACTGACGCCACCCACCGTCATCCGGCCTGGTCATCGCACCCGGAAACCACCCGGCCCGGTCATCGCACCCGGAAACCACCCGGCCCGCGCCCCGCGAACAGCTCCGCCTGGCGTTCGTTCGGCAGATTGCCCAGCGACACCAGATGCGGGGCGTACGCGAGGGCGTGCGCCCTGGCCGTCTCCTGGGCCGCCCAGCAGGCGCGTACCGTGCCCTGGACGGCCTCCGGCGGGTACCCGGCGATCACCTCCGCGCAGCGCACGGCCGCCGCCACGGCCTGCCCCGCCTCCGTCACCTCGCTCACCAGCCCCACCTCGTACGCCCGCCGCGCCGACATCCGCTCGGCGGTGCCCATCAGCGCCATGCGCGTGGCCTCGCCGGGCGGCATCCGCTGGGCCATCAGTATCGATTCGAAGGCGCTGACCATGCCGTACGTGGTGTGGGGGTCGAAGAAGGCGGCCGTGGAGTCCGCGATGACGAAGTCCGATTCGCCCAGGAGGTAGAAGGCTCCGCCGCAGGCCATTCCGTTCACCGCCGCGATCACCGGCTTCCAGAGGTCGTTCGACTTCGGGCCTGTCGCGATCAGCGGGTCGTCGATCGTGTAGGGGGAGTTCGGCTGGGGGATGCCGGCCACCGCGTCCCGGTCCAGGCCCACGCAGAAGGCCCGCTCCCCGGCTCCCGTGAGGACGACCGCCCGTACCGTGTCGTCGAACCTCAACTCCCGCCAGGCGGCCGACAGTTCGGCCGCCGTCTCCACGTCCATCGTGTTCAGTTTCCGCTCGCGGTCCAGCGTCAGGACCGCGACCCCCGTCTCCTTGTCCGTCCGTGTGCGCAGGGTCATGGGCGCTCCAGGGTCCACTGGGGCAGGCCCTCGGACGTGAAGACCACGTGTACGCGGGCGCCGACACGTATCCGGTCCGGCGGGGTCGAGTTCAGGGGGGCGTCCGGGGCGGTCACCAGGTTGCCGACCAGGCGGATGCGGGGGGCCTCGGCCAGTTCGACCAGGATCACGGTGTACGGGGCCTGCTCGGCGTAGTCGGGGAGGAGGGGCGGGTGGGGGCGGACGTAGGACCAGATACGGCCCCGGCCCGACATCGGCCGCCAGTCGGCCTCGAAGGAGTGGCAGTGCGGGCAGCACGGGCGGGGCGGGAAGCGGGGCTCGCCGCAGTCCGCGCAGGTCTGGACGCGTAGTTCGCCCTGGGCCGCGTACTCCCAGAAGGGGGCGCCGTCCTCGTCGACCACCGGTGTCAGCATTGCCTCAACTCCCCATCCAAAAGGACCACTTGGTCAGTTCCTCAGCAGCAGTGCCGACGTCGGGACCCCCTCGCCCGCCGTCACCAGGCACGTCGCCGCCCCGGGCACCTGGGCCGTGCTCGTGCCGCGCAGTTGTCGTACACCCTCGGTGATGAGGTTGAAGCCGTGGACGTACGCCTCGCTGAGGCCGCCGCCGGAGGTGTTCAGGGGGAGCCGGCCGCCGGTCTCCAGGGCGCCGCCCTCCGTGAAGGCGCCGCCCTCGCCCCGGCCGCAGAAGCCGTACCCCTCCAGCGACAGGGGGACGAGGGCCGTGAACGCGTCGTAGATCTGGGCCACGTCCACGTCGTCGGGGGTGAAGTCGGCGTGCTTCCACAGGTGCCGGGCGGCGGTCCAGGCGGGGCCGGTCAGGGGGTCGTCGTTCCAGTAGTTGACCATGCCGTGGTGCTGGGCGGGCAGGCCCTGGGCGGCGGAGTGGACGTACACCGGCGTGCGGCGGCAGTCGCGGGCGCGCTCGGCGCTCACGACCACGCACGCCAACGCGCCGTCCGTCTCCAGGCAGTTGTCGAACAGGCACAGGGGCTCGCTGATCCAGCGGGACGTCATGTACATCTCCCGGGTCAGCGGGCGGTCGTACATGATCGCGGCCGGGTTCTGGTTGGCGCGGTTGCGGCAGGCGAGGGCGACGTTGAAGAGGTGGTCGCGGGTGGTGCCGTACTCGTGCATATGGCGGCGGGCCAGCATCGCGATCTCGTCGGCGGGGCGGAGGAGGCCGTAGGGGCGGGTCCACTGGGCGGGGGTGGGGAGTTGGACCGCCGTGTTGCGCCAGGGGCGGGGGCCCGAGCCGCGCTTCCGGGAGCGCCAGGCGACTCCGACCGTGGCCTGGCCCGCCGCGATCGCCGCCGCCAGATGCGCGACCGTCGCGCAGGAACCGCCGCCGCCGTAGCCGACCTTGCTGAAGAAGGTCAGATCACCGAGGCCGACCGCCTTCGCCACCTCGACCTCGTCCGTCTCCTCCATGGTGTACGAGGCGAGCGCGTCCACGTCGCCGGGTGCGATCCCGGCGTCGTCGAGGGCCGCGAGGATCGCCCGGCACGCCAACGCCCGTTCGGACTCGCGGAGTTGTCTGGCGAAGGGCGTCTGGCCGATGCCGACGATCGCTGTCGCGTCCTTGAGCATGGCCATGGGGCGCACCTCCACACCGGGGGCGTTCGGAGCGTTCGGCTCAGTTGCTGACAGTCCGTCAGGGTACAGCTAATCTGACGGTCAGTCAGGTAGTGAGTCGGGTACCGATTACTGGTTCTCAGGTTGCTGGAGGCCCGCTGTGCGCGGTGACTTGGAGTGGGGGACCGTCCCGGAGCTGGTCCGCTCGGCGGTGGAGCGGTACGGCGAGGTGGAGGCCGTCGTCGACGGGCGTACGCGGGTGTCGTACGCGGAGCTGGGCGCCCGGGTGGAGCGTGCGGCGGCGGCCTGTGTCGCGGGCGGGGTGCGGGTCGGCGACCGGGTGGCCATCTGGGCGCCCAACTCCCTCGACTGGATCGTCTCGGCGCTCGGCGCGGTCACGGCCGGGGCGGTACTGGTACCGCTGAACACCCGCTTCAAGGGCGCCGAGGCGGCGGATGTGCTGGCGCGCAGCCGGGCCAGGCTGCTGTTCATCACCGGGACGTTCCTCGGGACGTCGTACGTGGCGTCGCTGCGACGGGCGGCTGGGGCGGCGGGCGCGGTGGGGGCGGCCGGGGGGCGGTTGCGGGCGCCGGGGGCGGGGACCGTGTGCGGGAGCCCGGGGCCGTTGCCCGGACTGCCGCATCTGGAGCGGGTGGTCGTCCTCTCCGACGACGCGCCCCCCGACTTCCAGACATGGAAGGACTTCCTGGCCGGCGGCGAAGGGGTGGGGGCGGCGGAGGTACGGGCGCGCTCGGCGGCGCTGACCGGTGACTCGCCCTCGGACCTCATCTTCACTTCCGGTACGACGGGCCGCCCCAAGGGCGCGGTGATCACCCACTCCCAGACGCTGCGCGGCTACGAGGTGTGGTCCGAACTCGCGGGACTGCGCCAGGGCGACCGCTATCTCATCGTGAACCCCTTCTTCCACACCTTCGGCTACAAGGCGGGCGTGATCGCCTGTCTGACGCGGGGCGCGACGATGATCCCCCAGCCCGTGTTCAACGTGGAGACCGCGATGGCGAACGTGGCGGCCGAACGGGTCTCCGTCCTCCCCGGCCCGCCCACCCTCCACCAGTCCCTCCTGGACCACCCCGCCCGCGACGACTACGACCTGAGCGCCCTGCGGCTGGTGGTGACGGGCGCGGCGGTGGTGCCGTTGCGGCTGGTCGAACGCCTGCGGACGGAGCTGCGCGTGGAGACCGTACTGACGGCGTACGGCCTGTCCGAGGCGAGCGGCATCGTGACGATGTGCCGGCGCGGCGACGAGCCGACGGTGATCGCGTCGACGTCCGGACGGGCGATCCCGGGGGCGGAGGTCAAGGTCGTGGGCCCGTCGGGGGCCGCGCTCCCGCCCGGCTCGCCCGGCGAGGTGCTGGTCCGTGGCTTCAACGTCATGCGCGGCTACTTCGAGGACCCGGAGGAGACCGCGCGAGCGGTGACGGAGGACGGCTGGCTGCGTACGGGGGACGTCGGGGTGCTCGACGCCGACGGCAACCTCCGGATCACCGACCGCATCAAGGACATGTTCATCGTCGGCGGCTTCAACGCCTATCCCGCCGAGATAGAGCAACTGCTGGGGTCGCATCCCGATGTGGCCGACGTGGCCGTCATCGGGGTCCCGGACACACGGCTGGGCGAGGTCGGCAAGGCGTACGTGGTACGCCGCCCGGGCTCCGCCACGACCGCCGACGACCTCATCGCCTGGTCCCGCCGGGAGATGGCCAACTACAAGGTGCCGAGGACGGTGGAGTTCGTGGGGGAGCTGCCGCGCAACGCGAGCGGGAAGGTGGTGAAGGGGGAGTTGCGGAGGGGGCGGGTGGGCTGAAAGGGCTTCCGCCTCACTGCGGGGCCCTCCGCCTCGCTGCGGGGTTTCGGCTTCCCTCCAGGGGCTTCCGCCTCCCTCCAGGGGCTTCCGCCTCCCTCCAGGGGCTTCCGCCTCCCTCCAGGGGCTTCCGCCTCCCTCCAGGGGCTTCCGCCTCCCTCATCTCTCAGCCGTGAGTGCCTCTTCGAGCGCGCTGAGCAGCCGGTCGGCGTCCTTCGTGTCGAAGACCAGCGGCGGGCGGATCTTCAGGACGTTGCCGTCGGCCCCGGTCGCGGAGATCAGGACGCGGCGTTCGCGGAGGCCGTTGACGAGGGCCGTCGCCAGCGCCGTGTTCGGTGACTTGGTGTCGCGATCGGTCACCATCTCCACACCGACATACAGGCCGGCGCCACGGACGTCGCCGATCGCCTCGTGGCGCTCGGCCAGTTCGGCCAGCCCGGCCCGGAGGACCTCGCCGACCCTGCGGGCGTTGGCCAGCAGGTCCTCGCCCCGGATGACGTCGAAGGTCGCCTGTGCGGCGGCGATCGCGACCGTGTTGCCGCCGAAGGTGTTGAAGTAGCGCACGTCATGGCCGAACTCGGCGACGGCGTCGTGGGTGACGGCGAGCCCGGCGACCGGGTAGCCGTTGCCCATGGGCTTGCCCAGCGTGACGATGTCGGGCCGCACGCCGTGCCGCTGGTAACCCCACATCTGTTCGCCGGATCGCGCGAACCCGCACTGGACCTCGTCGGCGACGAACAGCCCGCCGGCCTCGTGCACGGCCTTGACGGCGGGGCCCAGGAGGTCGGTCGGCTCGGCGTAGATGCCGTCGGAGCTGAAGAGCGAGTCGACCACGAAGGCGGCCACGCCCTCTCCGTGGCGTTCGAGGTCACGGATCTGCTCGCGGACGTGGCCGGCGAACCACTCCGCCATCCCCTCGCGCGAGATCCGGTAGGAGTCCGGAGTGGGGACCCGGCGTACCCACGTCCCCAGGACGGCGTTGTCCCCGAGAGCCGGCGAGAACGCCGCCGTCTGGTCGGAGTTGCCGTGGTACGCCTCGGAGGTGACGATGATGCCCCGGTTGCCGGTGCGGTACTTCGCGATGCGCAGCGCGAGGTCGTTGGCCTCCGAACCGGTGCAGGTGAACATCGCGTGGCCGTCGGCCACGGGGCCGGAGAGGGTGCCCAGCAGGTCCTCGGCGTAGTTCAGGACGCCTTCCTGCAGATACCGGGTGTGGGTGCACAGCGTCCGCATCTGGCGGTGCACCGCCTCGACGACGTGCGGATGGGCGTGGCCGACGGAGACGACGTTGTTGTAGGCGTCCAGGTACTCGTTCCCCTCGTCGTCCCACAGTCGGCACCCCTCGCCGCGGACGATGTGGACGGGCTGCTGGTAGAAGAGCCGGTACGCCGGGCCCAGCGCCTTCGTGCGGCGCTCGACCAGTTCGGCGGCGGCAGGGGAGAGTCCCGCCGCGGCGGTGGGATCGAACGCGTTGTTCATCTTTCCGCGTGACTTGGTCTCAGAGGTACTCATCGTCGTCCTCGGGTGGTGTGCGGTGGGCGGGCCGGTCAGAGGAAGGTCGCCGAGATCTCGTCGGGTGTGCGGTCCAGGAACCAGGCCAGTTGCCCCCAGCCCTGCTCGGTGTTGCGCAGGATGTAGGTGGTGTTGCCGGGGATCAGCGCCGCGCGGTGCAGCGTGATCAGTGCTCGCGCGACCACCCGGCCCATCACCAGGTGGGGGATCAGCCCCAGCTCCGTCTCGGTGAGGTCGGCGTACCGCAGATAGCCTCGCAGCACGTCGCGGGCCTCGGCGAACAGGTCCTCGACGGGACGTTGCGCGGCGTCGCGCGGCAGCTGGTTGAGCAGCGCGGTCGACACGTCCACCGCGATCGCGGTGCGCACGGCGTCACCGAAGTCGATGATGCCCGTGACGAATCCGGGGTCGCCGTGGTCGACGAGGATGTTGGACTTGCTGAAGTCGTTGTGCAGCACCTGGCTTCGCAGGAGCGGCAGCCGGGGTTCTACGACGTTCATGAAGCGGGTGAGCCCTGCGGTCAGGACCGTGCGCTGCGCCCCGTCGGTGACATCGTCGAGCAGCGGCCTGAGCGCCGGGAGGTGCCGGACGTCCCAGGCGCACGGTCTGCCATCCGCGGGATGCCGGAAGTCGGCGGTGGCGTGCCGCAGCCTGGCCAGGACCTCCCCCACGCGTTCCCGCTCCGCCGGGGAGGACCCGGTCGAGTCGAGCGGTACGCCTTCGGTGAAGGTCATCATCCGTGCCAGCCGGTGCTGGCCGGCCTCGTCCCGGAGCGGTACGAGGGTCCGGCCGTCGGCCGACCGGAGGAGTCCGGGGACCGGGACGCCGTGCGCGGACTCGTGGACGTGCCCCATCAGCTCGGTCTCGAAGGCGACTTCGTCGGGGTCCTCGTTCGGGTGCGAGACCTTGACGACGAAGGCCTCGCCCTCGGCGGTGTCGAGCCGGAACGTGTCGTCCTTCTCCGTCGCCAGCCGGGTCGCGGCGGTGACGTCGAGGGACCACCATGTGCGGGCCAGGGCGGTCGCCTCGGCCTCGCCCATGACCGTGTGGGCGGCGGCCAGCCGCCCGGTCCCCAGTCCGAGCCGGCCGAGCCCCGCGTCGGGGGTGTCGTCCGGGCCGCCGCGAGCCCGCGCGCCGTCGGCCCGCGTGGAAACAGCGTCCGTCATACGGCCCTCCTCCTTGGGTTGTCGTTCCGGCCGGCCCGGGGAACACACGGGTCAGCGGCTGGTGAAGATCACGTCGTGCCAGCCCTTGTGCTGCTCGCCGGTGATCTCCGTCATGACGTGCTTGATGTGGGTGTACTCGTCGAAGGCGTACTGGGACATGTCCTTGCCGAAGCCGGAGGACTTGTAGCCGCCGTGCGGCATCTCGCTGATGATCGGGATGTGGTCGTTGATCCAGACCGTGCCCGCCTGGATCTCACGGCTCGCCCGCCCCGCGCGGAAGACGTCACGGGTCCAGGCCGACGCGGCGAGCCCGTACGAGGTGTCGTTGGCGAGCCGGAGGGCCTCGTCGTCGGTGTCGAAGGGCAGCGCGACCAGGACCGGGCCGAAGACCTCCTGCTGGACGATCGCCGAGTCCTGGGCGGCGTCGGTGATCAGGGTCGGTTCGTAGTACGCGCCGTCGGCGAAGGCGCCGCCCGCGGCACGGCCGCCGCACACCACCGTGGCACCGGCCTGGCGGGCGGCTTCGACCATGGCGGCGACCTTGTCGCGCTGCTTCAGCGAGATCAGGGAGCCCATGTCGGTGGCGGGGTCGTCGAGAGGGCCGAACCGTACGTCGTCCATGAGTGCGGCGACGCGGGCCACGAACGCCTCGTACAGCGGCCGTTGGACGTAGGCACGGGTGGCGGCCGTGCAGTCCTGGCCCGCGTTGATGAGGGCTCCGGCCACGGCACCGCGGGCGGCGGCCTCCACGTCGGCGTCGTCGAAGACGACGAAGGGGGCCTTGCCGCCGAGTTCGAGGTGGACACGCTTGACCAGTCCGGCGGCCTGGGCGGCGACCTGGCGGCCCACGGCGGTGGAGCCGGTGAAGGAGACCATGGCGACGTCGGGGTGGGTGATCAGGGCCTGCCCGGCGACGGGTCCGGTGCCGGTCACGATGTTGATCACGCCGTCCGGGATGCCGGCCTCCTGGGCCGCCTCGGCGAACAACACCGAGGTGAGCGGGGTGAGTTCGGACGGCTTGAGGACGATGGTGTTGCCGGCGGCGATGGCCGGGAGGATCTTCCAGGCGCCCATCTGGAGGGGGTAGTTCCAGGGGGCGATGGAGCCGATCACGCCGATGGGTTCGCGGCGGATCGTCGAGGTGTGCTCGGCGGAGTACTCGGCGGAGCCCCGGCCCTCCAGGTTGCGGGCGGCGCCGGCGAAGAACCGTACGTTGTCGATGGTGCCGGGAACGTCGAACCCCTCGGTCAGCCGGATCGGCTTGCCCGCGTTGACGCTCTCGACGCGTGCGAGCTCGTCGGCGCGGGCGTCGAGGCGGTCCGCCCAGCGCAGCAGGGCCTCGGAGCGTTCGGCGGGGGTGGCCCGCGACCACTCGGCGAAGGCGGACCGGGCCGCGGCGACCGCCTCGTCGACGTCCTCGGGACCGGCCAGGATCTCGGTGGCCAGGACCTGACCGGTGGCCGGGTTGGTCACCTCGTACCGCTCGCCGGACGTGCCGGAGCGGCGCTTGCCGGCGATGAACTGCAGTCCTGTGATTTCCATCAGTGCTCCAGGTCGGTGTCGGCCGCCCCGGTGGGCGCGGAGCCCCACAGGTCGCCGAGTGTGTAGCCGTGGGGGAAGGGGTCGGTCTCGTCCAGGACGAGCTGGCTGTACGCGGTGATCCAGCCGCGTCCGCTGATCGTCGGCAGCACGGCCTCGTGACCGCCGATGCCGGTGGTGCCCACGAGGGTGCCGGTGAAGGTCGTGCCGATGATCGACTCGTGGACGAAGGGGGTGTCCAGGGCGAGTTCGCCGCGTGCGTGCAGGGCGGCCATCCGGCCCGAGGTGCCGGTGCCGCACGGGGAGCGGTCCAGCGTGCCGGTCCAGGTGGCCGGGTCGGCCAGGTCCACCTCGCCGTTGGGCACGACGACCGCGTTGCGGCCGGAGGCGCCCGGGGTCGGCGAGGGGCCGTGGATCATCGTCAGGGCGACCTGGTTGATGCCGGGGTTCAAGGGGTGGCTGACCGGGAACTGCTGCTGGGCGGCGGCCCG
This sequence comes from Streptomyces sp. NPDC002643, assembly GCF_053592555.1. NCBI lineage: Bacteria > Bacillati > Actinomycetota > Actinomycetes > Kitasatosporales > Streptomycetaceae > Streptomyces > Streptomyces sp. NPDC002643. Next base: position 19,895 of record NZ_JBSFVY010000004.1, read on the forward strand.
CAGCACCGCCCCGGCGCGGGTGATCTCCTTGGCGGCGGAGGGGTCCAACCGGATGCCGAGGTCCGCCGCGCGCGCCTGGACGAAGTACTGCCCGCCGAAGACGATGTCGACCGGCACCCGGCCGTACTCCGGCAGGTCCAGCTCGTGGTCGAGGGCGACCGCGAAGGCGGGCACGTTGGCGAAGGTGACCCGCGTCGCCTTGCCGCCGGACACCTCGACGCGGACCCGGACGAGTCCGACCGCGGTGTCCATGGTGAGTTCGGTGACCGGTTCGGTGACCGGCACCGCGCCGGTCTCCACGAGGGCGGTGACGGCGCAGATCGTGTTGGAGCCGGACATGGGGCGGAAGCCGCCCTGTTCCAGCACCACCAGGCCGAAGTCGGCCGACGGGTCGGCCGGGGGCAGGACCAGCACCCCGCACAGGGCGGGGTAGCCGCGCGGCTCCTGGAGCACGAGCCTGCGCAGGCCGTCCAGGTGCTTCTCGCAGTACTGCAGCCGCTCGGCCATGGTGGCGCCCTTGACGTGCAGATGACTGCCGATCAGCACGCGGCCGGGTTCGCCCTCGGCGTGGACGTCGATCGCGTGGACGCGGTGGTGCGTGGTCATCCGGCGGCCACCGCGTCCTCGACCGTCTCGACACCGGCGGCGACGAGCAGGTCACGGAGTTCGGCGCGGTACTGCGGGGCCAGCGGCAGGACCGGCCGGCGGGCCGGGCCCGCGCCGACACCGACCAGTTCCAGTCCGGTCTTGATGCCGGCGACGTAGTTGTGGGACTCCAGGAACTGGCAGATCGGGAAGAGCTTCGTCCACAGTTCCCGGCCGGCTTCGAGGTCACGGCGTACGGCGACGGCGTCGTACAGATCGGCGGCCAGCCGGGGAACGATGCTCGCGGCACCCCACACGCCGGCCTGCGCGCCGTTGGCGAGGGCGGCGAAGGTGAGGGTGTCCCAGCCGTTGAGCGCGGTGATGTCCCCCGCGTGCTCCTGCTGGACCGTGGACAGCCACACGTAGTCGCCGCCGGTGTCCTTGTAGCAGGTCACCGCGGTCTCGCGGGCCAGCTGCGCCAGCTGCTCCGGCGTGAGGCTGACGCCCGTGGCCGACGGGATGTTGTAGTACATGACCGGGATGTCGATCGCCTCGGACACCGCGCCGAAGTGGGCCAGCAGTTCCTCGAAGTTCGGGGCGTCGTAGAACGGCGGCACGATCATGACGGCGGACGCGCCGGCCTTCTGGGCGTGGACGCTCAGCTCCACGGTGTGCGCGGTGCTCAGCGCGCCGGTCCCGGCCACGACCGGGACGCGGCCGTCGGCGGCCTCCACGTACAGCTCGGCGACCTGCTTGCGCTCGTCGAGGCTCAGCGTGGTGAACTCACCGGTGCTGCCGCCCGGGACGAGGCCGTGGACACCGCCGCCGATGATGTGATCGGCCTGGCGCTTGATGCCCGCGGCGTCGACGGCGGAAGCGTCCGCGGTCATCGGGGTGACGACGGCGGCGAGGATACCGGTGAACTGCGTGGCGCTCATGGGGAATTCTCCTGGTGTCGAGGGATGGGAGTGGGGTGGGAGCGGGGTGGCTCAGCGCCGGGTGAAACGGCCCGGCGAGAGCGGTTCGGCGACGGCGGGGACCCGCCGCCGGGTGATGGCCTCGGTGACGATCTCGGCGGTGGCCGGGGCGAGGGTGAGCCCGAGCATGCCGTGGCCCGAGGCGACGTAGACGTTGGGGAAGGGGCCGAGGCGGCCGATGACCGGAAGTCCGTCCGGGGTCATGGGGCGCAGCCCTGCCCAGGGGGCGGCCTCGCCCGGCGGGTTGTCCCAGCCGGTGAGGGAGTCGGCGGCCGCCTGCTTGATGGCGGCGATCCGACGGGGGTTGATCTTCTCCTCCAGCCCGCCGAACTCCATCGTGCCCGCCAGCCTCAGGAAGCCGTTCAGCGGGGTCACCGCGACGCGGGCGTCCTCCAGTGTGAGGGGGGTGCGCAGCGGTACCGGGGACGGGGAGTAGTCGACGCTGTAGCCCTTGCCCGGCCGGATCGGCAGCGGGACACCGAGCTGGGCGGCCATCCGGGCGGTCCACACCCCGCCGGTCAGCAGCAGGGTGTCACCGGTGTACTCGCCCTTGTCGGTGATCACACCGGTGACGGAGTCGCCCCGGCGCAGGAAGCGGCGTACGGGCGTGTGCTCGTGTACCTCGACACCGAGTTCCGTACACCGCTTGAGCAGGCCCTGGGTGAGGGAGCCCGGCTCGACCTGGCGGTCGTCCGGGAAGAACAGGCCGTGCTTGATACGGCTGTTGAGAACCGGTTCCTTGGCCTGTACGGCGTCTCCGTGCAGGTGTTCGGCGACCATGCCGAAGCTCTCGAAGATGTCGAGGGAGGCGAGCTGCTCCTCGTAGCGCTCACGTGTCTCGAAGGCCAGCAGGACGCCCGCCTTGTGCATCTCGAAGGCGATGCCGTCCCGGGTCCAGTCGTCGAGGAGGTCCATCGTGCCCTCGGCGAGGCGCAGGGTGGTCTCCAGGCCGGCGCGGAAGTCCCGGGCGGTGCAGTGCCGGGCCATCGTCAGCATGAACTTCACGAACGCCGGGTTGAGCGAGGGCCTGACGTACAGCGGGCTGTCCGGCTTCAGCATCCACTTCAGGGACTGCAGGATCACTCCCGGGGCGGGCACCGGGCCGCTCTCCGCCAGAGCGATCTTGGCGGCGTTGCCGTGCGAGGCGGCGGAGCCCGCGCGGCGGGCGTCCAGGACGACGACCTCGCAGCCGTCCTTGGCCAGACGGTAGGCGGCGGCAAGCCCGACGGCCCCAGCCCCCACAACGATGACGCGCATGGAGACGTGTACCTCCTTACAGGGCGCGAAGAGCGCCTATGAAGTCGCTGAACAGCGTGCATGGCGAAGAACGTCGCATGCGGACACCCGGAATGCCGGGCCGGTCAGACCTCGGGTTCCCACGGCCGCCCCACAACGAATCCGCTCTGGAACGGATCGGTCGGATCGAGGACCAGCTGGTTGAAGGAGGTGAGCCAGGCACGCCCGGAGATGCTCGGTACGACCGCGTCATAGGACCCGACCGTGGTGGTGGACTCGACCCGCGCGTCGAACCGACTGCCGATCAGCGACTCATGCCGGAAGAGTTGTCCCGGTTTCAGCAGGCCGTACGCGTGCAGGACGGCGAGGCGGGCGGAGGTACCGGTACCGCAGGGGGAGCGGTCGATGCGGCCCGGGGAGACGATGGTCGCGTTTCTGGAACGGATCATCTCCGTGCCGTCCTCGTCGCGTTCGTGCAGGAGCGGCCCGGTGAACACCGTGTTGGTGATGCCTGGGATCAGAGGGTTCTCCGGATGGCTCACCTCCAACTGGCGCACAGCGGCCTTCTTCAGTCGCTGCCCGAGGTCGCACAGCGCCGCCTCCTCGCTCACGTCGAGCTTGAAGCCGAGCGACTCCGCGTCCACGAGAACGTAGGTCATCCCCCCGTAGGCGATGTCCACCGTCACCCGGCCGACGCCGGGAACGTCCAGATCCGCGGACCGGTGGTAGACGAAGGCGGGTTGGTTCACCAGCTTCACCCGCCGCACCTTGCCGTCGGCACACTCGCACTCGACCGCGATCAGGCCGGCCGGGGACTCCAGCGTGAGGTGGGTGACCGGCTCGGTCATGGGCAGAATCCCGGTCTCCAGCAACACCGTGGCCACGCACATGGTGTTGGAGCCGGACATCACCGGGTACTCCGTCGACTCCAGGATGATGTATCCCATGTCGGCCCGCCGATCACCGGCCGGCAGTACGACGTTGGCGTTGTGCCACACCGCGCCGCGCGGCTCCTGAAGCAGCAGCTTGCGCAACTGGTCATAGTGCTCTTCGAAGTAGCGCATCTTGTCGAAGACGCTCTCGCCCGGTACCGGCCCGATCCCGCCGACGACGACCTTGCCGGACTCGCCCTCGGCGTGCGCATCCACCACGTTCAAGGTTCGGCTGAACCTCATGGGGCATTCCTTTCGCAACGACACCTGCGGATTGTCAAACAATCCATGGCGTGTCGGTGACGCTAGACATGACCGGGTGGGCCAGTCAATACCCCCGGGCAGATCGCTCCGACCGGCCTGGATCGCCGACGCGCACCGAGCGGAACGCGGGCGAACCGTTGGGGCGCTCAAAGGCACTCCTGTCATCACCTGCAACTCCCTCATGCCCGCATCAGTGTCCAGCTCTGCGCGACGCCGGTCGGGACGGAGTCGCCCGGGTGGCTCGCCCCGACCGAAACCGTCACCGTTCCGGCCATTGACACGACCGATTCTCGTTCCTAACCTTCCCCCAATCGTGCTGCCTGTCAGACAATATTTTGGTAGGGCCTATGAGAGCTCAACACCTCTTCCAGTGCGTCGACTCGCACACCGCAGGCAATCCCACCCGCACCGTCCTGTCGGGCGTTCCCCGCCTCAAGGGGAAGACGATGCTCGACAAGATGCGTGACCTGGAGCAGAACCACGACTGGGTCCGCACCTCACTGATGTTCGAACCGCGCGGTCACGCCGTCATGTCCGGTTGCGCGCTCGTCGAGCCCTGCGACCCGAGTGCCGATGTCGGCGTGCTGTACATCGAGGCCAGCGGGCATCTGCCCATGTGCGGCCACGACACGATCGGCCTGGCCACCGTGCTGGTGGAGACCGGCCAGGTCCCGGTCGTGGAACCGGAGACCCGCCTGCGCTTCGACACCCCGGCCGGGCTGGTCGACGTCGTGGTGGAGGTGTCCGACGGCCACGCCGGACTCGTACGGTTCCTGTCCCCGCCGTCCTTCCTCCTGCATGAGGGCGTCGAGGTCAGGGTCCCCGACCGCCCGCCCATCACCGTCGACATCGCCTACGGCGGCAACTTCTACGCGATCGCCGACGCCGACGCCCTCGGCCTGACGATCACCGCCGACGACACGGCCCCCGCCATCGCCCTCGCCCGCCGGCTGCTCCCGGCCGTCAACGAGGCGATCGACGTACGCCACCCCGTCCACCCGGAGATCGCCGGTGTCACCCACATCCAGTTCACCGCCCACTCCGACTCGCCCGAAGCGGACGGCCGGGTTCTGGTGATCATCCGTCCGGCCGGCGCGGACCGCTCCCCCTGCGGCACCGGCACCTCGGCCCGCGTGGCCGCGCTCGTGGCCCAGGGACGGCTGCCCATGGGCCGGCCGTTCACGCACCAGAGCATCACCGGCGGCACCTTCCGCGCTCGCGCCGTGGAAACGGCCCATGCCGGCGAGATCCCGGGTGTGCGCGTGGAGATCGCGGGCCGGGCCCACCTCACCGCGACCTCGACCCAGCTCCTCGATCCCGAAGACCCCCTGCGGCACGGATTCCTCGTCACCTGAAGCCCGCTCCCCCCACCGCCGTGCTCCCCCACCGCCGCGCCGTCGACCGCGTGCACCCCTCGTCCCCGGCGGATACGTATCCCCGCCCCGCGCCACCCACCCTCTAGCACTGGAGCACGACCATGGCCCTCACCAAGCAGAGCAGATACACCTTCTATGTGATCGGAGTCCTCATCCTGGCCTGGCTGGCCGGCTACTTCGGCGGAAAGGCCGGCTCGGACGGCGGCTCGTCGCAGACCGTCGCCGCTTCCGGCGACTCCGGCAAGGCGGCCTGGGTCGACAAGATCAAGAAGGCGGGCGTGCTGCGGATCGGATGCGCCGACGCCCCGCCCACCATCGTCGTCAAGGCGGACGGTACATGCACCGGGCCGGACCTCCTGCCGCTGGAGAAGTTCGCCGAGGGCATCGGCGTCGACGTCAAGACGGTGGCGACGACCTGGCAGAACATCGTCGCCGGACTCCAGGCCGACAAGTACGACGTCGCCGCCGACCTCGACCAGACGGTCGAGCGCAGCCTGGCGATCCGCTTCACGCACGGCTCCTGGTCCTACCCGGGCGTGTTCCTGGTCGAGCGCGACAGCGACTACACCAGCAGCAAGCAGATCCTCGACGCCGACAAGCCGATCGCGACCTCGCAGGGCACCGCGCTGGACGCGGCCCTCCAGCAGGCCGGGGCCAAGGAACTGCGCGTGGACACCTTCCAGAACGCCGCCTCCGGTGTGAAGGCGGGCCGGGCCATCGCGGTCTTCACCGACCTGGCCACCGCCGTCGACATGGCGACCAAGGACACGTCGATGGGCATCGTCGTCCCCGACCCGGCGATCTTCGTGCACCACGTGGCCTACGGCGTCCCCGCGGACATCGACGCCCGCTCCATGGACATCCTCAACGTCGCCGTCGACAACTCCGTGGCCAGCGGTGAGATCGCCCGCGCCTTCGCCGAGGCCGGCTACCGGGACGTGGACGCCCTGGGCGACCTGCAGATCAAGCCGTGACCCGGAACCGCCGTCCTTCCGGAGGTAGCCCGCGATGAATCCCGCGTATTCCGTGAACCTCGCCTACTCACCCGACTGGAGCGTCTGGGGGCCCGCCCTGCCCACCTTGCTGGACGGGCTGTGGCTGACCCTGGAGATCTCCACGATCGTCATCCTCGCCAGCGCCGTCCTCGGCTTCCCCCTCGCCGTGGCCCGCATGTCGAAGATCGAAGTCATCCGCTGGCCCGCGCAGTTCTACATCGAGGTGTTCCGCTGCACCCCCCTGCTGGTCCAGCTGCTGTGGGTGTTCTACGCCCTGCCGGCGCTCCTCGGCATCGACCTGCCCGGCAAACTCTCGATCATCATCGCGCTCACCGCGCACCTGACCGCGTTCATGTCGGAGACCTACCGGGCCGGCATGCAGGCCGTGCCCGTCGAGCAGGTCGAGGCCGCGCAGATGCTGCGGATGAACCGGTTGCAGATCCTGCGGCACATCATTGTGCCGCAGGCCTTCCGCCAGCAGATCCCGACGATCCTGTCCCTGAACGTGAGCATGTTCAAGGACACCTCGCTGGTCTCCGCGCTGGGCCTGGCGGACCTGACCTTCCAGGGCAACATCCTCTCCAGCCAGACCTACCGGCCCATGGAGGTCTTCACCCTGGTCGCCCTGCTCTACTTCGCGATCGCCTTCCCCGCGACCCTGTTCACCAGCTTCGTCGAGCGGCGCCTGCTCACCAACTCCTCGCGCGGTGCCCCGCCGCCCTCCTCGGGGCTGCGCGGCACCCTCGCCCGGCTGCGCCCCGGTTACCGGCCCCCCGCCCTGGCCAACCCCTCCCTCAAGACGCTGCTCAAGCCGGAAGGTGTCTGATCACGATGACAGAGACCAACCCGACCCTCGACAAGACACCTGCCGCCGACACCGACACCGACACCGGCACCGGCACCGACACCGGCACCGGCACCGGCACCGGCACCGGCACCGGCACCGGCACCGACACCGACGGTGCGTTCCTGCGCACGCGGGGGGTGAGCAAGGCCTTCCACGGCCGCCCCGTCCTCAAGGAGGCCGACTTCCGGATCGGCGCCGGCGAGATCGCCGTACTCATCGGCAAAAGCGGCTCCGGCAAGAGCACCCTCCTGCGGGTCATCGCCGGTCTGGAGGAGCCGGACGCCGGCGACATCGAGATCGCCGGCCAGACAGTCGTCCAGGACGGTGAGTACCAGGACGCATGGCAGGAACTGCGCGGACAGGTCGGAATGATCTTCCAGAGCTACACCCTGTGGCCCCATATGAACGTTCTGGAGAACCTCACCATCGCGCCTCGCCTCACGCTCGGCGAGTCCAGGTCCCAGCTGGTCGAGCGGGCCGAGCGGGCCCTGACCGAGGTGGGCATGGCCCATCACCTGCGCAGCCGCTGTACCCAGCTGTCCGGCGGTGAACGCCAACGGGTGGCCATCGCCCGGGCGTTGATGATGCGGCCACGGCTGCTGCTGTGCGACGAGATCACCTCCGCGCTCGACCCGCCGGTCGCGGCCGAGGTCCTCGGTGTGCTCACCAAGCTGAAGGAGGAAGAGGGCATCGCGTGCGGCATCGTCACCCACGACATGGCCTTCGCCTCCAAGGCCGCCGACCGCATCTGCTTCTTCGAGGACGGCCTGATCAAGGAGGACGTGCCGCCGGAGCAGGCCTTCGACGATCCGCAGACACCGGGACTGCGGGCCTTCATCGACGCCGTCCGCTTCTGAACGGCCTCCCCCGAACCGCAGCCCGCTCACCGCACCGGACCGTACCGGCTCCCGCTGCCCCGGTCCGAGCGGAGCTGCGTGCGGTGGCAGGCCCGAGCTCCCCCTTCGCGGCCTGCCCACCGTGCCTTTCCCCCCACCTGTCCCAGCCCCGCCTGAAAGGATCTCCGGTATGACCCTCCTCACCGAGTTCGCGCGCAAACTGGCCTCCGGACCGAACTTCGCGACGGTCGCCACCATCGGCAAGGACGGTCTGCCCCAGCAGACGGTGGTCTGGGTGAAGGCGACCGAGGACGGGGTGGCCTTCTCCACCGTCGAGGGCCGCGTCAAACACCTCAACCTGCTGCGCGATCCGCGAGCCAGCGTGCTGATCACCGACCGCGACGACGCCCATGTGTACGCCGTCGTGCGCGGAGCGGTCACCATCACCCGGGACGGCGGCCCGGAACTGATCGACGAGCTCTCCCGCAAGTACGAGAGCCGCCCCTGGCAGGAGACGGCGACAACCCCGAGGGTGGTCGTGACGGTCCGTGCCGAGCGCGTCACCGCATACGGTGCATGACGACTGCCTCGGCGGTGAGCAGACCGGCTCCTCGTAGGAGTACCACAGTGCTCTACGATGTGGTCTGACAATCTGCGGAGGATCAATGAGCGAGCACGCCCCTCAAACGGCCACCGGCCCCCGGGCGGTCAACAACCAGACCCGCCGGGACGCCGTCGTCAACGAGCTGCGGCGTTCCATCCTGGCCGGTGAGCTGGAGGCCGGGCAGCGGCTGCGGGAGGTCCAGATCGCCCAGCAGATGGGGGTCAGCCGACCGACGCTCCGCGAGGCCGTCTTTCAGCTGATTCATGAGGGCCTGCTGGAGCAGCAGCCGTACCGCGGGGTCGTGGTCACCACGATCGACGAGAAGTTCATCAAGGACGTGGCCGCGGTCCGTGTCGCCCTGGAACAGCTGGCCGCCCGCGCCCTGGCCGACGACCCCGACGGCTCCCGCAAGGCCATGCTCCGCGCGAGCTGGGAGGAGTACAGGGCCGCGCACGCCTCCCGGGACGCGGATCGCCTCCATCAGGCCCACATCAACCTGCACCGGACGATCTGGACCGCCTCGGAAAACTCCATGCTCGAACGGCTGTGGCCCACCGTCGAGGCCCAGATCAACATCGCCATCACGGTGGACGAGAGCACCCGCTCCGATCCCGAGCGCGCCCTGCACGTCCACGAACGAATGATCGACGCGATCCTCGACGGCGACCACAGGCTCATCGACGTGGAGGTCGAGCGGCACACGGCCTGGAGCGCCGCGGAACTCATCGACATGCTCGCGGAGCGGCGCAGGAGCGGCACGAAGTCGAACACCGCGTAAGAGCTCGCAGATCACCGGCGACGGGATCGGCAGCGCGCATTCGTCCACCGGGCTCGGCCGTCGCCATCGCGTCGAGCCGCCCGGCCACGACGGCCTCGATGAGGGACGGGGGCGCCAGGGCAGGGCCGAGGGCTACCGGGCCGGGCTCCTGTCGTAGTCCTGCCTGGCCTGCTCGACCTTGTCCAGGTCGCTGGTCGCCCACTCGGCGAGGTGTCCGAAGAGCGGGGCGAGGCCGCGGCTCAGTTCGCTGATCTCGTACTCGACTCCTGGGGGCCTCCAGGTAGTACGCGCGCACGACCAGGCCGTCGCGCTCCAGTTGCCGAAGCCGCAGGGTCGACACCTTCGGGGTGATCGAGCCGATACGTCGCTCCAACTCGAACGGTCAGCGCGCGATGTCGTCCTGGTCGGCGAAGTACACGGACGTCGTCGTACCGGAGACCACGTCGAGGAGGAACCGGCCGCACGACACCGGATGGGCCTCCCAGAGAGGGCCGCGCCCCTCGTTGAGGATGACGGTCCAGTCGTCCGGGGCCACCCCGGGCCGGACCAGCCAGTACAGGACGTGCCCCGCGCCCTCCACGTAGCCCCACGGCACCAGCCGGACCCCGTCGTCGAGGAGTTCCGACGGCTTGGCCTCGCCGCCCTCCCAGAGGTCGGTGAGGATCTCCTCGCGCTCCACGGTCTGGGCGAGCAGGTCGTACATGGCGTCCGGGCAGTCCGGCGTCAACAGCAAGATGCTCTCCGCGAAGATGACACGGCCGTACGTGTCGACGAGCCGCTTGTAGTCGGCCGGGAGGGCGAGGCCCAACTTTCCTTCCACGACCGACCAGTTGGTGGTGCGGCCGCCGTCGGAGGGAGGCGGACACAGGGCTGTCAGCTCTTCGAGGATCTGCATGCGCACACGGTAAACGGCGAGTTCCACGAAATGTTCACCCGGTGGGTCCGGGGATCTTCGCGCGCGGATGATCGGCTGTTTCGGCCCGCAGGGCGTGACCTTCGAGAAACACGGCAGAGAAACACAGAAACGGGAGAGAAACATGCGGAACAAGGCGCGGTTCCTCGTGGCGGCCACCGCCGCCACGGCGATCATGGGGCTGTCGGTGCCCGGGGCCACGGCGGTGTCGTCGTCCCCCGCGCAGGCGTCCCAGGCGGCGAGCGCGAAGGCCTCCAAGTGGGCCTGCACGGGCAAGAAGCTGCGGCGCTGCATCATCAAGGTCGCCGAGAACAAGGTCAAGGTCAGCTTCACCAACAAGACCGGCAAGGCCGTCAGGGGCCCCTACGGTGTGGTCTGCCTCGGCGAGGGCGGGCAGAAGTTCGTCGAACTGCGCAAGAGCAGCCTCGGCGCCCACAAGAGCTGGATGTCCAAGGTGTACACCTGCAAGCCCAAGAGGCTCAGCGACGGCGCCCGTGGCTTCCAGGACACCAATGACCCCGTCAACGGGATGAACTTCACCCCCACCATCTACATCTGACCCCCACAACCGGCCGCCGCCGCTCGCTGGTTGAACCGATCCGGGCAGAGAACACCCGTAGGACGCGCAACGGCGAGAGGGGACGCAAGCGCGCGACCGTGATGGACGTGGTGCGGGATGTCGTGGACCAACGGGCCCCGGAAGAACGCCCGTTGGTCGACGATCTGGCGGGACTGGACTACGGGCTCGTCATACAGCGGGTGCGACGGACGAGCGACGGAAGGGGCACGGACCCCCTCGGCTTCGGCCGGATGCTCATGCGACTCACCGAGGCCGTCCAACAGGCCGAGGTGACACTGACGCCCCTGACGGAGCGCGTCTCCGCCGCGACCGAGAGGTGGCCGCAATGGGTGGGCAACTGATCGGGGTCGAGTGGAACGGCGACCCGACAACCAGCCCTTGGGCATGACTCGGCCGCGGTGGCTCCCCCTCCGCGCCACCGCGGCCGATCCCCGTCGGGAAGAAGGTCTGTGGGTTACTTGCCGCCGTCGAGGTCGAGGGCGGGCGGGGCCGGCATGGCGTTCTCCATGGTGCGGATGTCGGCCGGCGGGGCCGGCATGGCGTTCTCCATCGTGGTGATGGTCTCGTCGGCGGGCGGCGTTGGCATGGCGTTCTCGGCCGTGGCGGCGGTCGTGGCCGTCGCGGTCGTCGCGTCCGCCGCGTCCTGCGCGTCCGTCGTGGGCTTCGGCTTCGCGGCGGTGTCCTTGGCCTGCTGCTGGTCGCTCATGTGCTCGCGTCCTCTGCTCTGGTGACTGCTGTCTGACTAGTGAGCAACGCCCGCCCGGGAACTCCCCCGAGGGCCACCGGACGGGCGTACGGAGCCGCACGATAGTCGGATGCGCTCCAGGTCAGACCGTCTGCTCCCCCGCAAGACGGTGTGACGGGTACGAGAGTGCACGAGAGAGATAAACGAACGCTGAACGACGTTCAGCGGGGTTGGCACCCGCCCTCCCCTGTCACGCCGCCCGAGGTGTCGCGAGCAGTGCGCGTACCTCGTCGGCCTCCGGCGCCCCCGTCTGCTCGTACAGGGCGAGCGCGTCGCGCCAGCACGCCCTGGCCCGGTCGGCCTGGCCCAGCGCCCCGAGGGCGCGGCCCAGGAGGATGAGGACGTTGCCCCGCATCCGGTCCCCTCCGATACAGCCCAGCGCGAGGGCCTGTTCGGCGTGCTGCGCGGCTCTGGCCGGGCGTCCGGCGGCCAGGTGCACCTCGGCGACACGGAAGTTGGTCACACCTTCCCAGAGCCGCTGCCGATGGTCGGCGAAGATGCCCAGCGCGTGCCCGAACTCGCCGAGCGCCTCCGCGTGCCGGCCCGCCCGGGTGAGGGCGACGCCCAGCGCGAAGTGACCGTTGCCGAGGCGTACGGTCCGGCCCAGTTCGCGGTGTACGGCGAGGCCGCGCCGTGCGATCTCCACGGCCTTGGTGATGTTGCCCATGCCCAGGTGGGCGCGGGAGAGATTGCCCAGGGCGGTGGCCTCGACGGGACGGTTCCCGGCCTCCCGGCAGCCCTGGATGGCCTGCTCGAAGAACGGCTTGCCCTCGTCGTACCGGCCCTGATGCAGACAGATGAGCCCCAGGCTGTTGGCCATCCAGCTGACGGCGGTGGTGTCCCCGGCGGACCTCGCGCACTCCATCGCGAGCCGCGCCTGTTCCTCCGCCTGCTGGATGCGCCCGGAGAACAGCAGCACATCGGTGAGGGCGGTCCGCGACCTGCCCTCAGCCCAGGCGTCACCGTCCGCCAAGGCGTGTCCGTCCGCCCAGGCGTTCCCGGCTGCCGGCGTGCCCCCACCCACCGACGAACCCCCACCCACCCGAGTCGCCTCGCACATCGCTCGCGCTGTCGTCTCGTACTGGTGGGAGTTCGCGCCGGATTCGGACAGGTCCTTGGCTGCCAGCAGGAGGTCGACGCCGCCGCGCATGCGGCGGGTGCCCGCCGCCTGGCGTACGCAGGCCAGCAGGCAGGACGCCTCCGTGTACAGCCAGTCCAGTGCCGCCGAGCCCTCGGTGAAGCGCAGCCCCGGGTAGCGGGTCGGCTCCAGGTGGTCCACCAACCGGTCGCCGGGCCGCTCGATGGCGTACACCCCGGCCGCCGTCGCCAGATAGAAGTCCAGCAACCGCGACAGCGCCGACTCCGCCTCGCTCGGCGGCTGTTCGTCGCGTTCGGCACATGCACGCGCGTAGAGCCGTACGAGATCGTGGAAGCGGTAGCGGCCGTGCGCCGCCGACTCCAGCAGCGACGTGTCCACCAGGGACTCCAACAGGTCCTCGGTGTCGTCGGCCGGCAGGTCCAGTACGGCCGCGGCCGCCGCCAGGGAGATGTCGGGGCCGTCCGCGAGCCCGAGCAGCCGGAACGCCCGCGCCTGCGCCGGCTCCAGCTGGCCGTAGCCGAGCTCGAAGGTCGCCTTCACCGCCAGGTCGCCCGCCTGGAGTTCGTCCAGCCGTCGCCGCTCGTCGGCGAGTTTGGCGGCGAGGACGGAGACCGTCCAGGTGCGGCGGGCGGCCAGCCGCGACGCGGCGATCCGGATCGCGAGGGGGAGGAAGCCGCAGGCCGCGACGACGTCGAGCGCGGCCTCGCGTTCGGCCGCGACCCGTTCCCGGCCGACGATCCTCGTGAACAGCTGCAGCGCCTCGTCCGGAGACATCACATCCAGGTCGACGAGATGGGCCCCGGCCAGGTCGACCATGCGGATACGGGCCGTGACCAGCGCCGCGCAGCCCGCCGTACCCGGCAGCAGGGGGCGCACCTGGGCGGCGTCGCGCGCGTTGTCCAGCAGCACGAGGACCCGGCGGCCGTCCAGCACCGACCGGTACAGCGCGGCCCGCTCCTCCAGCGAGTCCGGAATCGAGGCGTCCGGCGTGCCCAGGGCCCGCAGGAACGCGCCGAGGACCGTCTCCGGCTCGGCGGGTCTCGCCCCCGCACCCTGGAGGTCGACGTACAACTGCCCGTCCGGGAAGGCCGAACGCGCCTGATGGGCCACATGCACCGCGAGGGTCGTCTTGCCGACGCCCCCGATGCCCGCCAGCGCCGACACGGCCATCACCTGGCCCTCGCCCCCGGACGCCGCCGACAGCACCTCGCTCAGCTCGGCCACGAAAGAGGACCGTCCGGTGAAGTCGGGGACGGTGGCGGGGAGTTGGGCGGGGCGCACGGGGGCGGCGGCCGGCTCGGGGGAGAGGGGGGCGGAGGGTTCGGCGAGGCCGGGGTCGGCCCGCAGAATCCTCTGCTGCAACTCCCGCAGCCCCGGCCGGGGATCGACCCCCAGCTCGTCGGCGAGCAGCCGGCGGGTGTCCGCGTACACCGCCAGCGCCTCCGCCTGACGCCCGCTGCGGTAGAGGGCGAGCATGAGCAGCTCCCGCAGCCGCTCCCGCAGGGGGTGCGCGGCCGTGAGCGCCGTGAGTTCCGAGACGGCCTCCGCGTGACAGCCCTGCTCCAGGTCCATGTCCAGCCGGGTCTCGACGAGTTGCAGTCGCCATTCGTCCAGCCGGGCGCGCTGGGTCTCCGCGTACGGCCCTGGAACGCTCGCCAGGACCTCGCCGTCCCACAGCCCGAGCGCCTTGTTCAGCAGAGCGCGGGCATGGCACAGATCACCGGAGTTCTTGGCCTTCTCCGCGTCGGACGCCAACTCCTGGGCGACCGCGAGATCGAGCGCGCCCCTCGACAGCGCCCGCACCGCGTACCCGCCGGACTCGCTCACCAGCACATCGGCGGAGAGCGCCTTCCGCAGCCGCGAGGCGTACGTCCGTACGGCGGCCAGCGCCTGCGAGGGCGGATCGTCGCCCCACAGCGCGTCGATCAGCTCGCTCGCCGTGGCCGTGCGGCCCTCGCGCAGCAACAGGGCGGCGAGCAGGGCGCGTTGCTGTGGCGAACCGGTCTGCAAAGGCTCGCCGTCGCGCCAGGCCCGTACCGGTCCGAGCACGCTGAAGCGCAGCTCGGCGGTGACTCGGGGGTCCCGAACCGGAGTCCGTCCGTCCCCGGGACCCCGCTGCTCCGGCACCCTCGGCGCATCGGCCTCCGGCACTCGCGATTCACCACCCATCGACGCCCCCCAAGGCTTCCTGACAACCAGGCCAGTTTGCCTTGTTCATGGCAGATACGTCAGCCGCGCGAGACTCCCGTCACAGGTAGCCGCACGGGATATCACCGGGCCCACACATTCTTTTCGCCCTTCGACGACGGTGTGTGGGGGCGGCCGTTGGCGGTGGGGGGCGGGCGGCTGTCGGGGGTGCGGGGCGCGGGTGGCCGTCGGGTGGGGCGGGCGGATGGTCGTCGGCGGAACGTGCGTGTGGCCGTTCGGCGGAGCCTGCGGGGCGGCCGGCTCGTGGTGCCCCGGCTAGCTGACGGAGCGTCAGATCGGCGCTACCGTGGCGGACATGGACACCATGGAGACGAGCGCCACGGAAACCGGTACCCCTGAGGCCCCCACCTTCCCGAAGATCATCTCCGTCGACGACCACACGGTGGAGCCCCCGAACGTCTGGCAGGACCGCCTCCCGAAGAAGTACCTGGACATCGGCCCCCGCATAGTCCGCGCCCCGCTGAAGGAGATGACGTTCCTCGGCGGCCGTTTCAAGCCGGTCATGGGCGCCCCCGGCGACGACGGCCCGATCGGCGACTGGTGGGTCTACGAGGACCTGCACCGCCCCCTGACCCGCCTCGACACGGCGGTCGGCTACAGCAGGGACGAGATCAAGCTGGAGATCATCACGTACGAGCAGATGCGCCCCGGCTCGTACGACGTCCCGCAGCGTCTCGCGGACATGGACGTCAACCACGTCCAGTCGGCCCTCTGCTTCCCGACGTTCCCGCGCTTCTGCGGCCAGACGTTCACGGAGGCGGCGGACCACGAGCTGGGGCTGCTCGGGGTGCGGGCGTACAACGACTGGATGGTGGAGGAGTGGTGCGGGCCGGAGGCGGAGGGCCGCCTCATCCCGCTCACCCTGATCCCCCTCTGGGACGCGGAACTGGCGGCGGCGGAGGTCCGCAGGAACGCGGAGCGCGGCGTCCGGGCGGTCGCGTTCTCCGAGATCCCCCCGCACCTCGGTCTCCCCTCCGTCCACACCGACGACTGGGACCCCTTCTTCGCGGCCTGCGACGAGACGGGAACGGTCGTGGCCATGCACATCGGCTCGTCCAGCCGTATGCCGTCCACATCGGCCGACGCCCCGCCGGCCGTCGGCTCCACCATCACCTTCGCCAACTGCTGCTTCTCGATGGTCGACTGGCTGATGAGCGGCAAGTTCGAACGCTTCCCGAACCTCAAGGTGATGTACGCCGAGAGCCAGATCGGCTGGATTCCGTACATCCTGGAGCGCGCGGACGTGGTGTGGGAGGAGAACCGGGGCTGGGGCGGAGTGGCGGACAAGGTCCACCGCCCGCCGTCCGAACTCTTCGCCGACCATGTCTACGGCTGCTTCTTCGACGACGCCTTCGGGCTGCGCAACCTGGACGCGATCGGCGTCGGCAACGTCCTGTACGAGACCGACTACCCCCACTCCGACTCGACCTGGCCGAAGTCGAGGGAGGTGGGCGAGGCGCAGATGGGCCACCTGGACCCGGAGGTGGTGGACCGGATCGTCCGCCGGAACGCGATCGAGTTGCTGGGGCTGACGGACGAGGGGCTTTGGCCGGGTCCGGGGGCGTGAGCGCTTGATCCCAGCCGGTGTCGGTCATGCATGCGCTGTCCGCACGGCGAAGGGGCGGGGTCAGACCTTGATCACGGTGGCCCCTCCGCGGCACAACGCGGTCAGGTCCTCGGGGTCCGAGGTCAGGATCGTGACGGGGCCGGGGGCTGCGAGAGCCGTGGCGCCGAGCATGGCGTCGATGGCGTACTTGTGGCCGTGCAGGCCGGCGTCGGCGAGAAGGGCGGCGGCGTGCCGGGCGATGGGCTCGGTGACCGGTTCGACGACCAGGCGGGAGAGGGTCCAATCCAGGGCTGGGCGGTTGATCCGAGGGTGGATCACCTCGACGAGGGTGGCCGTGGAGGTGATCACGCGCAGGTCGTCGGCGCGGGCGAGGGCGAGCCAGCCGGTGACCGTGCGGTCGCGCAGCACGGCCTTGGCCAGTCCCTCGCTGTCCAGGACCAGCGTCCCGCCGGGAACCGCAGGGGACGGGGATCGGGTCACGCGGCCGCCCCGCCCCGCGTCTGCCCGGTCTGCTCCCGGCGCGCCTGATGGAGCTGGTCACGCAGGGCCTGGATCTCCTCGTCCGTGACGGGGCCGTGCTCGGCCTCGGCGACCTGGATGAGTTCGTTGAGGTTGTCGCGCTCGATCTGACGGGTGACTGCGGCCGTGACGTAGGCGGACAGACCGGAGGGCCCGCCGCGGGCCTTGGCGGCCTCGGCGATATCACGCGGCATGGTGATCGAGTACTTGCCGGTAGGGTCACTCATGCCACCAATCCTACCTCTGGTCCTCCATCGCTCGTCCAAGAAGGAACTCGGCGTGGTGCCCATGACGCTGTACGCCTACGTCCCCGGCAAGGCCGAACTCCTCGACCTCATGCTCGACGCCGCCTACGCCCGTATGCCCCGCACCGACACCACCGGCCGGCCCTGGCGCGAGCGCGTCACCGCGGTCGCCGAGGAGAACAGAGCCCTCTTCGAACGCCACCCATGGGCCGCGGCCGTCTCCACCGTCAGACCTCCGCTCGGGCCGGGCCAGATGGCGAAGTACGAGCACGAACTGTCGGGGCTGGACGGTCTGGGCCTCAGCGACATCGAGATGGACGACTGCCTGACCCACCTGCTCACCTTCGTGCAGTCATGCGCCCGCGCCACATACGGGAAACAGCCGATGAGCGCGCAGCCCGACCACGCCCCCGCCCGGCGTATGAACCTCTACCGTCGCTACTTCGAACTCGTGGCCTCCGGCCGCAAGAAGATCGAGGTCCGCAGTACGCCAAGCTGCGCAACCTGGCCGCCAGCCACTACATCAAGTTTGCTTGCGGCCAGGACGAATGCCTGGTCCGCGTCGCCCGCTACGCCTCCTTCGAGGAGTGCTCGACACTGCTGCTCCCGGGGAACGCCAACCCCGGCGCCTCCCGAAGCAACTGCTGACGAACATCCGCCGCATCTACGCCCCCGAGAAGGATGCCTTGGGTGTCCTTGCCATCGAGATCGAGCGCGTAACGGCCTGACCCCGAAAGCCACGCCCCACCCAGCACCTCCAGATGCCGGGTGGGGCACTTCGCGCGCTAGCTGCGCCTGACCACGGTGGTCACCGACGGATGTGGACGGTCACGTTGACGATCGTGCCGCCGGCGAAGACGGCGCCGCCGAACCACGCCACAGCAGCGATCTGATCCGTGTGCCCACGGGCGGCCAGGAGGCAGATGGCGACCATGGCCAATAGCGCAGTGATGCCAGGGGCAGCCCGGCTGACCTGGACAAGCCGGGACACTGGTCTCACTGCTGTACTGTTTCGCGGTGTCGCTTCAGGATTCATCTCTCATGATTTCGCTCGTGCGGATGCGATCTCAGCGCGACACCGGGGAGTCCTCGGTCGTACCCCGCCGCCAAGCTCTGGGCACGACCTCCAGGGCTCCCCATTGCGTGCGGAGACCAAGATGGCCAAGCAGAAGATCGCGCGGTGTTAGCCGCCACCCCCTGCAAAGAGATCCAAGACGTGTGTAACTGCTGCGCAGTTACGTCGAGAAGCTCAGGGCGCATCCTGCACCCGTCCGCAGCAGGAAAGCCAATCCGGCACTCTTGGGAGTCACACGATCCGTGGCATCGGTGAGCAGCAGCCGGACTCGTGACCAGGCGCCGTCCGCGCCGACCAGCAGGCTCGTGGCAACGGTGCACCTGCTGGCGAACGTCACCTCGTGGCGGCCCTTGCCAAGAGCCCGGGCACCGTTGACCTCGTGCTCCCACCGGACGGTGCCGGCGGGAGCGAGTCGATCAGCAGCTGTCGCAGGTTGCCGCGCATCACCTTGGGGCGTCCGCCATCGTCATCGGCTTTGTCCGTCAGGACGGTCCCGTCCTGGTCGGTGAGGCGTGACCGTACGGTGGGGGCCCACTCGCGGGGGGAGGCGGAGAGAGAACCAGGGAGCACCTCAGTTGGAAATGATGGCGCGATGCCGCCGGGGATCGAACTTCTCGGGGCTGCCGATGAGGAAGTTGAGGGAGTTGGCGCACACGAAGCATGTGCCGGGCTGGTCATCCCAGCGTTCGCGGGCGTAGTCGGTCTGGCTCGCAGCGCTGGTCCTGAGACGCCAGCGGCCCGCCCACGGGTGGGAGCGAGCCGTCGTGCTCGTGCCGGTCAGCGTAGATACGTCTGCTGCCACTCCACCGACGACATGTTCAGCGCGGCCTCGGCGAGGGCCTGCGCGCTCGCCGTCTTCAGCTTGGCCTGTGAGGTGTCGATCCAGTTCTGCACGTTGCCGCAGCCCTGTTCCCGGTACTCCACGGCCTGGACGAGGCATTCCAACTTGTCGGCGTCGTGGGCGCAGATGACTTCGAGGCTGTCACCGTGTTCGTACTCCTCCACGACGCGCTGAACTCCGGCGCGGACGGCGGGGTGTGCGGCCGAGACCTGATCGGCGGTGACCTTCTCGTTCGAGGCGGCTTCGAGGTAGCGGCGCCCGATGTGCGGGATGTCGGAGACGCGGGTTTCCTGGGTGTCGTGGAAGACGCACATCAGGGCGACCTTTGCCGGGTCGGCGCCCTCCATCATCGCGAGGACGGACCCGATGATCGCCGTGCGGAATGAGTGCTCCGCGATCGTCTCGGGGTCCTTCACGCCGGCGATCCACCAGCCGGACCGCTTGGCACGCTTGAGCATGCCCAGCTCCAGCAGATATCCCGCCGTTCCCTTGGCCTGCTCGGGGGTTGTCTCGTCCGCCATGGTCCCTCCGGGTTCATCGGTGATCGCGTAGAACTTTATGCACGGTGGACAGTTCCTGCGTGGCCCTGGCAGAAATCCGGCTCTCGTCCAGCAATAGGCTCGTGCGCTCGCTCAGCGTCGCGGCCAGGTCGGGAACCGCCTGCGGCAGCCATCTGTGAGCTTCCGGCGCGGTGCCCGCCCTCCGCAGGGGGAAGGACGGGGCTCTGATGGGCTGTCAGACGACGTGGGCCTGGACAATGAGTGTGCCGAGGTTCTTCGGGTCGGGGGCCTCGAAGACCTTCGCGTAGACCTCCAGGAAGCCGTACGTACGCAAGACGCCTTCCCACATCTCGGGCGTGTAGGCCCAACGCTGGACCGGGGTGACCTCACCTCGGAAGCCGTTGCCGTACATGCCCTGTGCGCCGTAACAGCCTTCCACGGGCGGGGCGCAGGAGAAGACGAGAACGCCCCGGTCGGTGAGGCGTGACCGTACGGCGGGGGCCCATTCGCGGGGATCGGAGAACCAGAGCGCACCCCAGTTGGAGAAGATGGCGTCGAACTTCTCGGGGCTGCCGACGAGGAAGTTGAGGGCGTTGGCGCAGACGAAGCGTGTGCCGGGCTGGTCACCCCAGCGTTCGCGGGCGTAGTCGACCTGGCGGGGGGAGAGGTCGACTCCGACGCCCCGGATGCCCTTGCGGGTGAGGTAGGCGAGATCATCCCCGGTTCCGCAGCCGAGTTCGAGCACGGTGTCAGGCTGTCCCAGCAGCTCCTCACCAGGCCCGTGGCCGGGGTATTGCGTCCAGCCGAACCCCTTCTCCAGCGACTCCTCCACGCTGATCGGGTCTTCCGCGTACCGGTTCCAGTAGGTCTCCAGACTCATGCGCCGCACGCTACTCACACGCCCCTCTTGATCACCGGATTTCCATAAATTTTCATGGGTTTATGCGGAAATGGCGGAGGCCGCCGCCCCGAAGGGCAGCGGCCTCCTTGGTTCCCCGGTTGCTCAATGGCAGCCGCTCTGCGTCTTGGACGAGCAGGGCGTGCAGTTGGCCGCGTCCTTTTCCCACAGCGGCCAGTCGACCGCGAACCCGAACGCGGCGATGGCCTCGGCGGTGCGCATCACCGAGCCGTCGGCCTTGCGGTCGATGTAGGGGATGTGGTCGAGGAACTGGCCGTAGTGCTGCTGGCAGAACTCGCGGTAGATCTTGGTGTCGAGGATGAGCTGATGAACGCCCTCGTCCACCAGCTCACCGCAGCCGAGCCCCGCCGTGCCGGACTGCATGGCGGTGATGAGGTAGGCGACGGCCTGACCGAAGACGCGTTCGGCCATGACGGTGTCCCAGGTGTGGTGGTCGCGGACCAGAAGCGCGATCTCCCGCCCCCAGACCTCCGGAGTGACGTAGGTACGTGGGTCGCGCGTGATCGTCGGTGTTGCCATGCGTCGTGCTCCTCTCGTATGTGTCGAGTGGTGCGGTGGTGTGACGCCGGAGACCTCGGGGTACGTGGTTTCCGGCGCCGTTTCCCCATGGCGGCGCTCCTCAGCAGGGGATGGCGGAACCCGGGGAAGTCGTCGCCTCTCCGGGTTCGCTCGTGAGCGTCGACGCTAGGAGTCCGCGCCTCACAGTCGCCAGGAACTTGCAGAAGCTTGCACCTGAATCATCCTTCATGGCTATGACTTGTTTGCGCTCTTGACTGATGTAGCTGCAGAAATTGATGGTGATGCAAGTCTCTGTAAGCAACTGGCTTTGGAGGGTGGCATGGCCCTACGGTTCGTCGGCATCGACCCGAACACCGATGAGAAGAACTGCCCCAGGGTGTGGGTGGACGACGAGAAGAAGGAGTTCGTCTTCCAGGGCTGGAAAGCGAGCAAGGAACTGGAGGACGAGGTGCGGGCTACGGGGCCGCTGCCCGACTACGAGGCAGTCGTGCGTATCCCCGCGCGTATGCTGCACATCCTGAGGGAGGCCATCGATGCCATCGAGCATTCCGACGTCGTACGATGAGCAACTGGCGGGTGCCAAGCGCTCGGCGGTCCACCTGGAGATGCGGGACGCGTACTACAGCAACCCGCGCTTTGAGGCGTGGCAGCGAGGCGAGCGCACCAACTGGGAGGACCGGGCCTCATGGTGGCGCCCCTTCCATCAGGCCATCGCGGAGGCCGTGACCCGCGGTGTGGTCGTACGCCGAGCGCGTGTCGTCTCCGAGCCGGTGACCGAGTACATCCGCTGGGAGCATCACCAGACCCGTGCCAACGTCGAGGCGGGCGAACTCGTACGGTGGCTGCCGCGTCGACACACGGCGGATCTGCTGCTGCCCGGTCGTGACTTCTGGATCTTCGACGACCGGGTGATCCGCCTGCATGACTTCGCCGGGAACGGCGACTGGCTCGGCGAGGATTTCCACGACGACCTGGTCCTGCTCGAACTCAACGCGGCCGCTTTCGAGCGCGTCTGGGAGCGGGCCATCCCGCACGACCAGTACGAGATCCGTTAAGTACGACCGAGACCAGAGCGATCATGCCTCCAACATCCCCGTCGTCCAGCGTGCAGGCCGCACGTGAGGCGCTCGCCGCTCGGCTCCGGGAGATCCGGCTGGACGCGGGGATCACCAAACGCGAACTCTCCGTCAGGTGCGATTGGAGCGAGGCGAAGTCCTCACGCATCGAGAACGCCCGCACCGCCCCCTCCGACGACGACCTGCGAGCCTGGTGCCTGGCCTGCGGGGCAGCTGACGAGGCACCCGCCCTTGTCGCGGCCAACCGTCAGGCCGACTCCATGTATGTCCAGTGGAAGCGGCTCCAGCGCACCGGGCTGAAACAACTGCAGACCGCCAACCTGCGGCTGTTCGAACAGACGAGGCACTTCAAGGTGTACTGCTCCAACGTGGTGCCCGGCTTCCTGCAAACCCCCGGCTACGCCACCGCGCTGCTGCGCGCGATCTCCGCCTTCCGCGGACTGCCGGACGACGTGGCCGACGCCGTCGCCGCGCGCATGGAGCGATCCGGAGTCGTCCGGAAGAGCGGCCGCACTTTTGCGATTCTCCTTGAGGAGACAGTCCTCCGCTATCGGCTCGGTGACTCGGACATGATGGCCGGCCAACTGGGCGCACTGCTCCCGGCGATGGCTCTCCCCTCTGTCTCCATCGGCATCATCCCGGCTTCCACCGAGCGCACCATGTGGCCGATTGAATCGTTCACGGTCTTCGACGACGAACGGGTCGACCATGAACCGCTCTCCGCTTCCGTGAAAATCACCGAGCCGGACGAAGTCACCCAGTACCTGAAGGCGTTCGGCGAACTGCACCGGCATGCCGTGTACGGGGCGGAGGCACGGGCCCTGGTTCTGAAGGCCATCGAGGCCCTGCGCTGACTCGGACGCCGCGCCCAACCTGGGCTGTTGAGTGCGCGGACACGCTCTCACCTGACGACGAACGAGCCCTGCCCCAGCACCGTACGGAGCCTGCCCTCCGCGGGGAGGGCGGCCACGGCCTTCTGGATCGTCGATGCGGCCACGTCGAACTCCGAGGCGAGGTCCACGACGGCGGGGAACCGCGCACCGGCGGCGTAGGTGCCCGCATCGATTCGGCGGCGCAACTCATCCGCGATCTGGGGCCAGACGGGCTTGGAACGGTCAAGATCCACGCTGCGACCCAGCCTCGGGCTGATCCTCCGTCGCGCGGCTCTCGGACGCGTCGGCCGACTCACGCTCAATGACGAACGACCCCTTGCCCACGACCGTACGCACGTAGCCCATCTCGGCCAGCAGGACCAACGTCTTACGGGCCGTCCCGCGCGCGATCCCGAACTCCTGCATGAGTCGGTCGACTCCAGGCACGGCTCGGCCCAGCGGGTACACGCCGGTGTCGATCCGGGAGATCAGTACGGCAGCGAGTTGCAGGTAGAGCGGGTCCGCTGCCTCCGGGTCCAGTTCGTCGTCGGGGCCGTAGCCCTCGGGGATGTCCACCATGGGTTGACCGTATGCGGCCAAGGAAAACCAAGCTCATTTGTGTCATGCCATGGCAGGGCATGACCAGGTTGCCGTAACGTCGGTCATGACACGAGAAGACCCCCGCGACGGATGCGACCCGTCCGGGGGCGTTGGCCACCAACTGAATGGAGTTGACGACATGAGCATTGTCCATGCGTTGCTGCGCTGGGTGCTGGGCGTATTGGCACCCGGCACCGGCAGGCGGCGAGCGGACTGCCGACTTGCCCCGCCGGTCCCCAAGCTCAGTCCCGAGGTCCTTGCAGCGGCCGTACCGCAGGCCCAGACCCCACGCTCCCCCTACGGCCTGGACGACGGCCCGCACGACGGGAGCGCTTCCCCCTTGGTCCGCCCGTATCTCGTCGCCGTCGAGCGGGAGCAGGCCCGGCAGGCGCGACGGCGGATGGCGCTCGTACTCGCGGCCGACTTCGGTATCGATCTGGACCGGCATGTCGTGGGAGCCGAGGCGGTGGTGGGGTGTTGAGGCCGCTGGGGGTGGACGCGGCGTCCTTTGCCGTCGGGTGCGGCGGGGTGCGGTGACCGGGCGGTACCCGGAGGGGGATGCGTCCAGGCTGACGATCCGTACCTACGAGGTCGGGGCCGGCGGTGAATCCGATGGCCGTGTGCGCGGCGCACTGTCACCGCCAGGCGCGACGGTGAGCGGCTGTCGGAGTCGCTTCAGTGGCCGCCGTGCCGGTGCCCCCGGTGCCGGACCGGGCCGGGCCCGGCGCATGGGTAGCGGTGAGGGAGGGGCGTCCGTTTCGCTTCCCGTCCTCACCGGCGGAGACGGACGACCCTACAACTGCGGTCCCACCTTCGTGCCGAACTCGGCCATCTGGTCCGTGAGTTCGGCACGGCTTCGGCTGCGGAACCGAACCTGGATCTGGTGCACGCCCATCGCCGCGTATGCCCGTAACGACTCGGCCAGAGCCTCCGGAGGGCCGGTGAGGGTGCGGTGGCCGGTGTTCCAGGTCGGGGTGCCGAGGTGGAGCGGCTCGGTGATGGCGCCGATGGTGAAGGGGGCGGACAGGTTCGCCTCGGCGCGGAGTCGGCGGATGCGGGCGATCTGGGCCGGGAGGCGGTCGCGGGGGTCGCCCTGGGGGAGCCAGCCGTCCCCGTGCAGGGCGGCTCGGCGTACGGCGGCGGGGGAGGAGCCGCCGACCCAGAGGGGGATGTGGGCCTGGGCGGGGCGGGGGCGCTGGCCCAAGCCCTCGAAGTCGTACGACTTGCCGTGGTGGGCGGGGAATTCATCGGGGCCCAGGGCCGCCCGTAGAGCCTCGACGCATTCATTCAGTACGGCTCCGCGTCGTTCGAAGTCCAGCCCCAGCGCCTCGAACTCCTCCCGTACGTGGCCCGCGCCCACCCCCAGGATCAGACGGCCGGCGGAGAGGTGGTCGAGGGTCGCGTACTGCTTGGCCGTCAGCAGGGGGTGGCGGAGGCCGACCACCGCGACATGGCTGAGGAGTCGTACGCGCTCGGTGACGGCGGCCAGGTGGGCGAGCGTGGCGACCGGGTCGTACCAGACGGTGCCCATCGCGGGCGCGAGGCGGCGGGGGATGGCGACGTGGTCGCAGGTCGCGATGTACGCGAACCCGGCACGGTCGGCGGCGCGGGCGACCTCGACCAGATCCTCGGGCCCGGCATCCGCCTCCCAGCGCTCGGCGTAGAGGGTGCTCTGGGACTGGATGGGGAGTTGCATCCCGTAGAGGAGCCGGTCGCCGGCTGCCTGTTGGGCATGGGCCTGTTGGACTTGGGGCTGTTGGGCATGGGCCTGTTGGGTCTGGGGCTGTCGACCGTCGGACGGAACTCGCATGGTGCGCCCCCTGATGGACGGTTCGGTTCGTCGGTCAAGTGCGTGCTTTCCTCGCCTCATCGTCGTATCTGACGGATCGTCAGGCAAGGGAGTGGGCCGGTCGGTCTGGCCCGACCCGGCCCGGCCCTGGGCGGTATTCGGCCAACCTGTCAGACAGGGTGACATGTGTCATTGAAGTTTTGAACATGTCCACGGCGGCACCCGTATGTACGGACGTCATGGCTTCGGCGGAAGGACACGCGAAGTGCGATCGCCCCGGCACGTCAGAACGTCCAAGCTCGGCTCTTCCCCGCACAACTCCGCACTGCAGGGCACCGCACCGCACGGTGTGGCGCCGCTGTACGGTCCGTCCTCCTCACACGACACCGCCGCCCACACCTCCCCACAGCGCGGCGCGGCCCCGTACCCGGGTTCCCCGCTCTCCGCCGGCACCCGGCCCCGCGGCAACCTCTCCGTCGTAGTCGTCTGCGCGGAGGGTGAGTGGCCGCACCATGACTGGCCGGCGGGCGACGACACCTATGTGGGCCGGGTGTCGCTCATGGCCCCGCCCTGTCGAGGGCTCCACGAGAGCCGCGCCGACGTGGTGATCCTGCGCTGCGACGATCCGCTGGAGTCGTTCCCCGTGCTGCTGAACGCCATGGGCGAGATGAGCGCCCCGGTGATCGTCGTGAGCCCGCGCCGGGACAGCGAGACGGTGGTGGAGGTGTTCCGGGGCGGGGCGGGATATCTCGTCGAGGGCGACTACTGCACCTGCATGCTCTCCTCGGCGGTGATGGCCTCGACCGTCGGCCACACCTATCTCTCGCCCGCCGCCTGCGCCGCCCTCCGCGACGCGGCCCAGGGGATGTCGGGCCAGGGCGGCGAGGCGAGCGAGCGGCTGCGCTCGCTCCTCTCGCCCCGTGAACGGCAGATCATGGAACTGCTCTCCACGGGCCTCGGCGCCCAGGAGATCGGCCTCCGCCTCACCCTCAGCGAGAAGACCGTCCGCAACAACCTCAGCAACATCTACGCCAAGTTGGACGTCCGGGGGAGTACGGAGGCGGTGCTCAGATGGCTGGGGGCCACGCCCGCGGTACGTATGTGACGAGCGGGGCGCGTCTGACGGCGGGCGCGCCGCGCAGACCGGCGGGCGCGGTGCGTCTATGGCCGCTGCTGTTCGCGTGCTTCGCAAACGAGAACGAGCCCCCGTGCCCAGCACAAGGGCTCGTACTGCCGTCTTCCGCCGGCGTGGCCGCTTTTTTCACGCCGGTTTCCGGAACGGCTGGATAATTACTCGATGGTGATGTCCGACAGCGAGACCTCGACGTCGGACACGTTCTCGCCACCCTCTCCGAATCCGGGCTCGGCACGGACGCTGTTCTGGTTGTTGAGAAGGCCGTCCGCCTGCGGCGTACCGCACTGCACATTACGTAGCCAGAGACGGCCGTCAGGGGTGCCGTTCTTCAGGATCTGCGGATAGAAGACATGCACGGTGGTGGCTCCCTCGCTGGGGGAGAAGAACACCTTCTGGCCGTCCTGCGCTTCCTTGTACGTGGCCTTGAGGAAGCCGCTGACGTCGGTGCGCTTGTGGGACCACATGAAGAAGGCGATGTGGTCGGCCTTCACCGTGTCGCTCCGGGAGAAGGAGAACGACTGCGTGGTGTCGTCACGCTTGATGTTGAATTCCTGCGTGCCAAATTTGATGCCGATATCGAAGATCGAGCTTCCCAGCTTCGTACTGCCGTCCGTGTTGAAGCCGTCCTCCAGCTGAATGACGCGTGTCACGGACGCCGTACCGCTGAATGTCTTCGTCGCCGCCGACGAGATGCCGCAGTTGTCGGTGATCGTGGTGACCCGCTCGTTGGGGCCCAGGCTGTCGGCCTTGTTCTGGACGTCGACGAACTCGCAGTTCTCCAGCTTGTCCGAGTCCGTACGGCAGTCCGTGGCCACCTCGTCGGGGGTCGCGGCACCCGCGCTGTACATCAGGGGGACTGCCAGCCCGAGGGCGGCGACCGGCGCCAGCGCGAGGGTGATGCGCTTCTTCTTGCCGCGGTGGTTGCCGCTGCGGCCGCTGCGTGTCATCTGTGTCTCCTGCAGAGGGGTGGAAAGAGGGAAAGTGCTGGTGAGTGGGGGGATGTGGGCCCGTCGGGAGGGGAGGTTCCCGAGGGCCCGTGCGATCCCGTGGGGGGAGAAGTGTGTTGGGGTGAGGGTGGGTGTGGGGTGGGGGTGGGCCTCGGCGGCCGGTCAGCAGTCCTCAAGTACGGCCTTGGTGGTGCCGTCCACGAGGCCGGGCGTGCCCGCGGCTCCCGGGCGGACGACCGGGCCCTCGACGACCTCCGGTGCCACGAAGTTCTTCTCGGGGGAGGGATTCACGGCGAAGCTTCCGGGGTCGGCGTCGATATGCACCCGCCATTCGCCGGTCATGCGCTGCATCTTCGGCGTGAACGTCACGTGCATGACCTTGCCGACGGGGACTTCCCGGACTTCGGACTCGCTGGCGGTGGCAGACTCGATGGTCATGTCCAGCGTGCCCTTGTGCTTCACCCAGCCGCCGCTCAGAACTCCGAAGAGACCACCGAGCGCGCCCTGCTGGGTCGCGGTGTACTTGCCCTGGCCCTGACCGATGGTCTTCGAGAACTCGGTGGTCACCTTCGCCGGTTCGGTGGCGTTCGGCTCGCAGTTCGGGAAGTCGACGGTCACCTTCTCCGTGGGGCCGTCGAAGACCTCGAAATTCGTCTCGACGAAATCACAGGTGTCGGACTCGAAACCGTCTCCGAAGGAGGCCCCGAAATCACTCACCGACTGCTGTTTGCCGTTGAGCTTCTCGGTCCTTTCACACATCCTCATGATGCGGTCGACCGAAGGCTCGTCGGCGGCGTTGGCCGACGGAAGCAGGACGGTGACGGTGGCCGCACCGGTCGCGAGTGAAGCGCCGATCGCCAAGTATCGGACCTTCTTGTTCTTGAAGCGCCTCTTGGCTGCCATGATCTGCTGTCTCCTTGGGGGTAGCTTTACCTTCTGGTGAAGGATTATTGGGGCCCCGTACAGCCTGTGGACAGAGTCAAATATCCCTACTCGCAAGTCACTTGAGATCGCATGTGCAAGCGATTCAGTCGTATCTGACGTACCGTCAGCTCTAGCGGTACCCTGACCTCGGCCAACGCACCGCGAAGGGAGTCCGCATGGGCAAGCTCGACGGACGTGTCGTCCTCGTCACAGGCGCCGCGCGCGGCCAGGGCGAGCAGGAGGCCCGGCTGTTCCGGGCGGAGGGCGCCGAGGTCGTCATCGCCGATGTCCTCGACGACCTCGGCGAGGCCCTCGCCAAGGAGATCGGCGCGCTCTACGTCCACCTCGACGTCGGCCGCGAACCCGACTGGACGGCGGCCGTGACCGCCGCCAAGGAGGCGTACGGCCGTGTCGACGGCCTCGTCAACAACGCCGGCGTCCTCCGCTTCAACGCCCTCGTCGACACCCCCCTCGACGAGTTCATGCGGATCGTCCAGGTCAACCAGGTCGGCGTCTTCCTCGGCCTCAAGACCCTCGCCCCCGAGATCGAGGCGGCCGGCGGCGGCACGATCGTCAACACCGCCTCGTACACCGGGATGACGGGCATGGCGTACGTCGGCGCGTACGCGGCGACCAAGCACGCGATCGTCGGCCTCACCCGCGTCGCCGCGCTGGAGCTGGCCCGCAAGGGGGCGAAGGGGATTCGCGTCAACGCCGTCTGTCCCGGCGCGGTCGACACCGCCATGTCCGACCCCGGCGACGGCGTCACCGCCGAGGCCGTCGACCGTCTCTACCGCAAGCGCATCCCGCTCGGCCGGATCGGCCGGCCCGAGGAGGTCGCCCGCCTCGCCCTCTTCCTCACCTGCGACGACTCCTCGTACATCACCGGCCAGCCGTTCGTGATCGACGGGGGGTGGCTGGCGGGGGTGAGTCTGGGCTGACGATCGCGATGTGGTCGGTCAGGTCAGGACTGACGGGGCGTCAGCTATTGACCCTCCAGGGGTGCGGTGCGACAGTCGGCATGTATCTGACGATCCGTCAGGAATAACCTCGGGGACGGTGAACCTCCTTGGAATTCGGGCTCTTTGTACAGGGATACGTGGGCAAGCGGGCCGAGACCGATCCGCTCGCCGAGCACAAGGCGCTGATGGAGGAGACCGAGTACGTCATCCAGGCGGACAAGTCCGGCTTCAAGTACGCGTGGGCGTCCGAGCACCACTTCCTGGAGGAGTACTCGCATCTGTCGGCCAACGATGTGTTTCTGGGGTACCTCGCGCACGCGACCGAGCGCATCCACCTGGGGTCGGGCATCTTCAACCCCCTCGCCCAGGTCAACCACCCCGTGAAGGTCGCCGAGAAGGTCGCCATGCTCGACCATCTCAGCGAGGGCCGCTTCGAGTTCGGCAGCGGACGCGGCGCCGGCTCCCACGAGATCCTCGGCTTCATCCCCGGGGTGACCGACATGAACCACACCAAGGAGATCTGGGAAGAGACCATCGCCGAGTTCCCGAAGATGTGGCTCCAGGACGAGTACGTCGGCTTCCAGGGCAAACACTGGTCCCTGCCGCCGCGCAAGATCCTGCCCAAGCCGTACGGGAAGTCGCACCCCGCGATGTGGTACGCCGCCGGGTCCCCGCCCTCGTACGCCATGGCCGCCCGCAAGGGGCTCGGGGTGCTCGGCTTCAGCGTGCAGAAGGTCTCCGACATGGAGTGGGTGCTGGAGCAGTACAAGACCGCGATCGTCGACGCCGAGCCGATCGGGGACTTCGTCAACGACAACGTGATGGTGACGACCACGGCGATCTGCGCGCCGACGCACGAGGAGGCGGTACGGGTCGCCGTGAACGGCGGGCTGCACTATCTGCCGTCGCTGGTGTTCCGGTACCACGACACGTTTCCTCGTCCCGAGGGGTTCCCCGTGTGGCCCGAGACGCTGCCCGAGTACGACGAGGAGTTCATCGAACTGCTCATCTCCGAGGAGCTGTTGATCTGCGGCGATCCGGATGAGGTGCTCACGCAGTGCAAGCGGTGGGAGCAGGCCGGGGCCGATCAGCTGAGTTTCGGGTTGCCGGTGGGGGTGCCCAAGGAGGAGACGCTGCGGACGATTCGGCTGGTGGGGGAGCATGTGATTCCGAAGATCGATACCGATCCTGTGCATCGGACTTCGCGGTTCCGGGGGGCGAGTTGAGGATGTACGGCGGCTGCGGGTCGGTGGGGGTTGCTCGCGCCCACGCGGCGGAGCCGCAAGTCAACGCGGCCCCGCGCCCCTAAAAGCATGGTGGCACCCCGTTCTTATTAGGCGCCCGGAGGGGAGAGGCATGCTCGATCACGTCATCAAGAACGCGACCGTCGTCGATGGGACCGGTGCGGCCGCGTATACCGCCGACGTCGGGATACGGGACGGCCGTATCGCCGTTGTCGGTGCGGTCGCCGGCGACGCGCGTACGTCCGAAGACGCCACCGGGCTTGTGCTGTCGCCCGGGTTCGTCGATCCCCATACCCATTACGACGCCCAGCTGTTCTGGGACCCGTATGCGACTCCCTCCCTCAACCACGGGGTGACGACCGTGGCCGGGGGCAACTGCGGGTTCACGCTCGCGCCGCTCAACCCCTCGCGGCCCGGCGACGCCGACTACACGCGGCGGATGATGTCCAAGGTCGAGGGGATGTCGCTCGTCGCGCTGGAGGAAGGGGCGCCCTGGAACTGGAACTCGTTCGGCGATTACCTGGACGCGCTCGAAGGGCGGATCGCCGTCAACGCGGGCTTCATGGTGGGGCATTGCGCGCTGCGGCGGTATGTCATGGGGCCGGAGGCGATCGGTGGGCAGCCGAGCGGCGAGCAGATGAGCGCCATGCTGCGGCTCCTGCACGAGGCCATGGACGCGGGGGCCTGGGGGCTGTCGACCACGCAGTCGTCCACGCACTCCGACGGGGACGGCAAGCCGGTCGCGTCGCGGCACGCGTCGGTGGACGAGTTGATCGCGTTGTCGCGGGCCGTGGGGGAGCACGAGGGGACGCAGATCGAGGCGATCGTCGCGGGGTGTCTGGATCAGTTCAGCGACGACGAGATCGATCTCTTCGTGGAGATGAGCGCGGTGGCGGGGCGGCCGCTCAACTGGAATGTGCTGACGATCGACTCGGCCGTTCCCGAGCGGGTGCCACGGCAGCTGGAGGCGAGCGAGCGGGCGCGGAAGGCCGGGGGCCGCGTGGTGGCGCTGACCATGCCGATCCTCACGCCCATGAACATGTCGCTCGGCACCTTCTGCGCGCTGAACCTGATCCCCGGGTGGGGGCCGATCCTCGCTCTGCCGGTGCCGGAGCGGATCGCGCGGCTGCGGGACCCCGACACCCGCGCCGAGATGCTGCGGCACGCGGAGTCGAAGGAGGCGGGCGTCTTCCGGCGGTTGGCCAACTTCGCCCGGTACGTCATCGGGGACACCTACAGCGAGGCCAACGAGGGGCTGACCGGGCGGGTGGTGAAGGACATCGCCGAGGAGCGCGGGCAGGAACCGTTCGAGTGCCTGGTGGAGATCTGCGCCGCCGACGGACTGCGTACGGTGCTGTGGCCGATGCCCGCCGACAACGACCCCGCGAGCTGGGCCATGCGTGCCGAGGCCTGGCGGCACGAGGACGTTCTCCTCGGCGGCTCCGACGCCGGCGCCCATCTGGACCGGATGTGCGGGGCGCCGTACACGACGCGGTTCATCGGCGACTGTCTGCGCGGCCGGAAGCTGACCTCGCTGGAGCAGGCGGTGAAGATGCTGACGGACGACCCGGCGCGGCTGTTCGGGCTGCGGGAGCGGGGGCGGATCGCGGAGGGCTTCCACGCAGACCTGGTCCTCTTCGACCCCGAGCGGGTCGACGCGGGCAAGGCCACCCTGGTCCACGATCTGCCCGGCGACAGCCCGCGTCTCGACTCCAAGGCCATCGGCGTACGGGCCGTCTGGGTCAACGGGGTCGAGGCGATACGGGACGACGTGGTGACCGGGGCGGTGCCGGGCAAGGTGCTGCGCTCGGGGCGCGACACCCGGACCGTGAGCACGAGGTGAGGGCGGGGTGAGTGCGGGCGGTGCCGGCGCGGGTGGCGAGGCGCGGCGGCTGTTCATCGGTGGGTCGTGGGTGGAGCCCGACGGTGGCCACTACGAGGTGATCGACCCGGCGACCGAGACGGTCGTCGGCCTCGCGCCGGAGGCCTCGCGGGATCAGGTGCGGGCCGCCACCGCCGCGGCCCGCGAGGCCTTCGGCCCCTGGTCGCGTACCCCGGCCGCCGACCGCGCGGCGATCCTCGCCCGTACGGCGGAGCTGATACGACGCCATCTCGTGCCGTACGCGGAGCTGTCCCAGGCCGAGACCGGCGCGACGACGGGTACGGCGCGAGGGATGCAGGTGGGGGTGGCCGCCGCCCGTTTCGCGCGCTACGCGCGCGTGGAGCCCGTCGAAGAACCGATCGCGCCGCAGGTCAACGAGGCGGGCCCGTTCGGCGGGGCGGCGGTGATGGGGGCGCTGGCCGTACGCCGCCCGGTCGGCGTAGTCACCTGCATCACCTCCTACAACAACCCCTGGGCCAACCCGGCCGGCAAGATCGCCCCCGCGCTCGCCATGGGCAACACGGTCGTCGTCAAACCCGCCCCCCAGGACCCCCTCTCCGTCTACCTCATGGCCGAGGCCCTGGAGGCGGCGGGTGTACCGCCGGGGGTCGTGAACGTGGTGAGCGGGTCGGGGGCGGAGGCCGGCGAGGCGGCGGTGGACTCGCCGGACGTCGACATGGTGAGCTTCACCGGCTCCACGGCGGTCGGGCAACGCATCGCCGAGGTGTGCGGGCGGGGCATGAAACGCCAGCTGATGGAGCTGGGCGGCAAGGGCGCGGCGATCGTCTTCGACGACGCGGACCTCGCGTCGGCGGTGGCCGGGATCTCGACCACCTTCTCCTTCTACAGCGGCCAGATCTGCACGGCCCCGACGCGGGTACTGGCGCAGCGGGGCGTGTACGGCGAGGTGGTCGCCCAACTCGCCGAGTACGCACGCCGGTTGCCGCTGGGCGACCCGCGTGAGCGGGGCACGGTGGTGGGCCCGGTGATCTCGTCGACGCACCGGGACCGGATCGAGTCGTACGTGGAGCTGGGCCGCAAGGAGGGCGCGAGAGTGGTCACGGGCGGCGAACGCCCCCGCTCGCCCGACCGGGGTTTCTACGTCGCCCCGACCCTCCTCGCGGACTGCGCCCCCGATATGCGGGTCGTCCGGGAGGAGATCTTCGGCCCGGTGGTCGTAGCCCTCCCCTTCGAGGACGAGGCCGAAGCGATCCACCTCGCGAACGCCACCGACTACGGCCTGATCGACTACATCTGGACCGCCGACGTGGCCCGAGCCTTCCGCATCGCCCCCCACCTCCGCACCGGCGGCGTCGGCGTCAACACCGTGGGCCGCAACATGGAGGCCCCGTTCGGCGGCTTCAAGAAGAGCGGAGTGGGGCGCGACGTGGGCACGTACGCTCTGCACGCGTACAGCGAGACCCAGGCGATCGTCTGGCCGGGGTGAGAGCGACGACCGGGGTGAGAGCGACGACGGGGGTGAGAGCGACGACGGGGGTGAGAGCGATGACCGGGGTGAGGCCGTCGCCCCGCGTGCTCACCCGGGCGGAGGTCAGTCCTTGCGGCCCGTCGCCGCGACCGTGACGCCCAGGCCGATCATGGTGAGGCCGCCGATGCCGCCGACGAGGGAGAGGCGGTCGGGGGAGCGGGCGAACCAGTCGCGGGCGGTGGCGGCGGCCAGGCCCCACAGGGAGTCGAAGACGAGGGCGATGAGGTTGAAGACGAGGCCGAGGAGGAGCATCTGAGCCTGGACGTGGCCCTGTTCCCGGTCCACGAACTGCGGCAGCACCGCGGCGAAGAACACGAAGGTCTTGGGGTTGGTGACGCCGACCGCGAAGCCCTCCCAGAACGTACGCAGACGACGCAGTCGACCGGGGGCGGCGCCCTCCGCCGCACCGAGACCGGTCACCGTGTCCCGCAGCGAGCCACGCTCCCGCCACGCCTTGACCCCCAGGTGGACGAGATAGACGGCCCCCGCCAGCTTCAACAGCGTGAAGACGAGCACCGACCGCTCCACGACCGCCCCGACCCCGAACGCCACGGCCGTGATCAGCACATACGCGCCGAGCGTGTTCCCCACGACCGTCATCAACGCGGCCCGCCGCCCCTGCGCCAGCGCCCGCCCGATCACGAACAGCACACTCGGCCCCGGCACCATGATCAGCAGAAACGACATCGCCGCGAAGGCGAGCAGACGGTCGGTGGACATCATGGGGCCCATGAAGCCCCCGGGGAGGCCCCCGACGCAACCACTTTTCCGGCGCCCGCCGGCAGACTGGAGTGCCCCCGCGACATACGAGGCCTCGGCCTCACCCCCCACAGCCCGGCTCCCCGGGCGCTCGGCCGCAGCCCTGCTCCCCGGGCGCTCGGCCGCGCACAGCAACCGTCGCCGCAAGCCGCCGACTAGCCTTCCCCTCCGGCAGCAGCCCCGAAGATCGCCCCGAACTCCGCCAGCGCCGTGAAATCCGTGTCGAGCAGGCCGAGGCGAGGGTCGATGCGAAGGAGCAGCGCTCGGGCCGGGTGATGCGCCGCGACGAAGGACCGGTCGGGGTCGCCCAGTTCGTCGTCGACCCAGGCGAAGGGGCGACCGGCGGCGTGCGCGACGAGCTGAGGGGTCTTCCAGAACGTCCCGGAGGCCACCTCCCGTAACACCGTGGAGTCGATCTCCGCCTCCGCCCGGCCGTTCACGCGCTTCCAGTCCACCACGGCCAGCTCCGGCAGCCCCAGCACGGGCGAGATGAACGTATTCGCCTCGGCGCCCCAAGTAGTCGCCCACACCAGCTCGAACGCCGCGCCCAGTTCGAGCAGTTGACGCCCGTGATCCGGCTTCAGCCACACCCGCAACGGCTTCACATACGCCCTCGGCTCCCCCGGGTGCTGAGCGAGCCACCCCTCCGGTTTCATCCGATGGGTGGTGTAACCGGCGGGCCGCCGCTCGGGTTTCGCGGCGTACGGATTCAACGGGCCGTCGACATCGAGGTAGAGCAGCGGACGGTCATTCATCATCACCGGACCGTACGCCATCGCCAGGGCACCGATGCGTTGTCGATGCGTTGTCGACGCGGTGTGGACGCGGTGCCGCCGGCGTAGGACAGGGGGGCCGGTCGACGGCGGAGGAGGGGGCCGGTTGATGGCCCTTGTCCCTAGGCTGCCGCCCATGGCCGACGAATGCTTCAGGGACCGGCGGCTTGCCGCGATCTACGATCCGCTCGATCCCGATCGTGCCGATCTGGATGTCTATGTGCGTATCGTCGAGGAGTTCGGGGCCCGGCGGGTGCTGGATGTGGGGTGTGGGACCGGGGCGTTCGCGTTGATGCTGGCCGGGTGTGGGGTCGAGGTCGTCGGGGTGGACCCGGCTCGGGCTTCCGTCGAGGTGGCCCGGGGAAAGCCGGGGAGCGGGCGGGTGCGGTGGATCGTCGGGGACGCCGGTTCGCTGCCGCCGTTGCGCGTCGACCTCGTGACCATGACCGCCAACGTCGCCCAGGCGATCGTCGAGCCCGAGAGGTGGCGGGAGACCCTGCGCGGGGCCTTCACGGCGTTGCGGCCGGGCGGGCGCCTCGTGTTCGAGACCCGGGACCCGGCCGCGAGGGCCTGGGAGGGGTGGAACCGCGAGCAGTCGTACGGGGTGACGCGGGTCGCGGGGGAGGGGCGGGTCGAGAGCTGGGTGGACCTGGTCGGCGTCGACGGGCCGCTGGTCACCTTCCGGTGGAGCTATGTGTTCCTCGACGACCACCGGACCACCCTGACCTCCACCTCCACCCTTCGGTTCCGCGAACGGGCCGAGGTGGAGGGGGAGTTGAGGGCGGCAGGCTTCGAGGTGGCGGAGGTCCGGGGGGCGCCGGACCGGCCGGGGAAGGAGTTCGTGTTCATCGCCCGGCGACCGGAGGGGAGTTGAGCCGACCCTCGTCGCGCCTCAGTCCCGTAGATCCACCCGTACGGTCATCAGTCCCGCAGATCCACCCGTACCGTCATCAGCCCCGACGCCGATCCCAGCAGTCGTACGGCCGCGCTGTTGAAGCGGGGCAGGGAGCGCAGTCGGGCGATGGGGTCGTCCTCCGGCATCGGGTGGGCCGTGCCCTCGTGCCAGCGGCCCCGGAGTCGGACCCGTACCTCCGGGTTGGCCCTGATGTTGCGCACATACTGGGACTGCTCGCCGAACTCCGAGACCAGCCAGAAGGAATCACCGATCCGCCGCCCGCCCACCGGCGTCCGGCGGGGGAGACCGGACTTGCGGCCGGTGGTCTCCAGGACGGTCTGGAGGGGCATCCGGCGGAGGACCGGGTTGCCGACGCGGCGCTGGAAGGTCGTGACGGCACGGTGCTTGAGCTCTGCGGCGCGGGACATCGCTTGGTTCTCCTCGCGGGGTGGGAGGTACGAGGTGGACGGGCTGTACGAGCTTCATGAGCCTTATGACGTACAGGATCAGGCACAGGGTGAAGGCGGTGGGCGGCGGGTGCGGGTCGTTACATGGAATCTGTGGTGGCGCTTCGGTCCCTGGCAGGAGCGTCAGAAGGCGATCCTCGCCGTACTGCGCGAACTCCGGCCCGATGTGGTCGGCCTGCAGGAGGTCTGGGGCCGGGACCCGGAGGGCCCGGACGCGCGGGGCCGGGGCGCGCGGGAGCGGGGAGCCGAGGACGGCGAGAACCTCGCCGGATGGCTCGCCGGGGAACTCGGCATGAACTGGGCCTGGGGCGCGTACGGCGACCCCGAACGCTGGCAGCGGCGCGGCGGCGACGTGAAGGCCGGCGTCGGGGTCGCCGTACTCAGCCGATGGCCACTCCTGGAGAGCGAGGCCATCCACCTGCCCGGCGGGGAGGAGGACGCCGAAGGGGAGGGCGATGAGCAGGCGAACGGGGAGGGCAACGGCGTACGGGGCGCGCTCTACACACTGCTGGACGCGCCGGAGGCGCCCATCCCCTTCTTCACCACCCACCTCAGCTCCGATACCGACGGCTCCGCCCTGCGCTGCCGACAGGTCACCGCACTCGCCGAGTTCATCGACCGCCACCGGCACCGACACGGCCAACGGTCCGGCAACCGCCTCCCGCCCCTCGTCACCGGCGACTTCAACGCCTTCCCGGACTCGGACGAGGTCCGCCTCTTCGGCGGCTACAAGACCACACCCCCCGTACCGGGCCACTGCTTCTACGACGCCTGGGAGTACGCCGACCCGGCCGCCCCCTCCGCCACCTGGGACATGACCAACCCGTACGTCACCCGCGCCCACGGCCCCAGCGCACGCATCGACTACATCCACGTAGGCGTCCCGACCCCCTATGGGACCAAGTACGCCGTCCACTCCGTACGAAGAGCGGCCCACGCCCCCTCGAACAACCACCCCACAGGAGTCTGGCCCTCGGACCACGCGGCGGTGGTGGCGGACTTGGAGGTCCCGGGGACGGATTGAGCCGACGGCCGACGGCCGACGGCCGACTGCCGCCGGCCAATGGGGCGGGGCGAAGCCCCGAAAGGGGCGCGGGGCTGTATCCATATGCGGCTCCGCCGCGTGGGCGCGACCAGCCACGACGGACCGGCAGCCGCGACAGTTCTTTAGCCACCCCACCCCTCAGGCGCCCCCAAACCCCAACCCCCACCCCCTCACCCCAAAAACTCCCCCAACGAATCCAACGCCCCGATCGGGTCGTGCTGGGCGACGAGGGTGATGCCGGTGCCGAGCCCCAGCCGCTCGGTGACGGCGGCGGCCTGGCCGAGCGCGACGAAGGGGTCCAGGGTGCGGCCGTACTCGCGCGGCAGTTCCCCACCGGCCGGGTACGACGTGGTCCGGTCGACCGGTGGGGGTCCCCCCGGACGAAGTCTGGGGGAGGGTGTGCTCGGGGACGTACAGCCCGGCGAACCCCCGTTCCTCCAGCTCACGTGCGAGCCGGACGGGGGTGATGGTCTAGTCGGTGAGAAAAATCGTCACGAAGATACGCATAAGCCATCTGTACCGCCGGACCGACCTCTTGTCCCACGACGTAACTCGGCCAAGTCGAAAGCCGTCGATTCCCTCCCCTTGCCCCGCAGTTCACCACCCCCTACGAAAGTGGCACGCACCACCCCTGCACCACCCGAGCCATGTCAGTCAGTCACGACACCCTGGGGAGCGGCAGCATGTGCGACGACCACCACGAGAACGGCAACGACGGAAACGCGCTCGGCAGGCGTGCGCTGTTCGTGACGTCGGCGGCGGCCGCGCTTACGTTGGGAAGCGTGACCTTTGGGACGAGCGGCGCCGACGCCGCGGACGGCGACACCGAGACCCGTACGATCAAGGGAACCCTCCCCACCGGCTCCCCGGACTTCGTCTATCTTCCGGTCGAAGTGCCGGGCGGGGTAAGGGAGTTGAAGGTCTCGTACACGTACGAGAGACCGACCGTACCGGCGGGCACGATGGGCAACGCGCTCGACATCGGAGTCTTCGACGAACGCGGCACCGCGCTGGGTGGGAAGGGCTTCCGCGGCTGGTCGGGCGGGGCGCGCACGGAGTTCTTCATCCGGGCGGAGGAGGCGACACCCGGATACCTGCCGGGCCCGGTCCGCCCGGGTACGTGGCATATCGCGCTGGGTCCGTACACGGTGGCGCCGCAGGGACTGCCGTACGAGATCACGATCACCCTCACCTACGGCCGCCCCGCCGAGACCCCCGAGCCGGTCTACCCGCCGGAGCGGGCGAAGGGGCGGGGCCGGGCCTGGTACCGGGGCGACTGCCATCTCCACTCCTGGTACTCCGACGGCCGCCGTACGCCCGCCGAGATCGCGGCGCTCGCCCGTGCCGCCGGGCTGGACTTCATCAACTCCTCCGAGCACAACACCCCCTCCGCGCACGCCCATTGGGCCGACCAGGCGGGTGACGACCTGCTGATCCTGCTGGGCGAGGAGGTGACCACGCGCAACGGCCATGTCGTAGCCATCGGCACCGACCCGGGCACCTTCGTCGACTGGCGCTACCGGGCCCGGGACAACCGCTTCGGCAAGTACGCCCGCCAGATCCGCCGCGCCGGCGGCCTCGTCGTCCCCGCCCACCCGCACGCCACCTGCATCGGCTGCAACTGGAAGTTCGGCTTCGGTGAGGCGGACGCGGTGGAGGTGTGGAACGGCGGGTACTCGCCCGAGGACGAGGTGGCGCTCGCCGACTGGGACGGCATGCTCGTCGCCGCCGTACGGGCGAGTGCCTCCGGCGGGGACGGCCGTACGGACTGGCTCCCGGCGATGGGCAACAGCGACGCCCACCGCGACCCCGACCCCGTCGGCCGCCCCCAGACCGTCGTCCTCGCCGACGACCTGACCCGGGAGGCGATCCAGGAGGGCATCCGGGCGGGCCGCTCGTACGTCGCCGAGTCGAAGGACGTCTCGGTCACCTTCACGGCATCCGGGTCGCGCGGCGAGCACGCGGGCATCGGCGAACGCCTGAGGACCGACCCCGACACCCCGGTCACCGTCCGCCTGGAGGCGGTCGGCGCCCCCGACTGCACGATCCGCTTCGTCACCGACCAGGGCGTCCTGTTCACGTCCCCCGCGCTCCCCGCCTCCGGCACGGGCGCCGCGGAATGGCGTACGACGGCCTCGTACGCGGCGTACGTACGCGCCGAGGTCCGCCACCCCCCGATCGTCGCCGGGCTCCCGGGCCCGATGGCGGCGTTCACGAACCCGATCTTCCTCGGGCGGCGTTGACGGCGGGGCGGGCGGCGCCGTAGCGGCCAGCGGAAAACCGGGGGGAACCCGCGTACGAAAAAGGTGTGTTGGGCCTTAATGTTTGGCTCGACAGATCACATGCGGAGGAGACGGCGCCCATGACCGACAACCCGACCACGCCCGAATCCGCGGCGAACGAGACGGCGGACGACACGGCGAACGACACGGCGGACGACACGGCGAACGACACGGCGGACGAGACGCTGAACGAGGCGGCGAGGCAGGCGGCGAAGGAGAAGGTCGACACTTCGGTGCCCGCCTCCGCCCGCATCTGGAACTACTGGCTCGGCGGCAAGGACAACTACCCGGTGGACGAGGCGGCCGGCGACGCGTACGCCGGCGCGTTCCCCGGCATCGTGACGATCGCCCGCAGCAGCCGCGCGTTCCTGCGGCGCAGCATCCGTCATCTGGTGGAGGTGGAGGGCGTACGGCAGTTCCTGGACGTCGGCACCGGCCTGCCCACCGCCGACAACACCCACCAGGTCGCCCAGCGCAGCGCGCCGGAGGCCAGGATCGTGTACGTCGACAACGACCCCACGGTCCTGGCCCACGCCCGCGCCCTCCTCTACTCCTCACCGCAGGGCGCCACCGCGTACGTCGACGCGAGCCTGTACGACCCCGAGCACATCCTCAAGGCCGCCGCGAAAACCCTCGACCTGACCCGCCCCACCGCCCTGATCCTCAGCGGCATCCTGGGCCACGTGGCCACCTACGAGGAGGCCCGCGAGATCGTCGACCACCTCATGTCCGGCCTCCCCTCCGGCAGCTACCTCTCCCTCAACGAGGGCTCCCGAGGCACCGACCCCCACTACGAACGCGCCCAGGACGCCTACAACGAGACCGGCGCCGTCCCCTACTACCTCCGCCCCGTCGACCAGATCACGGGCTACTTCGACGGCCTCGACCTGATCGCCCCGGGTGTCGTGTCGGTCCCGCTGTGGAGGCCGGACGGAATGGAGACCGGGGAACCGAAGCCGATCGGGCAGCACGGCGGGGTGGGGCGCAAGCCGTAGGCTCCGCCGGTTTGGCCGGGTGCCTACGGGGAGGGGTGGTGGGGGAGCGGGTCGCGGCTGCGGGTTCGTTGTGGCCGGTCGCGCCCACGCGGCGGAGCCGCATATGGATACAGCCCCGCACCCTTTCGGGGCTTGCGGTCTGCGGTCCGCGGTACGGGACGCACGCGGCGCCAGGTGTATTACCGTTCAGGAACGCGTGGGACCTTACTGGGGGTGAATCCGTGAGCGTCGCTCGGATTCTGGTGGCTGAGGACGACGACAAACAGTCTCGACTGATCCGGATCTATCTGGAGCGGGAAGGGAATGCGGTGCAGGTCGTGGGCGATGGGCGCGCGGCATTGGAGCGAGCCCGCTCGTCCAAACCCGATCTCATCGTTCTCGATGTGATGCTGCCGCTGGTCGACGGACTTGATGTGTGCCGAATTCTGCGCACTGAATCGGATGTTCCTATTCTGCTTCTCACCGCCCGCACCACCGAGGAGGACATGCTCCTCGGCCTCGACCTGGGCGCCGACGACTACCTCACCAAGCCGTACAGCCCCCGCGAACTGACCGCGCGGGTGCGAGCGCTGCTGCGCCGGTCCAGGAAGGCCGCCGGCTCGGCGGAGCCCGTGGTGCTGCGGGTCGGCGCGGTGGAACTGGACACCGCGCGCTTCGAGGTCCGGGTGGCGGGGCAGCCCGTGGCCCTGACCGCCAAGGAGTTCGCCATCCTGGAGGCACTGGCCCGGGAGCCGGGCCGGGTCTTCACCCGGGCCCAGGTCATCGAGCGCGTCTTCGGCTTCGACCACGACGTGCAGGAACGGACCGTCGACGCCCATGTGATGAACCTGCGCCGCAAACTGGAGGCGGACCCCGGGCACCCCCGCCACCTGGAGACGGTGTACGGCCGGGGCTACCGGCTCAACGACGACGGCCAGGGCTCGGCGGTCTCCTGACGCCCCGCCAGGGTTCAGCTTCCTCCTGATGCCCCGCCAAGGTTCAGCTTCCTCCTGACGCCCCGCCAGGGTTCAGCTTCCTCCTGACGGCCCGCCTCCCGGTGCCATGGGCAGCGCGACCGTGAATGTCGTGCCCACCCCGAGCTTGCTGCGCACCTCGATCGTCCCTCGGTGGTCGGTGACGATCTGGCGGGCGATGGACAGTCCCAGGCCG
This sequence comes from Streptomyces sp. NPDC002643, assembly GCF_053592555.1. NCBI lineage: Bacteria > Bacillati > Actinomycetota > Actinomycetes > Kitasatosporales > Streptomycetaceae > Streptomyces > Streptomyces sp. NPDC002643. The sequence continues at coordinate 62,340 of NZ_JBSFVY010000004.1, forward strand.
CTGCCGCCGGTCGCCCGGCCCCGGGAGGCGTCGGCCCGCCAGAAGCGGTCGAAGAGATGCGGCAGGTCCTCCTCCGCTATTCCCTTGCCGGTGTCCCGTATCTCGATGGCGGCCAGCTCACCCCGGGGGGTCAGGGCCAGGGTCACGGTGCCGCCCGTCGCGGTCGCCCGCAACGCGTTGCCGACCAGATTGCCGACGACCTGGCGCAGCCGGTCCGGGTCCGCGGTCACGAACACCGGCCGTGGCGCCCGCAGTTCGAGCGTGATGCCCGTCGCCTGGGCCTGGGCGTGGTGGGCGGTGCGGGCGGCCTCCAGCAGCTGCCTCAGGTCGACCTCGGCGGGGTGGTAGGTGAGGGTGCCGGCCTCCGCCAGCGCGAGGTCCTGGAGATCGTCCACGATCCGCTGTTGCAGCATCGCCTCCTCGTGCAGGGACGCCAGCAGCTCGGGGGTCGGTTCGACGACGCCGTCCCGCAGGGCCTCCAGATAGCCGCGCAGATTGGCCAGCGGGGTGCGCAGTTCGTGCGCGATATCACCCGTGAGGCGGCGCTGGCGCTCCTCCCCGGCCTGGATGGAATCGGCCATGCGGTTGAAGGTGCGGCCGAGTTGGGCGATCTCGTCCCGGCCGGAGGCGGGGACCCGGCGGCCGAGGTCGCCCTCGCCGAGCCCTTTCGCGGCCAGCGTCATGGCCCGGACCGGCCGGAGTACGGCCCTGCTCAGGAGCAGTGCCCCGAGGACGGCCGCGAGGGCGACCGCGACCGCCACCGCCACGGTGGGCGCGACGGCCAGGGTGGGCGGTGACTCGTTCTGGACGCCCAGGCGGATCTCCAGGCGCGGTGGGGCGACGGAAGCGGTCCGTTCGCCGAACACCCGCTGCAGACAGTCGATGAGCTGTCGCCCGGCCTCGCACGACCGGACCGCGTCGAGATCCCGCGAGGTCGGCGGGTTCGCGCCCGGCTCGGGCTCCTCGCACCGCGAGGGCCGCCGGTCGGCGCTGATCCGGGGTATCCCGAAGTCGTCCGCGACGGCCGTCACCTCCGCCCCGGCCCGGGTCAGACAGGCCGCGTACGCCACCGCCGCCCGGTAGTCGGTGATCGCCGTGGCGGTGAATTTCGTCGAGGTCTGGGGTGTCCAACCCTGCGGGAACCGCAGTACGGGGCGCGGGTCGACCAGGACCGGGGGCTGGCCGCTCAGCGCTCGGGGCTCACGGCCGGCGAGGGCGTCGGAGTCGGCGAGCAGGACGTCCGACTCCGTGATGACCCGGATGCGTTCACCGGTGTCCCGGGCGAGCGCGGCCACCGTGGGCGAGAGTCCTTCCCAGGTGCCGTGGGCGAATCCGTACGCGCGCAGTTCGCCGGTGATCCGGGAGACCTCCTGGCGGCCGGCCGTCACGGTCTCCTGGACCTGGCGATTGGCCTGGCGAAGCGTCAGCCAGGCGGTGGCGGAGGTGGCGGCCAGCGCCACCAGCATGAGCAGACCGAGAACGCGGAGCCGGAAACTCACCATTCCTCCTTCCATCGCTTGCCTTCCATCGCTTCCCGTCCGTTGCTTCCTATCCGCTGCTTTCCGTCCGTTGCTTTCCGTGCCTCCTTTCATTGTTTTCCGGATTTTGAAAGGGGTGTTATCGGCCAATGTCCTTCAGGAATATTCCATTCCATTCGTTCTGGTGATTGTCGGCCTCTCTCACATGAGTTTCGGCCAGTCCCGCAGGAATCATTTCTTCCGCTGAAATCGGGGGTGATCGTACATGCTCAGTCAACACAAGGGGGTTCATCATGAAACGACTCACAGCTCTCGTGCCCATGCTCGCGGCCGTCGCCGTGGCGGTTCCGCTGTCCCTGGCGACGCCGGCCGCCGCGCACGCGTCGTGCGGTACGTCGGTCTCGGACCGGGACGGCAGCGGGTGGGTCAGGTCGGCCAACGGGGTCAACATGCGCTCCGGTTCCAGCACCGGCTGTAGCAGCAATGGCATCGCCTACAGCAGCCACTCGCTGGACTACCACTGCTACACGGTCGGCAACGACGGCTACACCTGGACGTACACGAGAAACGACGCCACCGGTGTCTACGGCTGGATGCGTGACGACGTGCTGAGCGATGGTGGCAGCCTCGTGTACTGCGGCTTCTGACAGCCCGTTCAGCCCGTTCAGCCCGTTCAGCCCGTTCAGCCCGTTCAGCCCGTTCAGCCGGTTCAGCCGGTTCGATGAGCTGAGCACCACCTCGCGGTGACGCGACGGCAGGGGCGATCCCGAGCGGGTCGCCCCTGCCCTCAGGTGGCGGACAGCGCCTCGGTCGGGGACAGCCCGCTCGCGCGGACCGCCGGATACAGACCGGCGATCATGCCGATGACCAGGGTCGAGGCGATGCCCGCCAGGCTCGCCCAGGCCGGGACCACCGTCGGCCAGTCGCGGCTCAGGGCGTATCCCGCCGTGATCAGGGTGCCGAGGACCGTTCCGGCCAGACCGCCGATGAGCGACAGCAGCAGTGACTCCGTCACGAACTGCGTACGGATCTGGCCCTTGGTCGCCCCGAGGGCACGCCGCAGACCGATCTCCGAACGCCGTTCCAGTACCGAGATGACCATGGTGTTGCCCACACCCACACCTCCGACGAGCAGGGCGACCCCGCCGAGACCGAGCAGCAGCCCGGTCAGCGCCGACTCGGTGGCCTCGCGGGCCGCCAGCGCGTCGGAGGGCCGCGAGATCCGCACCTCGCCCGGCTTCTCGGGGTACGCCGTGGCCGGGAGCACCGCCCGTACCGCCGTGACCCGGCTGTCCTCCGCACGGACGTACACCGTCGACGGGTGGCCGTCGAAACGCAGATGGGTCCGGGCCGCCGGCCATCCGACCAGGGCGGCGCTGTCGAGTTCCGGCGCCAGCGGTACCGGATCGAGGACGCCGATCAGCGAGAACCAGCGACCGCCGAGCCAGACCCGGGTGCCCGGCGTGTACACATCGAGTCGCTGGGCGGCGGTGGCGCCGAGCACCACCGCCGGGTACTCGTCGGTCGCGGAGTCCAGCCAGCGTCCCGTACGGACCCGGCCGCCGACGGCCGGCAGGAGATCGGTGCCGGCCGCGAGAACGGTCAGGGAGCCGGTCCGGCCGATGGCGATGTGGTCGTTGCGGTAGATGTGCGCGTCGGTCGCGCCGGTGGCGGCCACCTGCCGCACCGGCGGGATACGACGGATCATCGCGACGGCCTCGTAGGGCAGTTCGGCCTGCTCTCCCGTGAGGGACTCGCCGGGAGCCACCCGCAGCAGATTCGTGCCGAGGGCGTCGAGCCGCCGGTCCACCTCCGCCTGTCCGGAGCCGGAGATGCCGACCACCGCGATCATCGCGGCGACACCGATGGCGATGCCGAGCGCGGAGAGGAAGACCCTCAGCGGACGGGTCCGCAGGCCCGTCCCGCCGAGCCGTACGAGATCCGCGGGCCCGAGCCGGGCGGCCTGCAGCCGGTCGCCGGATTCCTTCCCCCACCGGCGGCCGTTGCCACGGTCCCGCCCACGATCCGGCACCGCCGGAGGGGGCGCGTCGAGACGGCCGGGTGAGCTTTGGGAATCAGGTGGGTTGGGAGAGCCGGGGGTATCGGGGGACTCGGGTGGGTTGGCGGAGTGGGGTGACTCCGGCGGGTTGGTGGAGTCGGGTGACTCCGGCGGGTTGGTGGAGACGGCCGACTCCAGTCGGATGGGAGAGCCGGGCGAGCCCGGTGAGTTGGATGAGCCGGAGGCATCGGAGGCATCGGAGGCATCGGAGGACTCGGAGGACTCGGAGGACTCGGGGGACTCGGGGGACTCGGGGGACTCGGGGGACTCGGGGGACTCGGGGGTAGCGGGCGGGTTGGGTGAGTCGGGGGACTCGGCGGGGTTCGGTGAGTCGGGTGATTCCGGTTCCCGCCCAGGAGAGTTCGAGGCGCTGTGCGTCATCGGGACACCCCGGTCGCCGTCCCGGTTGCCGCGCCGGTAGCCGTCCCGGTCGTCGTCCCGGGCGTCGTCCCGGCCGTCGCCCCGGCCGACGTGTCGGCGACCACGCGTCCGTCGCGCATCTCGATGCGTCGCGGGAGTCGTGCCGCTATCTCACGGTCGTGCGTGATGACCACGACGGTGGTGCCGGCCGCGTGCAGTTCGCGCAGCAGGGCGAGTACGGCATCCCCCGACGCGGAGTCGAGGTTGCCGGTCGGCTCGTCCGCGAGCAGCACCGAGGGCTCGCCGACCACGGCACGGGCCACCGCGACCCGCTGCCGCTCGCCGCCGGAGAGCTGGTGGGGCAGATGCCGGACGCGGTGGCTGAGACCGACCCGGGCGAGCGCGGCCTCGGCCCTGGCCCGGCGGCGGCGCATCGGGACACCCGCGTAGAGCAGTCCGTCCGCCACCGAGTCCAGGACCGGGACCCCGACCGCGAGATGGAACTGCTGGAAGACGAAGCCGATCCGGGTGGCCCGCAGCGCGGAGACCTCGCGGTCGGACAGTTTCGCCACGTCGTAGCCGTCGACCAGGACCCGGCCCGCCGAGGGCCGGTCGAGGCTGCCCATGAGATGGAGCAGGCTGGACTTGCCGGAGCCGGACGGGCCGACCACCCCGACCAGTTCCCCGCGCCCGATCCGCAGACTCACCTCGCGGACCGCCGCCACTCCGCCCGGATACGTCTTGGAGACGGCATCGAACTCGACGACGGCCTTGGAGACGGCGTCGGCTTCGACGGCAGCCCGAGACCCGCCGCTCACTCCGCTCACTCCGGAATCCTCACCTTCAGTCCCGCGCGCACGGCGGAACCGCTCACTTCCACCTTGCCGTCGGCGAACAGCCCGGTCTTCACGGCGACGAAACCGCCGTCCGCCGTCTCCAGTCCATGGCCGCCCTCCGCCAGCGCCACCAGCGCGGCGACCGGGACGGCCAGCACGTCCTTCGCCTCGCGGCCGACGTACTCGACGGTGACGGGGCCGCTCTCCAGCCGCCCCACGGATTTCTGGTCCTCGATGGTGACGGTCACCGGCAGCGTCGCGCCGCCCTGCCCCGAACCGTCCTCGCCGGAACCGCCCTCGGGCGCACTGGCCTGTCTGCCCACCGACGCCACCTCACCCTTCACGGACCTGCCGTCGGGCAGCAGAACCCGGACGGCCGTTCCACGCACGGCCCAGAAGGAGTCGGAGGCCGAGGCGTTGACGACGACCTTGCGTGCCGTGCCGGTGTATGTGAGGGCGTTCTCACCGACGGCCTCGCCGAGCCGGACGCCCGGCCGGCCGATCCGCACCTTGCCGGCGGAGTAGATGACATCCCCGATGCCGACCGTCCCGGTCTCGGGCACCCCGAGCGACTTCTGCCAACGTTCGACCGCGTCGGCGGTCCTGATGGTGAACGTCTCGTCCACCGTGAAGCCGGTGAAACCGAGCGCGGCCAGGTTCGTCTCGAACTGCAGGACGTCCATGCCCTTGAGCTTCGGCGCGGCGGCGGTCCGGGTATCCGTCGGAGTCGGGGTCGGGGTCGGTGACGCGGAGGGGCCCGGGGCGGCGCCCTTGCCGGTCCCACCGGCCCCGGTCCCGCCGGCCGCGGGCTGCTCACCGGAAGCCCCGGTGCCTTTCGCGGTGTCGCCCCCGGACACGGCCTCGCCCCCGGACGGGGCCTCGTTCCCCGACGCGGTGTCGCCCCCCGACGCGGTCTCGCCCCCAGACGCGGTGGACGGCAGCCCCAGGTCCCGGTACATGGGCAGCGCCCCGTACAGCAGCACCACCGGCCGGTCGTCGGCACGCAACAGCGTCTCGCCCCGTTCCGCCGTGGTCCCCGCCTCGGGCAGCCAGGTCACGGTGCCGGTCGCCTTGACCGGCAGGGGTATCTCCGTGCCGTATCCCAACTGGCCGTCCACCTGGGTGCGTTCGGTCAGCGTCTCCCGGGTCACCGGAACCAGCGACCCGGTCCGGGGCGGTGCGCCCGGCCCCTCGTCCTCGCCGCCGCCGAGCCCCAGGGCGCCCACCACGGCGACCGCCGCCACCGCGACCACGGCACAGGCGATCAGTGCCGCCCGCCGCCCGCGTCTGCCGTGGGGCGGCTCGGAGGCGGCCTGGGGCTCGTCCTCGATGTGCGTCACCGCGTTCGCCACGATCAGCCCTTGCCCGGACTCGGGGTCGCCGGGACGCCCACGATCGGCCCGCAGATCCGGATGGCCCGCTTGGCGCCCGCCGAGCTCTGGTCCCATTCACCCTGTCCGAGACCGTCGGGGCCCGGGTCGGGGAAGTCGGGCGCCCCGTTCTCCTGCATGCACTTCGCGTAGTCCTGCTTCACCTTGATCTGCGCGGGGGTCAGCTCCGCCTGGTTGCCCTTCTCGATGCTCTCGGGCACCGCCACCACGAACTCGGCGCACTTCTCCGAGGCGGCCAGGAACTTCGGGTCCTTCTTCAGGGCCGCGTTGTCACCGAAGTCGATGTTTCCCTTGTCGTCCGGGTCCGGAGCGTCGACCCCGTTCTCCCGCAGACACTTCACATACTCCCGCTGTGCCTTCACATAGGCGGCCACGTCGTCCCCGCCGCTCTCCCCGCCGCTCTCCCCGTCCGTGCCGGCGGACGGTGTGACGGCGCCGTCGCTCGCGGCGGACGGGATCTCCGAGCCGCCCTCGTCGCCGCCGCAGCCGGCAAGGGCCAGCGTCATGACCGAAGCCACCGCGGCCAGCAGTACCCGATTCGTCCTCACCGGTTCCCCGTCCTCCTGTCGGAGGTTCCCCGCCCTCCTGCCGGACCCGTCCGCGGCCGCGGCGGGCGGACCGACCGTAGGACGGAACCGATGAAGAACTCTTGAAGAACCTGTCAGCTGCCCGTGCGACGGCACGGAAACAACTCGCTCGTATGCTCGACCAATGACGACGCCCGCGAACTCCGGAACCGGCCCCACCGACAACGCCATGCGACGCGCGTTGAAACGGGCTCGGGACGGGGTCGCGCTCGATGTCGGTGAGGCGGCCGTGTTGCTGCGGGCGCGTGGTGCGGCGTTGGCGGACCTGGTGGCGTCCGCCGGGCGGGTGCGGGACGCGGGGCTCGCCCAGGCCGGGCGGCCCGGGGTCATCACGTACTCGAAGAGTGTGTTCATCCCCCTCACCCGGCTCTGCCGCGACAAGTGTCACTACTGCACCTTCGTCACCGTCCCGGGCAAGCTGCGCCGCGCCGGGCACGGGATGTTCATGTCGCCCGACGAGGTGCTGGACGTGGCCCGCAAGGGCGCCGCCCTCGGCTGCAAGGAAGCCCTCATCACCCTCGGCGACAAGCCCGAGGACCGCTGGCCGGAGGCCCGGGAGTGGCTGGACGCGCACGGCTACGACGACACCATCGCGTACGTCCGGGCCATCTCCATCCGGATTCTGGAGGAGACGGGACTCCTGCCTCACCTCAACCCGGGCGTCATGACCTGGACCGACTTTCAGCGGCTCAAGCCCGTCGCGCCGAGCATGGGCATGATGCTGGAGACCACCGCCACCCGGTTGTGGTCCGAGCCCGGCGGGCCGCACCACGGCTCCCCGGACAAGGAGCCCGCCGTACGGCTGCGGGTGCTGGAGGACGCCGGGCGGTCGTCGGTGCCGTTCACCTCCGGGATTCTGCTCGGGATCGGGGAGACGTACGAGGAGCGCGCGGAGTCGCTGTTCGCGCTCCGCAAGATCTCCCGCGCCTACCACGGCATCCAGGAACTGATCATCCAGAACTTCCGCGCCAAGCCCGACACGGCGATGCGCGGGATGCCGGACGCCGAACTCGACGACCTGGTCGCCGCCGTCGCCGTCGCCCGGCACATCATGGGGCCCGCCGCCAACATCCAGGCCCCGCCCAACCTCGTCGACAGCGAGTACGAACGGCTCATCGCGGCCGGTATCGACGACTGGGGCGGGGTCTCCCCGCTCACCATCGACCACGTCAACCCCGAACGCCCCTGGCCGCAGATCGAGGAGCTGGCCGAGCGGTCGCGGGCCGCCGGGTTCGAGCTGCGGGAACGGCTGTGCGCGTACCCGGAGTTCGTGACGCGCGGTGAGCCCTGGCTCGACCCCCGGCTGCTTCCGCACGTACGGGCGCTCGCCGAGCCGGGGACGGGGCTGGCGCGGCAGGACGCCGTCGTGGAAGGGCGTCCCTGGCAGGAGCCCGACGAGGTGTTCGTCGCGTCCGGCCGCGTCGATCTGCACACCTCCATCGACACCCAGGGGCGTACCGGCGACCGCCGGGAGGACTTCGACTCCGTCTACGGCGACTGGGGCGCGCTGCGGGAGGCCGCCGCGCCCGGTATGGCTCCCGATCCCGGCCGTGTCGACCCCGAGCGCATCGACACCGACGTACGGCAGGCGCTGCGCGTCGCCGCCGACGACCCGACCCGCCTCACCGACGCCGAGGCCCTGGCCCTGCTGCACGCGGACGGGCCCGCACTGGACGCGCTCTGCCGTATCGCGGACGACGTACGCCGGACGGCCGTCGGCGACGACGTCACCTACATCGTCACCCGCAACATCAACTTCACCAACGTCTGCTACACCGGCTGCCGTTTCTGCGCCTTCGCGCAACGCCGCACCGACGCCGACGCGTACACGCTCTCCCTGGACCAGGTCGCCGACCGGGCCCAACAGGCGTGGGACGTAGGGGCGGTGGAGGTGTGCATGCAGGGCGGTATCCATCCGGATCTGCCCGGCACGGCGTACTTCGACATCGCGAAGGCCGTCAAGACCCGGGTCCCCGACCTGCACGTCCACGCCTTCTCACCCATGGAGGTCGTCAACGGGGCCACCCGCACCGGGATGTCCATCCGCGAGTGGCTGGCCGCCGCCAAGGAGGCCGGGCTCGGGTCCATCCCCGGCACCGCCGCCGAGATCCTCGACGACGAGGTCCGCTGGGTCCTCACCAAGGGCAAGCTGCCCACGGCCACCTGGATCGAGGTGGTGACGACCGCCCACGAACTCGGCATCCGCTCCTCCTCGACCATGATGTACGGCCATGTCGACCAGCCACGCCACTGGCTCGGCCATCTGCGGACGCTGGCCCGTATCCAGCAACAGACCGGCGGCTTCACGGAGTTCGTGACCCTGCCGTTCATCCACACCAACGCGCCCGTCTATCTGGCGGGTATCTCCCGCCCCGGCCCCACGATGCGCGACAACCGCGCGGTCACGGCCATGGCCCGGCTGCTCCTCCACCCGCACATCCCCAACATCCAGACCAGTTGGGTCAAGCTGGGGACCGAGGGCGCGGCCGAGATGCTGCGGTCGGGCGCCAACGACCTGGGCGGCACCCTGATGGAGGAGACCATCTCCCGCATGGCGGGCTCGTCGTACGGCTCGTACAAGTCGGTCAAGGACCTCATCGCCGTCGCGGCGGCGGCAGGCCGGCCCGCGAGGCCGCGTACGACGCTGTACGGGCCGGTGCCGGAGGAGCGCCGGCGCGCGGCGGCGGCGTCGGACGGCCATCTGCCGGAGCTGCTGCCGGTGCTGGACTGAGGGGGCGCGGGGCGGGGCCGGGTCCGCCGTGACCAGGCCCCGCGCCGAAGTCGCCCTAGCCGTCCGTCCGTTCGTTCGCCGGCAGGTACGTCACCACGAGGACCACGGCGCTGAGGAGGAAGACGCGGAGGGCGGCGTCCAGGCCGTTCCAGTCGCCGGACTGCCACATCACGAACCACTCCCCGCCGATGGCGATGAAACCGGCGCCGAAGAGGAGGAGGACCATCAGGAGGCCGAGGGTGCTGTAGCGGCGGGCGGTGTGGAGGGGGCCGCGGCCGCGCAGGGCCGTCGTCCAGAAGTAGGTCGCGGCGATGAGGAGCAGCGCGGAGACCGTCTCCCAGATGATGATCAGGACGTACGCCGTGTTCTGGACGCCCTTCGACTCGATCGCCCGCCACATCAGGTCCTCGTCCTTGAACGTGGTGTCCATGGCGAACACATGCTGGACGAACTGCTGGTTCGTACCGAAGTCGGTGATGTTGCTGAACGCGACGAGCGCCATGTAGAGGGCGACCGTGCCGACGAGGAGCGTCGAGGCGAGGGGGAGGGGGCGGGCGAGGGAGAGGAGGGAGCCACGGGAGGTCTGTTTTTCAGCCATGGTCCAACTATGTGTGTCGCGCGGGGGTCAACCCCAGTTGTTTTTCGGCGCGTTGGGTACGTCCCATGGGTACGTCCCATGGGGATGTCATGACTGGTGGAGGAGTGCTGTGGTGCGGGGCATGGGGCGTGGGCAGTCGTCGGGCGTTCCCACGATGAGGGAGCTGATCCGGCGGCGTACCCGGCAGGGCTTTGTCGGCCGTACCGCCGAACGCGCGGCCTTCCGCGCCACCTTCGACCTCCCCCTCGAAGACGAACGCCGCCGCTTCCGCTTCCACGCCCACGGCAACGCCGGCATCGGAAAGACCTTCCTGGTACGGGAGTTGGAGCAGATCGCCCGGGAGTGCGGGGCGCTCACCGCGTACGTCGACGACGGCGTGGGGAGCGTGGTGGAGGCGATGGCGGTCGTCGCGGACCGGTTCGCCCGTGAGGGGCGGCGCCTCAAGGAACTGGAACGGCTGCTCGCCACGCATCACGAACGGCGGTACGAGGCGGAGTCGGCGGCGGCGCGGGCCTGGGCCGAGGCGGGGGAGGACGGGGAGGGGCGAACTGTCGAGGGCGGGCCCTCCGCGGTCAGTATGGCGGCGGCTCGGGCGACCCTCGTGGCGCTGGGCCTCGTACCGGTGGTGGGGCCGTTCGCGGGTGCCGTCGATCCGGCTCAACTCGCCCGGCAGGCCGACCGGTTGCGGCCCACCGGGCTCGGCGGGGCCCGTGCGCGCGGTGACCGGGACGCCGAGCTGCTGCTCGCGCCCGAGCGGGTGCTGACGCCGGTGCTGCTGGAGGAACTGGCCGGGGTGGCCGCCGAGGTGCCGTGGCTGGTGCTGCTCTTCGACACCTACGAGCGGACCGGCCCCTTCCTGGACCCCTGGCTCCACGACATCGTCATCGGCGACCGCTACGGCGCCCTCCCCGGCAACGTCGTCCTCGTCACCGCCGGCCAACTCCCCCTCGACACCGGCCGCTGGGCGGGCCTCACCGACTTCGTCCTCGAACTGCCGCTCCGCCCGTTCACGGAGACCGAGTCGCGGGGGCTGCTGGCGGCGAAGGGCGTGCTCGCGGAGCCGGTGGTCGCCGAGGTCCTGCGGCTCACGGGCGGCCTGCCCCTGCTGGTCTCCACCCTCGCCGAGTCCCGCCCCACCGGCCTCGACGACCTCACCGACGCCGGCGACCCGAGCGCGACCGCCGTGGACCGCTTCCTGAGGTGGGAACGGGACCCCGTACGCCGGGCCGCCGCACTGACCTGCGCATTGCCCCGCTGGCTGGACGCGGAGGTGTTCCGCGCGGCGGTGGACGAGGCCGCCGACGGCGGCGAGGGGCCCGGTGCGGCCGAGGAGTTGTTCGGCTGGCTGCGCGGGCTGCCGTTCGTGACCGACCGGGGAGACCGGGTCGTCTACCACGACGTCGTACGAACCCCCATGTCCCGCCTCCAGCGACTCCGCGCACCCCGGGCATGGACGGAACGGCACCGGGGGTTGGCGACGGCGTTCGGACGATGGCGGGTGGAGAGGGAAGCGGACCTGCGGCGGGATGCGGAGACGGGGGAGGCCGCAGGGCGGTTGGGCGCCGGTGGCGATGCGGGTGCGGGCGCCCGTGCGGGCGCCGGAGGCCGTGGGGACGCCGGGCGGTTGTGGGCCGACGCCCGCTGGCGGGAACTGCGGCTGGCGGAGACGTACCACCTGCTGTGCGCGGGGGAGCGGGGCGCGCTGGACGGGGCGTTGCGGGACGTCGTGGACGCGTGCGGCGAGGGCGGGGACGTCGCCCGCCGCTGGGCCGAGACCCTGACCCAGGCGGGCCGGGACGCCGACGACGAGCACACGGGCCGATGGGGGGACGACCTGCTGACCGCGTTGGAGCGGGGCGGTGGAGGAGGCGGCGACATGGCCGGGGGCGAGGCCGGTCGTGCGACATTCGGCGGCGGTCAGGCGGGGCCTGGCGGTGGCTATGCGGCGCCGGGCGGCGGTCAGGCGGGACTCGGTGGCGTTCATGTGGCGCCCGGCGGCGGTCACGCGGCGCCCGGCGGTCACGCGGCGCCCGGTGGCCATGCGGCACCTGATGGTCAGGCGGCACCTGATGGTCAGGCGGGACCCGGTGGCGGTCAGCCGGACCTTGGCGGGCATCACGCGGCGCCTGGCGGCGGTCACGCGGCCACCGGCGGACCTGGCGGGCCCGGCGGACCTGGAACCAGCTCCAGCCCCGAAGCCGGCCCCAGCCCCAGCCCCAGCCCGGGAGCCACCCCCACGCCCACCCCCGGCATCGGCGGCGGTATCCACGACGCCCTCGGGCTGCTCATCCTCCGTGCCGGTCTCGGCCCCCGGCGGGAAGCGTTCGCTCGGGCCCTTCGGGCGCGGGAGTTGTCCCGTGGCGAGGCGTACGAGGCCGCCGTGGGCGAGTACGACCTCGCCCTCGGTCTCGACGCCGAGCTGGTCACGGCGTACCGGGGCCGGGCCGTCGTACGGGCCCGTACCGGTGATCACGCGGGTGCCGTCGCCGACCTCGACCGGGCCGACGCGCTCGCCCCCGACGACGCCGAGACCCTCATGCTGCGCGGCGACCACCAGCGCCTCCTCGGCCACCTGGACGCCGCCGCCGACGATCTCGACCGGGCCGTGGCCCTGGCCCCCACCCGCCGTTCGACGTGGGCCTCGCGGGGCGCCGTACGGCAGGCGCAGGGCCGGCTCGACGAGGCGCTCGCCGACCTGGACCGCGCCCTGGAACTCGACGGCTCCTACGTGTGGGCCCTGGTGCGCCGGGCGCGCGTACGGCGGGCCCGGGGCGAGCGGGAGCGGCAGTTGGCCGATCTGCGCCACGCCGCCGCCCTCGCCCCGGACGTCCCCTGGGTACTGTGCGAACGGGGCGACGCCCTGCGTGCCGCCGACCGCGACGAGGAGGCCCTCGTCGACTACGACCGGGCCCTCGCGCTGGACCCCCTCTACGCCTCCGCGTACGCCAGCCGAGGCGTCAGCCGTTTCCGGCTCGGCCGCCACGAGGACGCCCTCACCGACCTGGACACCGCCCTGGCGCTCCTGCCGGGTTATGCCTGGGCGCTCCGCCACCGCGCCGCCCTCCACCTCGAACTCGGCGACCCAGCAAGGGCGTTGACCGACGCGGACGCCGCCCTCGCCCTCCGCCCCGACGACTCATGGCTCCAGGACGTACGCGAGCGGGCGGCGGCCGCCACCGCCGAGACGGCGCCCCGGCCGGACAACCACACGGCCGGCGGGTGACATGCCCGAATCCGTCACCGCCGCCCCCGAATCCTCCTGAAGTCGGCCCCCGGGACGTCGTACAGACTCTGCCAGTACCTTGTCTGTTCACATCCGATCGGTGTCGCGGCCGGGGGGCGGGAATCGGCGGCGACAACCGGGCGATCGTGCTTTCCGAGAGGGCTGAACGGACCGTTCCCGTTCGATTACAGTGCTGGACTGGTCGGGGGGTACGGGCGTACGGATGTACTTACGTACTGACGTACGTCGTGGTGCCGTGAGGGAGGCCGGGGTGGGTGCGACAGTCGGTGCCGTGTGGGGGCGGAGCGAGCAGCAGGACTTCCGCAGCCGGGTGCGCGGAACACTGCTGGGCGCCGCCGTCGGCGACGCCCTGGGCGCGCCGGTCGACGAGCTGACACCGGCCGAGATCGTCGAGACGTACGGCCCGGAGGGCCTGGCCGACATGGCCCCCGCCTACGGCAGACGTGGCGCCGTCACCGATCTGACCCAGCTGACGCTGTTCACGGTCGACGGTCTGGTCCGCGCCCAGGTGCGCAGGGACACCGGCGCCTGGCATCCGCCGACGGATCTGCACCGCGCGTATCTGCGCTGGGCGGCCACCCAGCGCGACTGGGGCCCCGACGAACGCCGCAAGGACGACGGTTGGCTGGCCCGCGAGGAATGGCTCTACGCCCGCCGTGACCCGTCCCGCGCCTGTCTGCTCGGCTTCGGCGACGACACGATGGGCACCCTCGACGCCCCCAAGAACCCCGGTGAGGCGGGGGCGGAGGCGGCGGCCCGTTCGGCCCCGTTCGGGCTGCTCGTCGGCTGGGAGCCGCAGCTCGTCTTCCAACTCGCCGTGGAGTGCGCGGCCCAGACCCACGGTCACCCCACGGCGTATCTGGCGGCCGGTTCGTACGCGGTGATCGTGCACGCGCTGGCGCGCGGGGAGAGCCTGGACGCCGCCGTACAGAAGACCCTCGTCCTGCTGGCCGCGCGCCCGGGCAACCAGCCCGTCGCCGACGCCCTCCAACAGGCCCTCACCGCCGTACGCCAGGGCCCGCCCTCGGCGGTCGTCGTGGAGGCCCTCGTCGGCAACGCCACCGCCGACCGCCTCCTCGCCATCGCCATCTACTGCACCCTCGTGGGCGAGGACATACGCCACGGCCTCTGCCTCGCCGTCAACCACAGCGGCCCCTCCGCCACCGCCGGCGCCCTCACCGGCGGCCTCCTGGGCGCCCTCCACGGCGAGACGGCGCTGCCCCCGGCCTGGCTGGCGGAGTTGGAGGGCCGCCCGTCCCTCCTCGTCCTCGCCGACGACTTCGCCCTGGAGATGACCCAGGGCCCGGCCCTGCACGGGCCCGGCGGGGCGTCACCGGGGTGGCTGGCGAGGTATCCGCGAGCGTGAACGGTGACCCGCCGGGCCCCGCCGAAGAGGCCGGACGGGGCCGGGTAACGTGCCGATCATGGCGGACTGGAAGCTACGGCAGGCGCGGCCCACGGACATCGAACCCCTCGTGGAGCTGCGGGCCGTCGTCATGCGACCCGATCTCGAACGCCTCGGCCGCTACGATTCCCACCGCGTCCGCCAGCGCCTGCGCGACGCCTACGACCCCGCCCACACCTGGATCATCGAGGTCGACACCGCCCTCGCCGGCTGCGTGGCCCTGCGCCCGACGCCGGAGGCCCACTGGCTGGAGCACTTCTACCTCGCCACCGAATTCCAAGCCAGCGGCATCGGCACGGCCGTACTCCAGCACCTGCTGGCCCGCTGCGACCAACAGAACCTGCTGGTCCGCCTGAACGTCCTCCAGGGCAGTCCCGCCCGCCGCCTCTACGAACGGCATGGCTTCACCCTGGAGACCGAGGACGAGGTGGATGTGTTCATGCGGCGCGAGCGTGGTGGTGGCGGAGTGGTCGCCCAATAGCTCGGGGGGTGGGGGTTGTGGGGCGGCTGCGGGTGGTGTGTGGTTGCTCGCGAAGTTCCCCGCGCCCCTTAAAAGCAGGGTGCCTGCGCCAAGTTTTGAGGTGCCGCAGGCACCAAAGGGGCGCGGGGCGATGTCGACGTGCGGCTCCGCCGCGTGGGCGCGACCAGCCCCCACCCACCCGCACACGCCCCGCAACCTCAACCCCCCGAGCTCTCCCGCGCACTCACCCCAACCTCCGCCCCACCCCGGCCGTATCCGTCCCCGTCCCCATCGGTATTGATCTTCTCGATGAGCGCAAGGCGTTCCGGCGTGTCCTCGGGCTTGATGTAGCCGATGACGATGTACAGGACGAGGGAGACGGCCAGCGGGATGGAGACCTGGTACTGGAGGGGGACGCCGCCGTCGATGTTCCAGTGGATGGGGTAGTTGACCAGCCAGAAGGCGAACAGACCGCAGGCCCAGCTGGTGAGGGCCGCCGTCGGCCCGGAGCGGCGGAACGGCCGGAGCAGACCGAGCATCATCGGGATCGCCATCGGGCCCATCAGACCGGCCACCCACTTGATGACGACGGTGATGATGTCCTTGAAGGCGGGGGAGTTGACCTGGGTCGCCGCCGCCATCGACAGTCCGAGGAAGACCACCGTCGTCACCCGGGCCACCCGCAGCCCCTGCCCCTCCGTCCACGTCCGCGCCCGACGCCAGATCACCGGCGCGCAGTCACGGGTGAAGACGGCGGCGATGGCGTTGGCGTCGGAGGAGCACATGGCCATCGTGTGGGAGAAGAACCCGACGATGACCAGCCCCAACAGCCCGTGCGGCAGCAGCTGTTCCGTCATCAGGGCATACGAGTCCGATCCGTCGCCCTTCTCCGACGTCACCAGCAGCGGTGACATCCACATCGGGAAGAACAGCACCAGCGGCCACACCAGCCACAGGATCGCCGACAGCCGGGCGGAGCGCTCGGCCTCGTACGGCGTCGGCGTGGCCATGTACCGCTGGGCCTGGTTGAGCATGCCGCCGTTGTACTCGAAGAGCTTGATGAAGAGGAACGCCAGCAGGAAGACCGTGCCGTAGGGGCCGACCAGTGGTTCGGCGTGGCCCTGGAGCTTCGGGTCGTCCCAGACGCCGAAGAAGCCGCCGTGGTCGTCGAGTTTGCCGACGACGGCGATGAACATCGCGATCCCGGCGAGGAGTTGGATCGCGAACTGGCCCAGTTCGGTCAGGGCGTCGGCCCACAGACCGCCGATCGTGCAGTAGATCGCGGTGATGCCGCCGGTGATGAGGATGCCCTGGTTGAGGGAGATCCCGGTGAACACGGACAGCAGGGTCGCGATCGCGGCCCACTTGGCGCCGACGTCCACGATCTTGAGCAGCATCCCGGACCACGCCAACGCCTGCTGCGTACCCAGGTTGTAACGGTTCTTCAGATATTCGAGCGGGGACGCCACATGCAGCCGGGACCGCAGCCGGTTGATACGCGGTGCGAAGAGCTTCGAGCCGATCGCGATGCCCAGGGCGATGGGGAAGGACCACGTCACGAAGGACGTCACGCCGTAGGTGTACGCGATACCGGCGTATCCGGTGAACATCACCGCGCTGTAGCCCGACATGTGGTGCGAGATGCCGGAGAGCCACCACGGCATCTTGCCGCCGGCGGTGAAGAAGTCACTGACGTTGTCCACCCGCTTGTGCGACCAGACACCGATCACGACCATCACACCGAAGTATCCGATGAGCACGGCCCAGTCGAGACTGTTCATGGGCCCCCTTCCAGGGTCCGCCGCCAGGGTCAGGCATGTGAACTGTGAATTCCGTGGCATGTCTGCGGCAAGGAAGGGGTAGGTCAAGAGGGGGTAAAAAAGTTCCGAGCGGTGACTTCAATTCAGGTACATGAACGGCTGGTTGGCCGAAAAAGATCTACTGGGCCGGTGCGAGGCCCGGCTCTCAGCGCATCAGCTCCCCGGCGTTGACGAGCAACGACTGCCCCGTGATCGCCCGCGCCCGGTCCGACGCCAGGAACACCGCCGCGTCGGCGACATCCCCGTCCGTGGCCAGCTCCGGCAACACCATCCGCTCGGTGAGCCGCGCCAGCACCTCCGCCTCCGGTACGCCCTCGCTCCGCGCCGCGAACCGGACGTACGCCTCGACCGGCGGCCCCCACATCCACCCCGGCAGCACGGTGTTGACCCGTATCCGGTACGGCCCCAACTCCCGCGCCAGCGAGTACATCGCGCTCGTGAGCGCCCCCTTGGACGCCGCGTACGCCGCCTGCCGCACCCGCGAGGGCGCGGCGACCGCCGACTGCGTCCCGATGAAGACGACGGACCCGCCGCCCCCGGCCTTCAGCGCCGGCAGACAGGCCCGGGTCATCCGCAGCGTCCCCAGCAGATTCACATCGAGAACCGACTGCCAGACGCCGAAGTCGGCGTCCTCCAGCCCCCCGAAGTACGAGTCCCAGGCGGCCACATGCACCACCGCGTCGACGCCCCCGAACCGCTCCCGCGCCAGCGCCGCCAGCGCCTCGCACTGCGCCTCGTCGGTGATGTCGGTGGCGCGGTACGCCGTGTGCGCGCCGCCCGGGTCCAACTCGGCCGCGGCCTTGGCGAGGTTCGCCTCGGTACGCGCCCCCAGCACCGCGTTCCCGCCGTCCCGTACGACCGCCGCGGCCACCCGTCCGCCGAGCCCGGCCCCGACCCCCGACACGACGACGGTCTTGCCGGCGAGCAGTGACGTCATCCGATGCCTCCCGGCTCTGGCGCCCTATCTGACGGACCGTCAGAGTAGGACCGACCGCAGGAGGACGGAAGGGGAGCACCGTGAGCGAGGAGACCAACAGCCAGACCCGCAGTCAGACCCGCAGTGAGACCCGTAGCGAGACCCGTAGCGAGACCTATGCCGAACTGGCCGCCGTCGGCCCGTACGGCGTGGGTCTCGGCCACGCCCTGATCACCATGGTCGAGCCGCATCCGGGCCACGAACACGCGTACAACCGCTGGTACGAGGACGACCACTACTACGCGGGTGCGATGGCGATGCCCTGGATGTACGCGGGCCGCCGCTGGGTCGCCACCCGGGACCTCCAACTCCTCCGCGTACCCGAGAAGTCGGCGATAGCCGAACCCGTCACCGCGGGCTGCTACCTCTCCACGTACTGGATCACCGACGGCCGCTACGACGACCACATGCGCTGGACGGTCGCCATCAACAAACGGCTCAATCGCGACGCACGCGTCTATCACGACCGTACGCACGTCTTCACGGCCTTCCAGGACCACGAGGCGACCGTCTACCGCGACGGTGCCGCCGGCCCCCGGGACTTCCACGCCCTCGACCACCCGTACGCGGGCCTGGTGCTGGAGGTGATCGACGCGGAAGGCCCCGCCGAACGCGCCGAGTTGCTGAAGTGGCTGCGCTCCCGCCATCTCCCCAAGCGCCTCGCCGGTTCCCCCGCCGCCATGGTCACGCTCTTCCGCCCCACCCCCCTCCCCCTCGACCGCATGTCGTACGTCAAACAGGTCGAGGGCGTCGATACCCGGCTCACCCTGCTGTGGTTCCTGGAGGCGGACCCCAGGGAGTGCTGGACGGACCGCTTCGAGGGACTGGGGACCGCCGTAGCCGAATCCGGCCTGGGCAACCTGGAGTTACTGGCCCCCTTCATCCCCACGGTCCCGGGCACGGACCGCTACGCGAACGAACTCCGCTGACGGCCAGTCCCCGAGTGTGCTGCCCGACCCGAACTCGCTTATGCGAACCGGCTGTTGTGGGACTGGACCTCGGTCCACCCCATGGAGTGGATGAAGCCGCCCACATCCGCCACGCGGCGGGTCACCTGGTCGTACTCCGTCGAGAGCGGCGAGATCATCCCCGGCGAGACCGTGAGCAGTACCGATGCCTCACTCGTGTCCAACGCCTCGATGGCACGGGCCAGGGCCGGACGTTGGCCGCTCTCGGTCGGATCGCTCTGCCCGGTGGCGTCGTGCAACGAGTCGAGGACGTACCAGCCCCGCCGGGCGGCGTAGACCGCGCACGCCTGAAGCAGGGGCTGTGGGTCCGTGTGGACGGTGGTGCAGAGATAGACGACGGCTGCTCGGGATGTTCCTGGCTGAGACATGACGTTCTCCGCGCTCGACGGACGCGGGCCGAGGGACGGCCGCGTGCAACTGGCGACGGATGGAGTGTGCTCCGCTCCCGGATGGCATTGCAAGGGAATCTGATTGCTCTGAAAGTTTTCACCCTTCAGGGTGATGTGATGGAGGTGCTGCAAGTGCCAGACTTCCGGCAGGAGGTCTGCATGAGTGAGGGAACATCCGCGCGCCGGCGCCGAGTCGGCGCACAGCTTCGACAGTGGCGCACGGCAGAGGGGCTGACGCTTCAGGAGGTCGCGGACCGGCTGGAGGTCAGCTTGGCGACGGCGAGCCGGTGGGAGACGGGGAGGACGAAGCTGTCGCTCGACACGTACTCGCGGCTCGCGGATCTTTATGGGGTCGAGGACGACAGCCGGGTCTACTTCGAGCGGTTGTGCAGGGACGCCGACGATGTCGGGTGGTGGACGCGGTACGGGGATGTGATCTCACATGGGTTCCGTGACTTTGTCGAGCTGGAGTCGCAGGCGGTGCGAGAGTTCATTTTCAGCTCCATGATTCTTCCTGGCCTGTTGCAGACGTCGGAGTATCGACGAGCTGTGGTGATCACCAATGACGGTCCGGGCGCCTCGGCCCGCAAGGCGGATGTCGTCGCAGACATGAACTCCGCACGCCAGGCCATCCTGACGCGCATGTCGAGGCCGTTCGAACTGCATGTCGTGATCCAGGAGTCGGCTCTGCACAATGAGTTCGACGGGCAGCCGCACATCATGCGGGATCAACGCCGAAGGGTGCAGGAAATGTCGATGCGCCCCAATGTCACCGTGCAGATCGTGCCGCTGCATCGATCGGTCCATGCCGGAAGCCACGGTGACTTTGTACTTCTCGAGTACGAGGGCGGGGGAACTACCGTCTGCAATGAACTGCTCGCCTCCAATCTCATGTCGAACGACTCCGAGGAGGTGGGCGCTTATCAGAAAGCGATGAGGGCTCTGATCGATGATGTCGCGCTGTCGGTCGAGGACTCCGCAGCGTTGCTCGGCAAGTTGGCGGGCTGAGCACGGCTGAGCCCCCTCGGCAGGGACGGCGGGCCGGTCGAGAGGGCTCTTGCGGTGATGCTTGTGAAGTTGTGCTGTAACGGATGTGGATCGGTGGCCTACTTGACCGATGCTACGAATGTGCTCCACGCGTCGGCGGGGAACGTCACCTTGGGGCCATCAGGGATCTTGGTGTCCCCGAGTTCCAGTGCCTGCTCGGTGGTCGACCTGACCATGACGCATGCGCCGTTGTTGTTGGTGTAGGAGGACGTCACCCACGATTCCGTGACACCCAGAAGGATTGCCATGTGTGCTCCGCTAGCCAGTTCGTCGCTGAGTTGCTGTCGCCGTACCGCGAGATCTGTCCGGAAGTCGCGGTACGGGTTTACGCCAATGGGCATTGCTTGATTGGCGTGATCGACGCTACTCGCCAGGATCGGCAGATGAAGCGACCGTTCACTCGTGCGGGTGGAGTATGCCTCTGTGGTCTTTCCCTGGTATGTGCAGAGGTGTACCCTGTCGCGCCCTCTGGGTGTTGGAGTCGCTCAGCGGGCGTACTCCTTCGCCACGTCCTCGATGAACTGACGTGACCGTTCCGCGCTGAGGGCCTGCGCCCGCAGGTGCTCGTACATCACCGTGTACTCCTGGACGTCGTGCGGTTTCTCCAGGTACAGATCGCTGTTGACGCCCTCGATGTAGACCACGGTCGAATCGGCGGCGTCGGTGAACTCCAAAATCGAGTACTGGCCGTTGATGCCGGTGTGCGCGCCTACCTCGAACGGCAGCACCTGAACGGTGACATGAGGCAGTTTGACGATCTCGGTCAGGTGCTCCAATTGCTCGCGCATCACCTGACGGCTCCCGACGACACGACGCAGGCACGCCTCGTCCAGAACTGCCCACAGACGCAAGGGCTCTTTCTGGGTCGTGATGCGTTCCTGTCGGCGCAGGCGGACTCCGACCCGCGTCTCGGTCTCCTGCTCCGACGCCTCGGGCGACCCGCCCCGCACAACGGCCTCGGCGTACGAACGCGTCTGCAACAGACCGGTGATGGTCTGGGGCTCGTACACCCGCAACGACTCGGCGTCCGTCTCCAGGCCGATGTACACGCTGTACGGCACATCACCGAACGCGTGCCACCAGCCTTGCTGGCGTGAGTCCTTGGCCATCTGCATCAGATGCTCGACGAGGCGCGGGTCCTCGACCTCGTAGACCCCGCAGAGGTCGCGCACATCGCGTTGGTTGATGCTGCGGCGGCCGTTCTCCAAGCGGCTGATCTTGGACTGGGAGACGAGCAGACGGTCGGCGACCTGTTCTGCCGTCATGCCCTTGTCCTCGCGGAGCTTGCGCAACTCCTGGCCCAGCCGGCGGCGCCGGACGGTGGGATTGACATTGGACGCCACGGGACGTGCACCTCCGGCTGCTTACTCTACTTTGCGTATCTGCTGCTGAGCAGATTGCCACCAAGGTGCCGTGTACCGCTGGAAAACAGCGGATATGCGCTGTGCATGCGCCGTTTGCGCCGGTGTTTTTCCGCCGCGGGGCGATCTCCGCCGGAAACGAGGTCATTTGAGGCCGACGACAGCGCGCTCGCGCGTTTCCAGCCACGGCCCTCGACGAGGTGCCCGGCACACGCGGCCGCGCGGGGCCGTGGGGTCGCCGTACGAGTCGTCGTCGTTCTTCGACGTTGTCCAACTCGTCGTACGGATACGACCCCACGCGCCCCGCGCGAGCCTGCGGCTCCCGAACCGGGCTCTGGGTCCCTTGTGGCGGTTCGGTGCTCAACGGTACGTGTGGTGCTGGGTGTTGCGAGGGTGGTGCTGGGTGCGGCGCTGTGCCGGGGGCGGCTCAGTGCGCCACGACGCGGGCCATGGAGCCCCGGCGTGGCTGCATCGGAACGCCGCGCGCGGGTTCCGGTGCGGCGGGTGGCCTGGCGCCGGGGGCGGCCTGACGGCCGGTCGGTGCCGGGCTGCGACGTGGCTGTGCGGCCACGCCGTTCTGGACGTCCATGACGGCGTGGGCCACCAGGCCGCCCATGGGGTCGTGCCGGATCAGATCCCGCAGCCGGGAGCGGGACGAGCGTCCCTCGTTCCCCGGGTACAGGTGCTTGCCCAGGCCCACCGCGTGGGCGAGGGCGGCGAGCGCGGCCGTGCGTGGGTCCGGCGGTACACCGGTACGGATCGCGGAATCCAGCCGGGCCCTGATCTCCCGGCTGATGGCCGTGTCCGTCGCCTGGTAGCGCGTCGTCGGCAGCACTCCGCACATCTGGCCCGCGACGGCGTGCACCATGCCGCAACGCTCCAGATGTGACAGGTAGGTCTGGCGGAGCCCGAGACGGGGTCCGCCGATCCAGTGGACGGCGCGTACGGGAGCGCCGCGCCTTCGCAGCAACTCCAGTGCGCAGTCCAAGGTTGGATCTCCAGTCGGCCGTGGGGACACCACGGCGATACGATCCCCGTCAGGGGCTATCCGTCCGGCCAGCGCCAGCTCCACTAGCTGTGCTCCGGCCAGACCAAGGTCGAGCGACTGCGGCTGTGCGGTGGTACCCGTGGCCGGGTCCAACGCCAGCAGCAGAAGCTCCTCCGGAAGTGTTCTGCGGCTCCTGCCCATCCATGCCTCCCCGCGTGGATGAATGACAGGGTGACCCCTCTCACATTGGTCTGTCGAGGGTGCGTGACCGGAATGTAGTGGAACCAGTAGGTATGTCGTTCTCGTCTACCGCATGGGGCAAGCCCGCACACAGGACACTGGTACATGGTTCGGACACCGGCAGGGCGCGGTGGCGTACGGGGTCACTAGTGTCCGGGCGGCGGGTTCCAGGATTTCACGGATTCACGGTTCGGTAGGGCGCGGGCTCCGAGGGCGGGCGGCGCGCGGGAGGAGGCATCGGTGGCGGGCACGTCCCCCGACAGGTCGAAGCGGTACGAGTCGTCGACGACATCGACGACGGGGGACGAGGCACCGGTCCCGAACCGGCCGACGGCCCCCGACCCCCGGGTCTCCATGGCCGGCACGCCGGATACCCCACGAGGCGGGGCGGAGCCGACGGAGCCGGGGGGTTCGGCTGGGGCCGCGCCCTCGACGACAGGTTCGGCCGAGGGTGCGTCGGGGGCTACGGACTCCGGTCGGGGTGGCTCGTCGGCGACGGGTTCGCCTCGTAGTGCGTCTCGTAGTGCGTCGACGGGGGAACCGTTCCGTAGTGCCTCGACCGCTACGGATGCGGCTCCGAAGGTGGATCAGGCGACGGCGGTCTTCTCCCGCAAGGCGCTGCTGGAGGCCACCGAGGCGGAGGACCGGAGGCCGTCGTGGGCCCGGGGTGCGAAGCGGGAGGAGCCGGAGACCGGGGAGGCGAACTCGGAGGAGCCTCCGGGGAGGACCGAGGAACCTCCGACGAAGGCCGAGGCGGCGGAGGAGGCGGAGGTCGCGCAGGACGCCGGGGGTGCCGACGACGTCGGGGAGACCGCTGAGGGCTCCGGGGGAGAGGGCGCTGAGGGCTCCGAGGACGAGAACTCGGGCGGCGATGAGGCGGAGCGGGCGGCCGACGCCGGGCCCGGTCCCGACGCCGACTCGCCTGACGGGGCCGACGGGGCGGCGAAGGACAGCACCGGTGGCGACTCGCGGGCCGTCCCGGTCGGTGGCGCCACGGTCGCCCTGAAGCTCGGCGCCGCCGGCGCGGGGAATGGTCCGGGGTCCACCCCGTCCCGCGAGGTTGCCGAAGAGGCCGCCGGGGGCAAGAAGCCCGCCGAGAACGAGGCCGAGCCCGCTCAGGGCGCTTCCGACAACTCTGCGGGCAACACGAAGAGCCAGACGGACGCCGACGACGGGACCGGGTCGGGCGACGGCGCGGAAGCCCACTCCGCCGCTGAGGCCGCCTCGGAAGCCCACTCCGCCGCTGAGGCCGCCTCGGAAGCCCACTCCGCGCGCGGCGCCGGCGGGGCCTCGGAGGGCAGTTCCCGACGTGACGTTGACGGCGCCGCGGAAGCCCGTTCGTCGCGTGATGTTGATGACGCTTGGGACGGCCGCTCCGCGCGCGACGTTGAGCGCGTCTCGGACGGCCGGTCCGCGCGTGACCTTGGCGGTGCTGCGGAGGGGGGCCCTGCGTACGACGTGGACGGCGTCTCGGGAGACGGTTCCGAGCGTGACTTTGGTGGCGTCTCGGACGGCCGGTCCGCGAGTGACCTTGGCGGTGTTCCGGAGGGGCGCTCTGCGCGCGACGTTGACCGCGCCTCGGAAGCCCGTTCGTCGCGTGATGTTGATGACGCTCGGGACGGCCGTTCCGAGCGCGACGTGGACGGTGTCTCGGACGGCCGGTCCACCCGCGACCTCGGCGGTGTTCCGGAGGGCCGCTCCGCGCGTGGCGGTGGTGCTGTTTCGCCGGGTTCTTCTGTCCGGGACGGTCAGCGTGTTTCGGCAGACGGTGGGGCGGAAGTCGCCGACGGTGAGGACGGACCGGATGGGCCACCCGCGGGTGACGACGAAAGCCGCACGGGTGGTGCGGGTGGGGAGTCGGGGGGCGATGGCGGAGCCGAGGCGGTTGGGCCTGTGGATCAGGCGACGGCGATCTTCAGGGCTCCCCGGCTGCCCGCCGTGGACCAGCCCACCACCATGTTGAAGCTCGGCGGCACCACCAACCCGACCTCCAAGGGCACCCACACCCCCGAGAACACCAAGACCCCCGAGAACACCGGCAGCAACGCCAAGGGCACCCAGAACGCCGCCGGCACCGGCAAGGGCACCCATGACGCCGAGGCCGCCGCCGAGGGTGTCCGGGACTCCGCGGTGCCCCCGACCGAGCGCACCAGCAAATTCGTAGCCCTGAAGCCCCTGGACGAGCCCAGCCGGCCGAAGCCCCCGGTCACCCCGCCGGAGGCGTTGAGCCCCGCCGAAGCCACCCGCGCGCTTCCGCACATCGGCCCGGAGCGGACCACCCAGCAGCCGCTGCCGCCCAAGCCCCCGCTGGACCTGCTCGCCGAGCTGACCAACACACCCCCGCCCCCGCAGACCCCGCTGCGCACGGCCGTCCGCCGGGTCAAGATCTGGACCCCGCTGGTGATCCTGCTGGTGATCATCTTTGCGGTCGTACAGTACCTGCGCCCCCTGCCGACCCCGTCGCTCACGCTGACCGCCGAGGCGTCGTACGCGTTCGAGGGCGACAAGGTCTCTCTGCCGTGGCCCGCCGAGGGCCAGGGCTGGATGGACGTCAACGGCATCGGCACGATGGACAGCTTCGGCGAGCAGAAGCCGGTCGCCATCGGATCGGTCGCCAAGGCGATGACCGCGTACGTCATCCTCAAGGAACACCCGATGAAGCCGGGCTCGAAGGGCGAGACGATCCCCGTCGACGCGACGGCCGAGACCGAGGGCGGCTACTACAAGGACGGCGAGTCCACGCTCAACACCGTCAAGGAGGGCGACCAGCTCACCCAGTACGACGCCATCGCGGCCATCATGATTCCGTCCGCGAACAACATCGCCCGACTGCTGGCCCGCTGGGACAGCAACGGTTCCGAGGAAGCGTTCGTCAAGAAGATGAACGCCGCCGCCAAGGAACTCGGCATGAAGAACACCACGTACACCGACCCGTCCGGCCTGAAGGAGACGACCGTCTCCACCGCCGAGGACCAGGTCAAACTGGGCAACGAGCTGGTGAAGATGAAGGCCCTGACCGACATCACCAGGCTGCCCGAGTGGACCGACCCCTCCGGCCTGAAGCACCGGAACTACAACACCCTCGTCCCGTACGACAACGCCATCGGCATCAAGACCGGCTCCACCACGGCCGCCGGCGGCAACCTCCTCTTCGCGGCCACGAAGGAGGCAGGCGGCGAGACGGTGATCGTCGTCGGCGCGATCCTCGGCCAGCACACCCCGCCGATCATCGACACCGTCAACGCGGTCAGCAAGACGGCCATGGTTGCCGCCCAGGACGCGCTGACCTCCGACACCATCCTGAAGAAGGGCGACGTCGTCGGCTACGTGGACGACCAGCTCGGCGGGCAGACCCCGGTCGTCGTCACCAAGGACGTCTCGGCGGTCGGCTGGGCCGGCAAGACCGTCAAGCTGGAACTCGACGCGAGCGAAACGCTCCCGCACGAGGCCGCGGCGGGCACCGAGGTCGGCTCCCTCATCATCGGCGATGGCTCCGGCGACGGGGTCGAGGTACCCATCGCCCTCCAGAAGGCCCTCACGGAACCCGGCTTCGGCCCCCGGCTCACCCGAGTGAGCTGACCTCACCCGAGTGAGCTGACCTCACCCGGGTGAGCTGACCCGTACGACAGACAGGCGCCCCTTCCGCCGACAGGACGGAAGGGGCGCTTCTCTCGCCAAGGCTCACGGCCCCGGCCGCACTTCACGGCCCCGGCCTCACTCGTCCGTCTCCGCCTCTTCCTCCTCGCACTCCAACACCGTCTTCCGCGACGGCCCCCCGTATTGCGAACTGATGCGTACGTCCCCCGCCTCCTCGACGGTCAGGCGGGTGAACTCGGTGAGGTCGCCGTTGGATTCGCGGTCGGGGGTGAGGCAGCCGTTGTCGGCCCAGAGCCAGGGGGAGTAGGCGACACGGACGATGACCTCGCCGGGTCGGGGCATATGGACGACGAGGTTGGCGCCGTCGGCGCTGACGACCGAGGCCGGCTTGTCGACCAGCGGCGTCGCGTTCTTCACCCGGTAGATCTTCCAGTTGGCGTCCTCCCAGACCCGCTGGAGATAGTCCGGCTCGCTGGTCACCAGGGCGTGTTCGAGCTTGGCGGGGCCGTCCGGTTCGCCGTTGACGAGGACGACGAAACCGACCGCCCACTGCGAGAGCCACGCCTTGTACGCCTCCGGCGTGAACGCCCCCTCGGGCACCTCGGTCCCGCTGTGGCCCTCGTAGAAGAGCCGGCCGCGTTCCACGTCGGCCTGACGGTTCCAGCCGCGCGCCATGTTGATGTACGGGGCGAGGATGGCGGCCTCGCGGTGGTCGCGGGCCGGGACGACCTCGACGCGGGTCTTCCAGGCGCCGAGCCGCTTCAGCTCGTTCACCACCCCGTCGGTCTTCACGGCCCACTCGGGCACCTTGGTGTTGGTGACGATGTCGGCGGTCGTCTTGCCGGTCAGCCAGGTCAGGGAGAGGACGAGGGCGAGTACGCCGGCGACCGTCCGCCGCCGGGGGGTGAACCACGACAGCGGCAGCCGGGAGCCCGAGGAGTCGCCGTCCCCCCGATCGTCCCCCCGGTGCAGGGCGATGGCGAGGCCCGCCGCCGGGCCCGCAAGCTCCAGGAGCCGCTCGACGTTCGTACCGATGGGGGTCGGGATCAGATAGCACAGCACCACGCCGAGGGCGTAGATCGCGGCGCTCAGCCGCAGCACCCGCCACGCCCTCGGCGCGATCAGCACCACCACCGCGCAGATCAGGACCGGCGGCCATATCCGGCTGAACGCCATTGGCTGTTCGCCCTTGAAGGGGAACAGCAGCGTGGTGACGGCGACGACGGTCACCGGCGGCACCAGCAGCGAGGCCGCGCGGCCCCACTCCCGCAGGAGCAGACAGGCGGCGCCGACCACGAGGAGGAACAGCCCGGAGACGGGACTGCCCAGCGTGGACAGCGTCGCCAGCACCGCCGCCACCGCGAGCTGCCGAGGGGTCCGCCCGCTCAGCACCGCCACCAGCGCGCCCAGGGCGAAGGCCGTGCCCAGCATGAACGTGGAGCGCCCCGACACCACCTGGCACCACAGCGAGAACGTCACCGCCAGCGCGACCCACACCGGCTTGCGTACGCCCATGCGGGTGACGGCCTCGCCGGCGAGCCAGGAGGCGGTGAGCCCCGAGAGCAGGGTGACGGGGACGACGCCGAGCGCCGCCATCAGATACGGCGAGAGCACGCTGTAGTTCGCCGCGTGCAGTCCCCCGTACCAGAACAGATTGACGGCGGAGTCCGGGTACATCTTCGCGAACTCCGCCCATGCCACCTGGGCCGCCAGATCGCCGCCGCCGGTCGCGAACACCGCCCACCACACGAAGTACAGCGGCAGCGCGCACAGGGCGGACATGAGGGCCACTCGATGGCGCTGCCGCCACGGCTCGCGCGCCGGTGACGGCTTGTCGGCGCGTGAGACGGGGCGTCGTGGGGTCAGCTCGGCAAAGGCCACTGCGGCTCTTCCGTTCCGTTTCGGCTCGTGCGGGCGGGTGCGGGTCCAACCAGACGTTCTCCGTGTGTTGAGGTAGACGCTAATCAACGGCCGACCGTTGGCCGACAGCGCGTGTGCGATCCGCTACGGCCGTAGGGAAAGCCCTGCGGCCCTCCGCGGGGCGTTCCCGCGAAGGGCCGAGCCCTACGAGGGTCAGGATGCGACCGGGAACGCCACGTCGCACACCGGGTCGTCGGGGCCGGACGAGGCCCAGTCGGCGAAGTAGACCTCACGGCACGGGCCGACGATCCTCAGCCCCCGGTCGGCGATCCACCGTTCGACCGCCTCGAACGCGGCGAGGATCTGCGG
Organism: Streptomyces sp. NPDC002643; assembly: GCF_053592555.1. Classification (NCBI taxonomy): domain Bacteria; kingdom Bacillati; phylum Actinomycetota; class Actinomycetes; order Kitasatosporales; family Streptomycetaceae; genus Streptomyces; species Streptomyces sp. NPDC002643. The sequence goes on from NZ_JBSFVY010000004.1 coordinate 91,104, forward strand.
ATGCCCCACCTGCGCCTTGGCGATCCGGGTGTACGCCAGCCGTCCCGCCGGCTCCACCCGCACCCGGGTGTCCCAGGCCCGCCCGTGCTCCGTCGCCCACGCCCGGGCGGCGCGCTCGTCGCCCACCGGCACACACGACTCGGCCGGGCCGTCGCTCTCCAGCGACACCTCCGAGTGGTAGACGACGAACGGCGCCCCGGCGATCCCACCGCACGCCTTCGCACCCTCCTCCAGCCGCCCGAGCGAGGCCCCGATCCACGTGGGCAACTCGTCGGCGAGGGTGTGCCGTGACTGGGTCAGCAGCACCTGAGGCGCCGTATCGACCGTTTCGACCCTGAAATCACCGTATGCGTCGCTCATCCCGTTCTCCGTTCCCGACAACCGTCCACGGAGGTAGGCGACAAGGGCCCGCCGGGACGCGAACCGCTCCTCGGCCGCGGCCCAGTAATCGACCAGCAGATCGGCGGCGCTGGGCCTGCCGTGGCCGCCGTGGCCGTCGCAGCCCTCGTGCCCGCCGTGGCCGTCATGACCGTCGTGCCCGCTGCGGCCTTCGCGGCCTTCGCGGCCCTCGTGACCGTCGCGGCCCTCGTGACCGTCGTCCGACTCGGCGGCCGTCACGATCTCCGCGATCCGGGCGAGCGGCATGTCGAGCTGGCGCAGCAGGGCCACCAGGCGGGCACGTTCGACCTGGTCGGCGCGGTAGTACCGGTAGCCGTTCACCTCGTCGACGTATGCCGGGGGCAGCAGGCCCGACCGGTCGTACAGCCGCAGCGCCTTCGCCGACAGCCGTGCGCGGGCGGCGAAGACACCGATGGTGAGCAGACCGCCGTCGGTGTCGTCGTCCATGTCCACTGGGTCATCCTCCGTCACCGGGCGCGGTTCGCCCGGCGAGGAGGACGGTGGGCCTTGCCCCAGGGACAAGGTCAACGGCCGGCTTCGGCCGGGGCCGGGACAGGGGCAGGGGCCGTGCCCAGAGAGTGTGCGCGCGGGGCGGTCAGCCGATGGCCTTCTCCACGGCGGCGATCAGCTCCGCCGCCTCGGGCTCGGTCTGCGGCGAGAAGCGGCCGACGACGGAACCATCACGCCCGATCAGGAACTTCTCGAAGTTCCAGCGGATGTCCCCGGTGTGCCCCTCGGCGTCCGCGAACCCGGCCAGCCGCTCGTACAGGGCGTGCCGCCCCTCCCCGTTGACCTCGACCTTCTCGGTCATCGGGAAGGTCACGCCGTACGTCGCCGAGCAGAACTCCGCGATCTCCTCGGCCGACCCCGGCTCCTGCCCGAGGAACTGGTTGCACGGCACTCCGAGCACGGTGAAGCCCTGCCCGGCGAACCGCTTCTGCAGCGCCTCCAGGCCCGTGTACTGGGGGGTGAGACCGCACTTGGACGCCACATTCACGACGAGCACGGCCTGACCGGCGTACTGCGACAGCTCCGCGGAACCACCCCGCAGAGCACCGATCTCGACATCGAGGACAGAGGTACCGGCGTTGTTGGAAGTCATAAACGGATGCTATCTCCGGTACAGCGGCCCCCTCGGTGCGGGTTCCCGCCCGGCTCCCACGAGCACCTCACCGACCGCCGTACGGACATACAGCACCGTCCGCCCGGCCCGTCCCCGCCGTATTAGCCCGGCGTCCAGCAACACCCTGAGATGCCGTCCGACGGACCCGAGCCCCTGCCCGGTCACCGCGCACAACTGGGTCGTACTCATGGGCGAGTCGAGCAGGACGAGCACGCGTGCACGGGCCTCGCCGAGAAGGGGCCCGAGGCCAACGGGCACGGCCGCCTCCGGGGCCCCGCCGGAGCTCCCGGCCCGGCCCTTCCCGGGTTCCTCGCACCCGGCCTGTCTGGTCTCCCCACCCCCGGCCAGCACGCCCGAGCACGGGTACACCACGGCGTACCGCTCGCCCTCCTCCCAGGCCACCCACCCGCCCCGCCGCGGAGTGACCGGTACGAACAGCAGCCGCGCCCCGGAGATCTCCCGAGGCGGATACTCATGGAGGTTCACCTGGAGCCGGTTCTCCCCGAGCCACCGCATTCCCGGCCGCAACGCGTCCAGCACGCCCGCCCACCCCGCCTGACCCAACCGCGCCGTACGGGCGAGTACATCAGCCTCCAGCACACGCCGCCGTCGCTCCCAGTACGGCCGTACGGTCTCCTCCCAGACGTAGGTGAGGAGGTCGGCCGCACGCCGGGGCAGGTCGTCGCGGTCGAGTACGGCGGGCAGCGGGCCCCGGAGAGAGACCGCGAGATGGGCTCGCGCGGCCCCCGGATCGGCCCCGCGCACCCGGGCGACCTCCTCCTCGAAGCCCTCCCCCTCACGCGGTGTGGGAGTGAGGAAGTCGGCGATCCTCCCCCACTCTCGGCTTCGCTCGAGCGGGGGGACCCCCATCTTCCCGAGCCCCGCGCGTACGAGCCGTGCGGTGACCGGGTCCCGCGCCAACTCGGCGCGATACGCGGCCAGATGGGCCGCCAGCCACTCCCGCTCGCCCGGATGCCCCGCGACCCCCGCGTGCAGCGCCTTCAGGCTCGCGAACGTCTCGGCGAGCGGCGACACGACGAACCGGCTTCCGGCGAGGGTGTCGGCGTTGACCTGCCACAGGCCCAAGTGAACTCCCGGTGCTCCGGAGTGAGCTTTCGCGTACGCGCGAAACATTAACGGCGGTCCGGCGGACGGAGTGATCGTCCACCCATGTCCTCCTCGCCTTACGAACTCCTCTTCAGCACAAGGGAGTTCACCCCTCTCTTCGTCTCCTCCTCTCTCCAGGTGGCCGCGTCCACGATCGGCGGCCTTGCGCTCGGCACCTCGGTGTACGAGACCACCGGCTCCCCTCTGCTGTCGGCGCTCAGCATGTTCGGCCCCTCCCTGGCCCAGGTGGTGGGCGCCACGACCCTGCTCTCGGCCGCCGACCGCCTCCCCCCCCCGAGGGCGACGGTGTCGGGCCTGGCGCTCCTCTTCGCGCTCAGCACGGGCGTGTTGGCGCTGCTCGGCCTGCCCCTGTGGACGGTGTTCACGGTGATCGCGGCCCAGGGCCTGGCGGCGTCGCTCGGCGGCGGCGTCCGCTGGGGCCTGCTGAACGAGATCCTGAGGGAAGAGGGAGAGGGGAACGACGGCCGGGACGACTATCTGTTGGGGCGGTCGGTGTTCAACATCATGCACGGGGTCACCCAGATCGCGGGCTACGCGACCGGCGGCACCCTCGTGGCCCTCCTGACCCCAGAGGCGACCCTCCTGATCTCGGCGGCCCTGTACGCGACGGCCGCCCTCACCTCCGCCACCGGTCTCACCCGCCGCCCACCCCGGGCCCCCGGCCGCCCGTCCATCGCCGAGACCTGGCGCACGAACGCCCGCCTCTGGTCGTACGCCCCCTGCCGCCGCCTCTATCTGGGCCTCTGGGTCCCCAACGGCCTGATCGTGGGCTGCGAGTCCCTGTTCGTGGCGTACGCCCCCGCCCATGCCGGCCTGCTCTTCGCCTGCGCGGCCCTCGGAATGCTGACCGGCGACGTGACGATCGGCCGCTATCTCCCGCCCCGGATACGCGACCGTCTGGCGACGCCTCTGCTGTTGCTCCTCGCCGCCCCCTACCTCCTCTTCGCCCTGGGCCTGCCCATCCCCGTGGCGGCGGCCTGCACCGCCCTCGCCTCGATCGGCTTCGGCGCGAGCCTGATCCAACAACAGCGCCTCCTGACCCTGACACCGCCGGAACTCACGGGCCACGCCCTGGGGTTGCACTCGGCGGGCATGTTGACGATGCAGGGGTTGAGCGCGGGGCTGGCGGGCGCGGTGGCCCAACTGACGTCGCCGGGTGCAGCGATGACGGTGATGGCGGGGGCGTCGACGGGGGTGACGCTGGCGCTATGGGTGGCGGGGCGAGACGAGCGGGCAGGGCATTCGTCACGGCGTGAAATGGCTGATGGCCCGTGACCGCTCTCGCTGAGAGGTTGACCTCGTATGTGAGCGGCTGCAGCAGCTCGGACGACGACGGCGACGCGAAGCTGGCCGCAGCCTTGGGCACGGTGAGCATCTCGGACGCGACCACCGAGTTCCAGGCCGCGGTCTCGAAGTTCGACGCGGACGGCGGCTGCCTCGAAAAGGCGCCGGGGACGTGCTGGGAACAGATGCAGACACTCATGACGCGGACCCGCGGCTTGCGGAAGGCGATGAACGCGGAGAAGTCCGTGGGCGCCGACTTCTGGTCACCAGCGTACGAACTGATCGACACCATGGAGGACGGCATCGCGGTGGGCGAGGACAAAGGCGCGACAGCCGTCGACACGAACCGGCCCGATGCCCTCGGTTCCGCCCATGACCTGTCGGATTGGCTCGACGAGAACCCAATCAAGTAAGGCCCGGTGCGGCATCCGAGCGTGGCGTACGGAATTCGCGTAGACGCTGACGGATGCCGTGTTCCCGAGGTGAGCGGGCGGATACGGTGCGGGCTATGGGACCACGGTACAAGACGCAGCGATACGCGAGGTTCGACTGGAAGGGTGGGACTTTCCATGGCCTGGTCATGGGTCAGGAAGGTGCGGAAGTGCTGGAGGTGCTGAGCGGCGATCCCATACGTGGGTCCTCAGCACCCTCGGGCGACACTGTTGCGGTGGCCGACGTGCGGCTGCTGGCCCCCGTTGAGCCGGGGAAGATTGTTGCTGTGGGCAAGAACTACGCCGACCACGTGGCCGAGATGCATATGGAGACGCCGACGATGCCCCGGCTGTTCTTCAAGCCGCCGTCCGCGGTCATCGGTCCGGGAGCTGGCATCCGGTACCCGCAGCAGTCGGAGGAAGTGCACTACGAAGCGGAACTCGCCGTGGTCATCGGGCGGGAAGCGCGGAACGTCGCTGCGGACACCGCGCTGGAATACGTCTTCGGGTACACCTGCGGGAACGATGTCACCGCACGGGACATCCAGCGTGCGGATGGCCAGCCCTCGTGGGCGAAGGCATTCGACACGTTCTGCCCTCTGGGCCCCTGGATCGTTCCCGGACTAGATCCGGTGAAGCTTGAAGTGCGCTGTGATGTGAACGGGGTCGAGCGGCAGCGTGCGGCAACGTCCAGCATGCTCATACCGGTCGCTGAACTGCTGGAACACATCACGGCGGCCGTGACGCTCAACCCCGGTGATGTCGTCCTCACCGGGACTCCGGCCGGCGTCGGCCCGGTCGTGCCCGGTGACGAAGTGAGCGTCCGCATCGGTGGGATCGGCTCGCTGACCAATCCGGTCATCTGAATCTCACGCGCGCAGCAGGGAGGTGAGAGCTTCGGTGGCGGTTCAGTACGCGCGATACCGAGTCACCCTGCTCACGCAGCAGTGCTTGAAAACTGAATACGACCGTGGTGGCTCGCCCCCTCATCCGGGCTGACCCTCCATGCTCGATGGCAACAGTGCCGCTATCCGCGTAGGTTCTTGATCATCACCGCATACAGCGGGGAGTCCGCGAACGGCTGCCGCTCACCTGCCTTCACGTACCCCCACGACTCGTATAGCTCTTGGACCTTCGGGTGCGTGACGTCCACCAGCAACACCGCCAGGTCCTCGGTGCGCCCTTTGAGGAGGGTGCTGTGGAGCTGCTCGGAGATGCCCTGCTTTCGCCACTGGGGGCGGACCATGACCTCCGATACGGCGTACGTCGCGGTGTACCCGTTGTTGGGCTGGTAGGCGGTGTTGCGCCACCACTCACGGCCGTCTTGAAGTGGGGCTCCGTACGCGAAACCGGTCGGCTCATCGCCGTCGAAGGCTACGACGCAGGTGAAGCCCTCCATGCTCGTCCAATGGTCGACGAACCATGGGAAGCGCTGGTTGAACTCGTCGTCCATGGCGTCGGCGTAGGCGTCCGCGTGCACGTCAATCAGCATCTTCTTGAAGCCCTCGGAGAGGTTTCCGTGCTGGTATTGCCGCAGGTCGATCACGCTGGTCACGCTCGACTCCATTTATCTCGCATACGGTCTGCCCAGTCCCGGGCACAGGGACTCGACGGCGCCACGCGGAGCAGATCCCTGTGGAAGTCTCCGATCAAGGTCCGCATCCGTCCGGGCAGAGGAGTGCCCTCCATGATGGTGAACACGTTAGCGGCCGTTTCTGTGGCCCTCTCCGGCTCTTCCTGGTGGAGTTGCGCGATCGCGAGCTGGCATGTGGCCAGGGCGCGGTTTCGGCGGAATTCCCTCGGCATCCTGGCTAGAGCCCGGTGCGCCATCGCCTCAGCTTCAGAGGGCTTCCCGTTCCGGTTGAGGATGATGGCCCCGAGCCCGTCGAGTTCGGCCTTGCCGTAGAAGGCTGCCCAGCGAGGTCGTTGCTCCGCGGGAGCCTTCCCGAGGGCGTCCTGTGCCGCCCCGAGCGAGCGCTGTGAAGCTCTGGTGTTGCCCAGGTCGGCGTGCGCGAGGGCGGCGCGGGCGTGCCCCAGGGAGTTGAAGAAGGGGTCCCTGCGGGCGGCGGTGGATGCCTGAGCCGCTTGAGCAGCAGCCAAGGCCTCTGGCCAGTTCTTCCGCTGGCGGGCGAGTAGGGTCATGTTGTTCCACACGCGCATCTGTGTGTGCGGGTCCTGAGAGAGGCCGGCGAACGTCGTCGACTCGTGCAGGTACTTCTGAGCGAGGTCCAGCTCGCGTAGGTCGATGTAGAACCAGGCCGTCATGCTCGTGTACTCGGTGGCCAGCGTGTAGAGGGCCCGGCGGACTCGCTCACTGGCGTTGCGTCGCTGGAGGTCCAGAACCTCGGCCCGGCATTTGAGCGCTGCGGACGCCAGGGCCGTATGGCCGCCCTGGCGATCGTCTGCCTCGACGAGCGCGTTCATTCCCGCAGCTGCGCGCGCCACGTCGGACATGCCGACCGACCGCTGCTGTTTGGCGACCGGAACCGCGGTGACAGCCGTTCCGGCGGTTGAGGCGATGAACTTGCGTCGCCGCACAGAGTCCTCCGGGGGGTGTTGCATTGAGCGTGGTGCGCTGAACCCTAATTCCCCCACCGGGCAGCCGAACACCCGCTCCAGAGCCGCGCACGTCCTGCCGATCGGTCTGCGATGGGCGCCGGCCAGCCAATTGCGCACCGTGCGTTCAGAGATTCCCCCTGCCGTCCGGTGATCTCCCGCAACGCATCGTTGAGCTGACCAGCCAACTCTTCCTGTTTGAGCCCGAGTTCTTTCATCCGACGTCTGAGGATGACGTTCTCGCCCATGCACTGACGGTAGCCCTGTCGTCACCTTCACCACCAGGTCTCAGGTTACGGAAGGGCAAAGTCTTCCGGTCGGTGTCGCTGCAGAGAGGAGCAAGGCTTCCTGTATTTCGCCGCACGAGGCTCGTTGACTGGGCATCAGCCGCCAGGCCCAAGGCTCATCAGGTCCGGCGGCGAGGAGAGGAGCCCGATCCTGCCGATCCCCGTCAGGGCCGGGTGCCCTCGCCGGGGTGCCGCGAGCCGGAGTCCGCGGACCGTCGCAACGCTCGTGACAGCCCTCGGTGACCGCGCACGTCCGAACATGACTGTGGACCAGGGAGTCCCCCGATGCCCCACCCCAGAGACGCAGGACCAGCCATCTCTCCAGAAGTGCGCGCCCCCGTTGAGGCAGGGCCCGGCGTGCTCGTGCACACCCGGGGGGACCGTGACGTCGCGGTCCGGTCCTGGCTTCTGGCTGCCGCGTTCGAGCCGGGCAAAGCCTCGGCGCAGTGGGCCGGGAGGGGGCCGGCGCTGATTCGCTGCGGTGGTCTCCTGGGTGCGGTTCGGATCTCGACTGCCCTGGTGCACGCGGCCGTTGGTACGGATGACCCCCGGGATGTCGACGCCTTCCTCGCGGAGGCGTTGCGGGGTGGCCCCGTGTTCGTGGACCGGTATGCCCAGTGGTACTACGTGCTCGTGCCGGTGAGCACTGGGCGGCGCGCGGAGTGGAGGACCAGGTCGCGCCGTAATTTGGGGGCGGAGTTCCTCGGGATCGGGTCCGTCGTCGGTGTGCCGCGGCCGGAGGCCACCCATCCGGACTCCGAGCGCTCGTACTGGTGCGTTCCGATGGACGGCCCCGGCACTCTCGCCGACCCGAGCCTGGTGTCGCGGTTCCTGACGTTCGCCTTGCGCCGACAGGCGAAGGCGGCGGAGAAGCCGGCCGGTGCGTCCGGGGACGTCCCGCCGCTCACGCCGGGTAGCGCGTAGACCGGCGTCGGCCGCGCGTGTCCCCTGCCGCGCGGCCGACGCCCTCCCAATCTCCCCAACGCTGTGAGAGAGACATGCCCGAACTCCTCATCCTCAAGGGCCACCCCGTCCGCTCCCCGGACCCCGAAGCGGGCGCCTGATGGTCGCGGTGATGAGTGACGCCGACGTCGCCGTCGAACTGCTGGACCGTCAGTGGCGCACCGACCGCGAGGCGCTCGAAGTACTCCAGGCGGCGCTGCTTCGCTCCCTCGCCCTTGAGGTCCTCAACCATCAGTTGTTCGAGAACCTGGAGGCGGTGCTCGGCGAGCACGCGCGCCCCACGCCGCAGGAGATTGCCGCCCTCGCCTGGTGGCTGCGGGGGGCCACCACGAAGCTGGTCGAGTTCGCGCCGCGCCTGGTGACGCCGTACCCCATCGCCGAGGTGAGGCGTCTGATCGATCTGAGTGCCGAGCACCCCCGCTCCGGGCATGCGCTCGGTCATCTCCGCCGGTTCGCCCTGGCTGTCCTCGCGCTCGTCGACCTGGTGGGAGTTGACGCCATATGACGCGCGCTTCTCCTCGACGGTGTTCGGCCGATCCCGTCTGCTTCCCCCTCACTCGCGAGAGAGAACATGTCCGAACGGCTTCTCCACAAGGGCCGCCCCGTGCCCTACATCGCCGCATGGACTGGTGAGCGCAAGCCGCAGCCGCGTCTCACGGTCGTCAAGGACGGCATCGCGTTCGCCGGCGCGGTCACCGCCAGCGGCTTCGCTCAGGGCCGTGACACGAACGGTGCGCTGTGGCAGCGGTGGGCGCTGCGTCAGGGCGACGGAGAGCCCTTGCTCGGGGTCGTGCACGGGCCCCGGCAGCGACGGGCGATGCGGAAGCTGTTGTGCCAGGTGTGCGGCGGTCCTTCGGACAAGAACGAGCAGGGCCACCTGTGGCTGCTGGAGGACTACTGGGGCGTGGCGGGCTGGCCTGAGAGGGAGAACACCGTGCATCCGCCGGTATGGCGGCCGTGCGCGCCCGTGGCCGCACGCCTGTGCCCGCATCTGATGGGCAAGTGTGTGGCCGTCCGGGTCGGCCGGGTCGAGGTCGATGGCGTGTACGGCAACCTCTACGAACGCGGCAGGGGGCCTGGGCCGGTCCTGTGCATGGAGAAGACGACCCTGTACGACACCGACTGGCGTGTGCAGTGGACGCTGGCCACGCAACTGGCGGCCCCCCTCCACGACGTCACACTCGTTGACGTGCCCGGCATTGCGGTAGGAGACCCGGCGGCATGCCGATGACGCGACACGGCCTCCAGCGCCGTACGCCTTCCTCATCAACGGGGTGCTCACGATCACGGCCGTCACCGGCGCTGCTCAACTGCTGTCCCCGCGGAAGGGCAGCGAGAAATGACCGTACGCCAAACGGCCGACGGAACCCAACGACCCAGAGGAGAAACGCTGTTGAACGATCTGACCCGCTTCGCCGAGATCAGGGGTCGTCTCAACCCGTCCCAGCGGGAGGCTTTCCGCGAGGCGGTGGCCGCCAAGTACAGGAGCGACACCAGCGTCAGTATCCGGTCGCTCGGGGATGAGACCGGTCGGTCGTACGGGATGATCCACAGAACTCTGACCGCTGCGGGCGTGGAACTGCGCTCGCGCGGCGGCTCGCACCCGAAGCGGGACGAGAAGAGGGCCGCCATATGAACGGGCACCAGCCGTCAGTCGACAGCAGACCGCCCGGCATGTCCAAAGTCAGATGGGTCGAGGGCGTCATCCGGCAGCGGATTCAGGACGGCACGTACCGTCCCCGCACGTGGCTGCCGACGTCGAGAACGCTGGCTGGCGAACTCGGCGTGTCGACCAGCACCGCCTATGTCGCGTTCACGCGGCTGCATGGGGAGAAACTCATCGGGCTGGAACAGCGCGGCTTCTACGTCATCGACCCGAAGGAGCCGGCCACATGCCCGCAACCAAAAGGCATCCATCCCGCGAACAAGGTCGCGAGGATAGAGGAAGCCGTCCGGAAACGCATTCAGGACGGCACCTACGCTGCCCTGGACTGGCTCCCGAAACTGATCACGCTCGCCACCGAATTCAGTGTGGCGCCCAGCACCGCTTGCGTGGCGCTGGGGCCGTTGAAACGCGAAGGGCTCGTCGGTAGTTCCAGCAAATATCAGCGGCTGTACGTGATCGACCGAAGAGAGCCCAAGGCACTCCCGGCCGGGGCCTACCGAGTCCAGGACATCGAAGCTCTCCTCCAGGCACGGTTGAGCGACGGCACCTACCCGCCCGGAACCCTCATACCCCCTCACACCGCACTGGCCGAGGAACTGGGCGTGGCGTTGTCGGCGGTCACCACGGTCTTGCAGCGGCTCAGTTCGGACGCGCTGGTCGTCGCCCGTGAGCGAGAAGCCACCTACGCCGCCGAGCGGACGCCAGACAGCGTCTAGCCGAACACGGACACAACTCACCCAGGAGCAGACACGTGCGCCTCTTGTACGGCGAAGTGAAAAACGCCCTCGACCGGATCGACGGACACATCCGTCCGGTCACCCTCGCCCGGGTCGATCCCGGCGCGATCCGCACCGCACCCTCCGACCCCCTCGACGACGGCCCCCAGCGGCCGTGTGAGGTCTGGCTGGCGCTGGAGTACATGCAGCACACCGGATCGTTCAAGGCCCGGGGTGCGCTGAACTTCCTGCTCGCCCACAGGGACGCCGACAGGCTCCCCGGGGCCGGGGTGACCATCGCGTCCGGCGGCAACGCGGGTCTGGCGTGCGCGTGGGCCGCACGGCAACTGGGCGTGCCCGCCACGGTGTTCCTGCCCGAGACCGCCCCCGCGGTGAAGGTGGCCAAGCTGCGCGGCTACGGAGCGGATGTACGGCTGGCCGGCTCCGAGTACGCAGAAGCCCTCGCCGCCTGCGAGGCATACGCGGCCGCCACCGGCGCGCTCGCCTCGCACGCCTACGACCACCATCTGATCGCGGCCGGCGCCGGAACCCTGATGGAGGAGATCCACACCCAACTGCCCGACGCGGACACCGTCGTGGTCGCGGTCGGCGGCGGCGGCCTGTTCACCGGCATGGCCACCGTCGCCCGGCACTACGGCATCCGCACCGTCGCCGTCGAGCCGGAGAACTGCCGCGCCCTGAACGCCGCCATCGAGGCCGGACAGCCCGTCGACGTCACCGTCGACTCCATCGCCGCCGACTCCCTCGGCGCCCGCCGCACATCCGAAATGGCCCTGAACGCCGTGGACTCCGTGGACCAGGACCTCGTCCGCTCCGTGCTCGTGCCCGACAGCGAGATCACCCGCGCCCGCCAGGCCCTGTGGGACCACCGTCGCATCGCCGTCGAACACGGCGCCGCCACCGCCCTGGCCGCACTGCTCAGCCCCGACCAGCACACAACCGACCAGCACACAACCGACCAGCACACAACCGACCGGGACACCCCGACGCCCTCCGCGCAGCCGCACCGCAGCTACCGGCCCGCCGCCCGCGAAAAGGTCGTCGTGGTCCTCTGCGGAGCCAACACCGACCCCTCCGACCTCGTACGGCCTGGGCAGGACTGAACTCGCCTCGCCAACCGACAGAGTCGGCCACAGGGCCCCTACAGACCCCCGCCCCGAGCACCAGCCCTGGAAAGGGCGAACCTCGGAGCGGGTGCATGACGGCCCGGATGCCGGTTCGGCCCCGGCCGTTGGGCAGGTAACAAGCTCCGCCCGTACGAGCGGCATTCGGCGCGGGCGGGAACGACGCTGGGGCCACGTCCCCGGCCTCAGCTGCAGAGGAAAGGTCCATGACCATCCCAGGCGGGTCCTACCACGACACAGAGGAGAGGCATGTTCGTCCACTCTGACCGGCTGCCCACGAGCGAGGCGGTTCCGCAGGGAACCATCACCCCGCGCCCGTGGGGCGTCGGCCGTATGGCGCCGTATCCCACGATGGCCGCTGCGCACACCACTGTTCGACTGGACCCGGTCACCCAGACCGCCGCGTTCTTCGACGCGTCCGGCCACGTGATGGAGATGCCGGGACACGGAACGAGCACCGGCACCCAGCCGTCCACGGGCACCAGTCCGGACGGCGACGGCACCACGCAGGACACCGACACCGGGAGCGACAGCGACCAGTGACTGACACGCGTCCGGTGTTGGTCGTCACCAGCCTGAACGACCCCACCGCCGACGTGGTGATTCGCGAGCTGCACGGCCGGGACATCCCGGTCGTGCGGCTCGACTCGGGGGACTTCCCCGCATCGCTGTCGGTGGAGGCAGAGATCACCCCGCACGGGATCGAGGGCCGCCTCCTCACCCCCTCCCGCACCGCAGACCTGGCCGACGTCCGCGCCCTCTACTACCGTCGGCCGACCGGGTTCGCCTTCCCGCACCTCAGCGACCAGGACGCACGGTTCGCCATCACTCAGGCCCGTTACGGGCTCGGCGGTGTGCTGGCCGCACTGCCTGGCTGCGTGTACGTGAACCACCCGCACCGTATCGGGGACGCGGAGTTCAAGCCGTCCGGGCTGGCCGCAGCTGTAGAAGCCGGCTTCCTGGTGCCGCCCACCCTCGTCACTTCCAGCCCCGACGCGGCCCGGGCGTTCATCAAGCGGCACGGCTCGGTCATCTACAAGCCGCTGCACAACCCCGTGTACCGGGTGGACGATGTGCCGAGCGTCGTCAAGGTCGCGGAGGTGTCGGCGGCGGACATCGACCAGGGCGTGGCAGGTACGGCGCACCTCTTCCAAAAGCGCGTGCCCAAGACGGCTGACGTAAGGGTGACGGTCATCGGCAGGCAGGTGTTCTGCGTCCGTATCGACTCCGACCTGTTGGACTGGCGCACCGACTACGACCGGCTCACCTACACCCCTGTGGAACCGCCACCGGGCATCGAGTCGGCGCTCCACCACTACATGGACCACTTCGGGCTTGTCTTCGGGGCTTTCGACTTCTGCGTCGCCGAGGACGGGCCATGGTGGTTCCTGGAGTGCAACCCCTCCGGTCAGTGGTACTGGCTGGAACCTGAGACGGGTCTGCCCATGTGCGCAGCCCTGGCCGACCTCTTGGAGAGGAAGACCACGACGTGACCGACGACAAGGGCCTCCGCCTCGCGCTCGCCGAGCGCCTGGCCGACAGCGGCCATCTGCGCACCGACCCGTGGCGGGCCGCCGTCGATAGTGTGCCCCGGCACGAGTTCCTTCGTGCAGGTTTCTTCGAACGGGTCGAGGCCTCCGGCCCCACCGCGTGGCGGTCGATCCTCCCCGATGACCCCCGGTGGCTGGGCAGCTGCTACGAAGACACCTCCCTCGTCACTCAGATCGCCGGGACGATCGCCCCCGGGGACATCCGCGGCGAGATCCTGCGCGAGCCCACTTCATCGAGCACCCTGCCCGGCCTCGTCGTCCGTATGCTCGAAGACCTCCAGGTCGAGGACGGCCACCGCGTGCTGGAGATCGGCACGGGCACCGGCTACTCCACCGGCCTGCTCTGCCACCGACTCGGCGAAGACCTCGTGACGTCCATGGAGGTGGACCCGGAGGTCTCCATCCGTGCCCGTGCAGCGCTCGGGCACGCCGGGTACGCGCCGTTCCTGATCGCAGGCGACGGGCTGGCCGGCCACCCCGACGGTGCACCGTACGACCGGCTGATCGCCACCTGTGGCGTCACCGAACTCCCGTATACGTGGGTGGAGCAGACCCGACCCGGCGGGATCATCCTCGCCACACTGTCCGGCTGGCTCTACTCCTCCGAACTGGCCCGGCTCACTGTGGAAGAGGACGGGACGGCCCGCGGCCGACTCCTCGACGGGCAAGTCTCCTTCATGATCGCCCGCCCCCAGCTCCCGCCCCCGCTCGGCCTCCTGCCCAACCTGGACGACGGCGACGTACGCAGGACCCCGCTCGCCGCCGAGGCCCTGGACGACTGGGACACGCGCTTCGTCGCCCAGCTCGCAGCCCCCCATGCGCAGCGCCTCACCATCAACCGGGACGGCCGCACCGAACACCTCCTCGTCGACGTGGACGCCGAGGCCTGGGCCGCCCTCACGCAGGACGGCGACACCTGGACCGTCCGACAGGGCGGGCCCGCTCGCCTGTGGGACGACGTCGAGGAGACCGTCACCCAATGGCGGGCCGACGGCGCACCGGGCCTGAACCAGTTCGAGGTCACCGTCACCCCGGACGAGCAGACAGTGACCTGGTCTAGGGTCTGACGGCAGCGAGCAAAGCATCGGGAGGCGCGGACGATGGCAGAAGAGGAGCCCCTGCACGAGTGGGCTGCCCGACGAGACCGGCGCCGGGCAGCGGACCGGGAGATCACCGGTACACGAAGGGCCGTTCCTCTCACCGGTGGAGCCCGCGCCTCCCACGTCGTTCCCGACGCCCCGCGCGCTCTGATGGAGTGGGACGGACACGCTTGGGTGACGGTCGGCGTCGCCGCGAACGCGGACGCCGCCCGGGAATTCCTCGGCCATGTGCCCGCTCCTGCCCCCGAGACCGGGCCGGACGTCCAACCTGCCCCGCCCGGTCTTGGCCCCGGCCGAGGGCGTCACCGAAGGCCCTGAGTGAGGAAAGGGGACGGGCGCCAGTATTCCGCGTCCAATGTATTGCGCATTCCGGCCAGGCTGGCGCATTGTGGTCGCCCGTCGCCTCACCGGACGCCCCCTTGGAGGGTTCCGGCTCCTCCCGGGGGTGATGGCGCGCGCTCCTGCTTCCCAGGCGGGGCGTTGCACTGGTGTCCCGGCCGGGCGACCCCCGCCCCGGCCGGGACATCACGATGTGCGGTCGCGCTCGGCACGGAGCCGGTCCACCTCCTCCTGCTGGGCCTCGGCGATCACGATGTCGTCCCTTCGGACTCTCCATCCAAGCCCCAAGGCGTAACAGAACACGGCTGTTGACGTTCCGTGAGTGAAGGGGGTTGCGCCCGGAGGCCACGAGGAAGTCCAGCGTGGTGCGACCGAGGTTGGCGAGGCCGTCGGTCATGTGGCCGACGACGCGGGAGTTGGTGCCCGCGATCGTCTTGAAGTCCTTGCGGAAGACGCCTGTCTTCATGAACTTGGCGCCGCGTTCCGCCAGGGTACCCATCTGGTCGGCGCTGTCGCCGAGGGCGTTCTTCAGGAGCGGGAGGATTGAGGCCGACAGAGTCTTGACGTCGTCGGCGATCCGGGAGAAGAAGCGTTCCTGGACGGACTTCTTCATCTCCCGCCAGGCGCCGTTAGAACAGCACCGCCTCGCGTTCCAGGACAGGTCGGATCTCCAGATCCCGGGTCTTGAACCGTCCGTCCTTCGACAGCGGAACCCAGGAGCGGTCGAGACCGTGTGTGATCCACTCCTCGTCCGGGATGTCCTGGCCGTCGTCCGGGAAGACATCCCCGATTCGGTGAACCGTCCACCCGCAGGCTCTCAGCCCCTCCGCCACACGACGACCGAGATTCCGGTCGAGGAAGAACTCAGGCGACAAGGTGCACCACTGCCTGGCAGAGCGCGTCCACCTGCTCAGGCGTCATGTCGTAGTCGTACGCGATGTCCTCGACGGTTTCCCCGGCCTCCCACAGGTCGGTGATCGCCTGGACCGTGACGCGATTCGCGGCGACGACAGGGAGACCATGGCCGAACCTCGGGTCGATGACGACGGGGACGGAGTCCGGGTACTGCCTCAGTCGCAGGCTGGAGGGGAAGTCGTCGCCCGGCTCCCAGGTGAGGTAGCGGAGGTAGTCGGAGACCACTTCGTGGATGGGGACCTGGCCGTCGCGGGCTCTGCGGAGGTCCCCCCCAACCGTGCTCGATGAAGATGTCCACGCCGTCCGTGGCGATTCGCTTGGACACAAGGCCATAGGGGGTGTCGAAGGCGTTCCGTACGGCGGCTGCAGCCTCCCTGATCTCGCTCATGCGGAGCCCCAGGGAGCGCAACGAACGCAGGACGTGCGCCTCGGCCACCGCGATGAACGGCACCGAAGGCTGCCCCTTCCGCACCGGCTCCACCTGGTGGACCAGTGGTGCTCCGGCGGCCCTGCCCTTCAGCCACGACGTGAGGGTCGACTGCGGAATCTCAAGGTAGGAGGCCGTTTCCGTGGGTGTCAGAAGCCCGTCCGTGAATCTGTCGACCATGCCCCACCTCCTCTTGGCAGCAGATTTCGCATCGTGCCACATCAAGGTTCCCACCTGCGGATGGACCGCACGCCTGGCCACCGGCTCAGCAAACCGCGGGGAGTTGCTCCCGGGACCGGCAGTCACGGCAGCGGCTGTGCTCCGCGGAGCGAAACCCTCGGTCGCAACCGTCGCAGTTCCGCATGCGCACGACCACCGGGCGTCCTGGGACCTCCGCGCTTCCGGCCGGTGCGGGCAGAGGAGTTCTCTTGAGCCGGTAGGCGAGGATGCCGACTGGGCGGGTCAGGAGGTGGTCCGGGAGTCCGGCGGTGAGGTGGTCGGTGATCTGTGTGGGCAGGAGGCCCGTCGCGAGCCACCGGGTGACGGCAGGGGAGAGGCGGGCGGCTTCCTGTTCGGAGAGGACGAGGCGGGGGTCGACGCGGCGCAGGGCGGCGAGTACGGCGATGGCGCGGGGGTCGGCGTCGGCAAGTGGGGTCGCTGCCCCCGCATCTGGCTCTGCACCAGGCTCTGTTTCTGGCTTCGCTTGTACGGGCGCCCGCACCGCTTCTTGCGCGGCTGCGGGTGTGGGCGCGGCTGTGGCGGCGGGCTTTTTCCGGGTCCGGCGCGGCTTGGGCGGGCGGGGCGGCTCGGGAGGTCCGTCCGGCTCGGGATCGTCGCCGTCGTCACCACCATCGTCGCCTGGTACGTCGTAGAAGTACGTCCGGGTGCGGACGTGCCCGGAGAGCAGGCGCTCGCGGCGGCGTTCCAGATACCCGGCGGCTTCAAGCTCCCTGAGCGCTCGGGAGATCAGGATCTCCCCTTCCGTGAAGTGCTCGCGCAGTGCGGCGATGCTCACGGGGGAGCCGTCGGGCAGAGAGGCGATGTACGCCGCGACGCCGACCGTGACCGCGCTGCCGCGCCGCTGGGCGAGGGCGTTGGAGAGCACGGTGAAGTCGGCTGTCAGCCGGGTGCGGATATGGATCACGCCGGACGTCGGTGCTCCAGCGGCGGCGCGCAGGGGCGCGTTAGACTGCGATTCAGCCATTGGGAAGGGGATGCTTCCTGATCGGTCAGGCCCTCGTTCGGGACGGCAATCCCGGCCGAGGGCCGAAGTCTGTGTGCGGTTGTCGCCGCGAACGTAACCGCCCACATCCCGCGCCTGCAAGCCGGTCACTCGAACGGGTGGCGAGGGCTTCCAGGCCGGGGAGGGTGGGTGGGCGGGTAGTTCTTTCCCCCGGTTCTTTAGGGAGGTCAGGGGCCTGCCGGACCCTCGCGGGCAAGGGCCCGGTGAGCCCGGAAGACGGACGGCGGCCGGAGCCCGGCCGCCTCAGGGACGGCCTCAGGGACGGTGGGGTCCGGTCTTCAACGCCGGACCGACGGGACCTTGCCGGCACGGACGGGGGCGCCTCGACTGTTCCGTCTCGTCCCTGCCGGTTGGTTACGTCGGAGTAGACGGGCGGGCCACCGGAGGGAGATCCGGTGGCCCGCCCTGGTGTGCGGTCGGTCAGGTAGGGGTGCTGTCAGCCGACGTCCGACGCGTCCAGCCGGTACAGCCCGCTGTAGTCGCTCACCGCCGAACCGTTCTCCTTCACCCACTCGGCGATCTCGGAGGCGGCGCTGTCGCCGCCGCCCTGCCCGCTGTCGCTGACGACGATGTAGTGGAGCTTGCCGGCCTTGACCAGTTCCTTGAGCTTGGCGAGGGTCATGGCCTCGTCGCTGCCGGACCAGCCGCCCATGGAGATCACCGGCTCACCGGACTCCAGGATGATCGAGGAGGCCGTCTGGTCCGTGGCGACCGCGACCAGCCAGGTGGCGCCGTCCTGGTTCTTCTTCAGATACGTGATCATCTCGGACGAGACCTGGCTGTCACCGCCGCCGCCCATACCGCCACCGCCGCCTGTCTGACTGTTGGTGGAGTCGGTGGAGCTGTCGGCGTCGGTGTTCGTGGAGCTGCTGGAGTCGTCGGCGTCCGAACTCGTCGAGCCGGACCCGGAGTTGCCCGTGCCGCTCTGGGCGTCGCCGTCGGAGGTCGACCCGCCCGGCGCGGTGCCACCGGGAGCCGTACCACCCGGCGCCGTACCGCTGGGCGCGTCGCCGCTGGGCCGCTGGCCTCCGCCCATGCCGCCACCGCCACCCATGCCGTTGCCCGTGTTGGGGCCGGCCGTCGGGTTGGTGCCGTTGCTGGAGGCCGTGGTGGCCGCCGAGACGGAGTACGCGGCCGGACCGGCCAGCAGGGCCACGATCGCCGCCACCGACGCCAGCCCGACCAGCTTCCGGCGGCGCATGAAGCGGCCCACGAGCAGGCCGATCACCGCGACCGCACCGGCGACACCGGCCACCACCTGCGCGACGGTGTACAGAGTCCCCGACCCGGAGACCCGCTGCAGCAGCACCACCGACCACACCGCACTCGCGGCGACGGCGAGCGGAAGCACCCAGCCCCACTTCGCGACCGCCCCCTCCTTGAAGGCGCCGTAGAGCATCACCCCGCCCGCACCGACCAGGGCCGCGATACCGGGGGCCATGGCGGTGACGTAGTACGGGTGGAACGTGCCCTCGGCGAGGGAGAAGGTCAGGTAGTGCAGGACGAACCAGCCGCCCCACAGCATCAGCGCGGCCCGCTTGGCGTCCGTACGCGGCGTCCGACCGCGCAGCACCAGCCCGCCCACGAGGGCGATGACCGCGAAGGGGATCAGCCAGGAGATCTGGCCGCCCATGATCTCGTTGAACATCCGGTAGACGCTCGACTCACCGCCGAAGCTCGCCCCGTTGCCCTGCGAGCCCACCGACGAGGACGCCCCGAAGATCCGGCCGAAGCCGTTGTAGCCGATGACGAGGTCCCAGACGGTGTTGTCGGTGGAACCGCCGATGTACGGCCGGGAGGAGGCGGGGATCAGATCGACGACCACCATCCACCAGGCGCTGGAGACCACCAGGGCCACGGTCCCGGCGGCGAGATTGCGGACACGGCGCCCGAGCGAGCCCTTGGCGGCCCACAGGTAGACCAAGAAGAACACCGGCAGGACGACGTACGCCTGCATCATCTTCGTGTTGAAGGCGAACCCGATCGCCACGCCCGACCAGACCAGCGGCATCGCACGCCCCGTACGGACGGCCTTCATCAGGGCCGCCGCGCCCAGCAGCATCAGGAAGACGAGGATCGGGTCGGGGTTGGTGTCCCGGGTGATGGCGACGGTGATCGGCGTGAGGGTGAGCGCGAGCGCGGCGATCGTACCGGCCACGGCCCCGAAGTCCCGCTTGACCATCCGGTACAGCAACGCCACCGAGCCGACGCCCACCGCGACCATCGGCAGCGCCAACTGCCAGGTCCCGTAACCGAAGACGCGGGCCGACAACCCCATCACCCACAGCGCGAAGGGCGGCTTGTCGACGGTGATGAAGCTCCCGGCGTCGAGGGCGCCGAAGAAGAAGGCCTTCCAGCTCTGCGTACCGCTGTAGACGGCGGCGTTGTAGAAGGTGTTGCCCGTGATGGAGGACATGTTCCAGGCGTAGAGGGCGGTGGCCAGGACGAGGATCGCCCACAGCGCCGGCCGCGCCCAGCGCGGGTCCTCGGGCGCCCCGGTGAACAGCCGCCGGGCCCGATGGGCGAGCCCGCCCACGGCTTCGGAGGGCGGCGTCGCGGCGGCCTTGTGCC
This sequence comes from Streptomyces sp. NPDC002643, assembly GCF_053592555.1. Classification (NCBI taxonomy): domain Bacteria; kingdom Bacillati; phylum Actinomycetota; class Actinomycetes; order Kitasatosporales; family Streptomycetaceae; genus Streptomyces; species Streptomyces sp. NPDC002643. The sequence continues at coordinate 110,947 of NZ_JBSFVY010000004.1, forward strand.
GGGGGCCGCTGTCCCGCCCGGTGGTGGGCGGCGGCGCGAGGGTCGTCATGACGCGTACTCCATGTCCTTGAGGCCCTGGGGGAGGGAAGCGGGGGTGGTGTGGTGAGCGGTGTTCTTACGGACGGCCGTACGGGTGGCTGTATCGGTGGCCGTACCGGTGCCGGTACGGGACGCGGGCGTCGTCGTCGGCGTCCATGAGCGGGGCGCCCGGCGCGGTACGTCCGCGACGACGACCCGGCGGGCGACGGTGGCGCGCAGCATGCGGCCCATGCCCTTGAGGTCGTCCACGGCCGTACGGACGATGTCGACGCGGCTGTCGGGATCGTCGACCCAGTCGACGGGCACCTCGTGGATACGCAGCCCGTTGCGCTGGGCGAGGACGAGCAGTTCGGTGTCGAAGAACCACGCGGTGTCCTCGATGCGCGGCGCGAGCGCCCGGAAGACCTCCGTGCGGATCGCCTTGAAACCGCACTGGGCGTCGGAGAAGCGGGCGGCGAGGCCGAGCTTCAGCAGCAGGTTGTAGGAGCGGGAGACGAACTCGCGCTTCGGCCCGCGCACGACGTCCGCCTGCCGGTGCAGTCTGCTCCCGATGGCGAGATCGCTGTGCCCGCTGAGGAGAGGAGCGACGAGCGGAAGGAACCCTTCGAGCCCCGTGGACAGATCCACATCCATGTACGCCACGACATCGGCCGTGGACCGGCTCCACACATGCTTCAGCGCACGGCCCCGCCCCTTGGCGTCGAGCCGGACGGCGTGGACGTGGGGCAGCCGGTCGGTGAGACCGAGGGCGACCCGCCAGGTCCCGTCCGTACTGGCGTTGTCCGCGATCGTGATCCGGAACGGGAACGGGAAGGCGTCCTCAAGATATGCGTGGAGCCGCCCGACACTGTCGGCGAGGACGTGCGCCTCGTTGTACACCGGCACCACGATCTCGACCGAGCGCTGCCGGACGCCTCCCGCGTTCATTTCGTTCATGGCAGCGACTGTCGAGGCCGCTTCTGGGGCGACGCTGAGCGATCAGTGAGGGAAGAATGAGAATCAGCGGACTCACAGCTTGCTCACAGTCCCTTGATTCCGGCCCACAGAATCCGGCCCACAGAAAAGGGGCCGCCACGGGAATTCAGGACTGGTCAGGACTGGTACGGCTGCTGCTTCTGCGGCTGTCCGTACGCCTGCCCGCCGGAGCCTCCGGAACCGCCCGCGGCCTGCGCCTCAAGCCGCTCGGCCTGCTCCGCGTCGATCTTCTGCTCGGCCCCGCAGAACGTGCACTGCGTCTGGTACTTCGTCGACACGGGGAACAGCGGCACGAAGAACAAGGTGAACTTCGTGACCCGCTTGCGAAGCGTATGCGCGGCGGGGTTGCCGCACCGCCCGCACACCAGCGTGAGTATCGCGAGCTGGTACAGATAACCCTTGGTACCGAAGATGATCAGCATCTCGAATCCCTTCCAGTCCTTCCCGACGGTGCCTGTCGCCACACTGCCACCAGTGTGCGGCACGGTTCGCTTGTCGATGCTGCACAGCTCGGCGGGGAGATTTGTGGACGCGTGACATGGGATGACGGGCGGCGCCTTCCTACTGTTCACGGACACCGCCGCACAGCAACACCGCTGCGCGGCGTGCGTCGGCGAGGTGATCTGGTGAGCGTTGGATATCTGCCCTGGGGCCGACCGGACTCCATGATGTCCCGGCCCTGTCTGCGCGACGCCCGGCACGAGCTGTCGTACGCGGATGTCGCGCGCCGCGCCGAGGCGGTGGCGGAGCAGCTGGCCGAGCGCGGGGTCGGCGAAGGCGACGTCGTCGCGGTCATGCTGCCCAACCGGGTGGAGCTGCTGCTGGTCCTGCTCGCCGCCTGGCGGCTGGGCGCGGGCGTGACACCGGTCAACCCGGTCTTCACGGCGAACGAGGCGGAGTACCAACTGCGTGACGCGGAGGCCGCGTTCGTCGTCACGGAGGGTCCCGACGCCCCCACCGCCGGGCTGCCGTCGATCCCCGTCGACGCGCTACGGGCGGAGCCCGACGGCGGATCGCGCCAACGAGACGGCGGATCGCGCCAACGAGACGGCGGATCGCGCCAACGAGACGGCGGGTCGTGTGCACGCGAGGTGCGTCCCGACGACCTGGCCCTGCTGATCTACACCAGCGGCTCCACCGGCCGTCCCAAGGGCGTGATGCTCGACCACACCCATCTGCGGGCGATGGCGTCCATGCTGGCGGGGCATCTGAAGCTCACCGAGGCCGACCACTGCCTGCTGGTCCTGCCGCTGTTCCACGTCAACGCGATCTGCGTGAGCTTCCTGTCCTCCCTGCTGGCCGGCGGGCAGCTCACCGTCCTGGAGCGCTTCGCGCCGCTGCCGTTCCTGGAGGCGGTCGAGCGGTACCGGCCCACCTACTTCGCCGCCGTGCCGACCATCTACGCCCGGCTCGCGGAGCTTCCCGCGGACGTCGTACCCGACACCTCCTCGCTCCGCTTCGCCGTCTGCGGGGCGGCCCCGGTGTCGAAGGAGCTGCTGGAGCGGTGCGAGGAGCGCTTCGGCCTCGTCATCGTCGAGGGGTACGGGCTCACCGAGGGCACCTGCGCGTCGACCTGCAACCCCGTCGACGGCCCGCGCAAGCCGGGCACGGTCGGCCCGCCGCTGCCGGGCCAGGAAATCGGCGTCATCTCACCGGACGGCGACCCGCTCCCGCCCGGCGCCACCGGCGAGGTCGTCGTCCGCGGCCCCAACGTCATGCGCGGCTATCTGCGCCGCCCCGACGAGACCGCCGCCGTACTCGTCGACGGCTGGCTGCGCACCGGCGACGTGGGACGCGTCGACGACGACGGCTACCTCACCCTCGTCGACCGGGTGAAGGACATGATCATCAGGGGCGGGGAGAACCTCTACCCCAAGGAGATCGAGTCCGTGCTGTACGGCCATCCGGCCGTCCTGGAAGCCGCCGTCGTCGGCGCGCCGGACCCTCTCTACGGCGAGGTCCCCGTCGCGTACGTCGTCACCTACCCCGATGTGCCGGTCACCGCCGACGACCTGATCGACCACTGCCGGCGGCACCTCACCAAGATCAAGCTGCCGGTCGAGATCCATCTGCCGGTGGCGCTGCCGAAGAACCCGGTCGGGAAGATCGACAAGCCCGTCCTCCGGAAGTCCCTTCAGAGGGGTCCCGGTCTCCTGCCGGGTCAGGGGCAGAACACCGGCCGCTGAATCTCCGGCCCGCCACCGCATTCCCCCGCTCCCGCATTCCCCCTCTCCTGAATTCCCCCCTCCTGAATTCCCCCTCCGCCGCATTCCCTCTCCGCTGAATTCCGCCTCTTTCCTCCCGCCCCGCGAACGGTCGCCGGGCGGTCGGTACCCCCTTGCCGCAAAGGAGCCGCACCATGGGGTTCAAAACGGGTGATTTCCCTCAGGTCGACCCGGAGTCGTTTCTCCGTAAACCCCTGCTCGAACGCACGAAGACCCTCGCGCTCCACTGGGTCGAGTACGGCTTCGGCACACCCAAGATGATCCACACGACCTACGTGGTGAAACTCCTCGTCCTCTACGTCCTGGGCGGTACCGCCGCCGCGACCGCCACCTCCGGGGCCGGTCCGTTCTGGGACGTCGCCGACTGGTGGAACGTGCCGATCGTGTACGAGAAGCTCGTGCTGTGGACGGTGCTCCTGGAGGCGGTCGGGGTGGCCGGGTCCTGGGGGCCGATCGCCGGGAAGTTCAAGCCGATGACCGGCGGCATCCTGTTCTGGGCGCGGTCCGGGACGATCCGGCTGCGGCCGTGGCGCCGGGTGCCGTTCACGAACGGCGACACCCGGACGGTCCTCGACGTCGTCCTCTATCTCGCCCTGCTCGGCTGCCTGGCCGCCGCGATCGCGCTGCCCGGCGACTCCTCGGATCTGGTCGACCCGGCGCTGGTGGTCGCGGTGATGGTCCTGCTGGTGCTGTGCGGGCTGCGGGACAAGACGCTCTTCCTCGCCGCCCGAGGGGAGCAGTATCTGCCCGCGATGGTGTTCTTCGCGTTCCTGTCGTTCACCGACATGATCGTGGCGCTCAAGCTGCTGATCGTGGTCGTCTGGGTCGGCGCGGGTGTGTCGAAGATGGGGTCGCACTTCTCCCACGTCGTCGCGCCGATGGTGTCCAACTCTCCGTCCGTGCCCGCCAAGTGGTTCAAGCGCGCCCACTACCGCGACTTCCCGCGCGACATCCGCCCCTCGAAGGTGGCGGGCGCCATGGCGCATGTGGGCGGCACCGTCGTGGAGATCGTCACCCCGCTGGTGCTGCTGTTCTCCACCAGCCGGGCGGTGACGCTGGCGGCCGTCGTGCTGATGGTGGTCTTCCACCTGTTCATCATCTCGACCTTCCCGCTCGCGGTACCGCTGGAGTGGAATCTGCTGTTCGCCTACGCGACCGTGTTCCTGTTCTGGGGCTTCCCCGCAGGGGACGGCTACGGGACCGGTGACATGTCGTCACCCTTGCTGACGGCGGCCGTGGTCGCCGGACTCGCCTTCTTCCCGGTCCTCGGCAACCTCCGGCCGGACCTGGTCTCCTTCCTGCCCTCGATGCGGCAGTACGCCGGCAACTGGGCCTCGGCGCTGTGGGCGTTCGCACCGGGAGCCGAGGAGAAGCTCAACTCCCTTCCGCACCGGCCGACTTCCAACCAGGTCGACCAGTTGCGGGCGATGGGCTACCCGGCGGCGGTCGCGGAGATCACCATGCAGCAGACCATCGCCTGGCGCTCCATGCACAGCCAGGGCCGAGGCCTGTTCTCCCTCCTCATCGACCACATCCCGGACCTGGACCGATGGACGGTCCGCGAGGCCGAGTTCGGCTGCAACTCGCTGATCGGGTTCAACTTCGGCGACGGCCATCTGCACAACGAGGACCTGATCAACGCCGTGCAGAGCCGGGTGGGCTTCGCCCCCGGCGAGTGGATCGTCGTCTGGGTCGAGTCGCAGGCCATCCACTCCGGCGTCCAGCACTACAAGGTCATCGACGCCGCTCTCGGGGTGATCGAGCGAGGCACCTGGCGGGTCGCCGACGCGGTGAACTCCCAGCCCTGGCTGCCGGACGGGCCGATCCCGTACGAGGTCACCTGGTCGGCCCCGGGCGCGCGGCAGCAGACCGAACGGCAGCAGACCGAACGGCAGCAGACCGAACGGCAGCCGTCCGAACGGCAGATGTCCGAACGGCGCGAGGACGGCACCGGCCCGGGTGCTTCGGGTGCTTCGGATGTGAGGACACCGGCGTGAGCACGGCCGTGGTGGTGGGCGGCGGGCCCAACGGACTCGCCGCCGCCGTCCTCCTGGCCCGCGAGGGCGTGCGGGTCACCGTGCTGGAGGCCGCCGACGAGGTCGGCGGCGGCGCCCGCAGCGGCGAGGCGATCCTGCCCGGCCTCCTGCACGACCACTGCTCGGCCATCCACCCCATGGCCGTCGGGTCCTCCTTCCTGAACAGCCTCGACCTGGGCGGATACGGCCTTGAGTGGCGGCTGCCCGCCATCGACTGCGTCCACCCCCTCGACGACGGCACCGCCGGCGTCCTGCACCGCTCCGTCACCGAGACCGCGGCCGGGTTCGGCGGCCCGGACGGCGCACGGTGGCGGCGGCTGTTCGAGGGCCCCGTGGCCTCGTACGACGAACTGGCCGAGGACATCATGGGCCCGCTCCTGCGCGTCCCCCACCATCCTCTGCGGCTCGCACGCTTCGGGACTCCCGCGCTGCTGCCCGCATCGCTACTGGCACGTGTGTTCGCCACGGAACAGGCGCGGGCCCTGTTCGGCGGCGTGGCGGCACACGCCTTCCAGCCACTGCACCACCCGCTCAGCTCCAGCATCGGCCTGGGCATCCTGACCGCCGGACACCGGCACGGCTGGGCGGTCGCGTCCGGCGGCTCGGGAGCGATCACCCGGGCGCTGGCCGCGCTGCTCACCGACCTCGGCGGCACGATCGAGACGGGCGTCCGGGTGCGATCGTCGTCCGGGCTCCCGCCCGCCGACGTGACGTTGTACGACCTCGCCCCCGCCGCCGTGGCCGACATCCTCGGCGACCGGCTGCCCGGCCGCGTCGCCCGCGCCTACCGCCGGTTCCGCCACGGCCCGGGTGCCTTCAAGGTCGACTTCGCGGTGGAGGGCGGCGTGCCCTGGACCGCCGAACCGGCGCGGCACGCCGGGACCGTGCATCTGGGCGGCACCTTCGCCGAAGTGGCCGCCGGGGAACGGGAGATCGGCGCCGGCCGGATGCCGGAGCGGCCGTTCGTCCTGGTCGGACAGCAGTACCTGGCCGACCCGCGGCGCTCGGTCGGCGACATCCACCCCGTCTGGACGTACGCGCACGTCCCGCACGGCTACACCGGCGACGCCACCGAGGCGATCACCGCACAGGTGGAACGGTTCGCCCCCGGTTTCCGGGACCGGATCGTCGGCCGCGCGGTGCGCACCACGTCCGCGTTCGCCGCGTACAACCCCAACTACGTCGGCGGCGACATCATGACCGGCGCCAAGACCGTCCCCCAGCTGGTGTTCGGCCCCCGCCCCACCCTCACCCCCTACGACACCGGCCTGCCCGGCCACTACCTCTGCTCGGCCGCGACCCCGCCCGGGCCCGGCGCGCACGGCATGTGCGGGGTGAACGCGGCCCGGGCGGCGCTGCGCCACCTACGGACGGGCTCCCGCGAAAGGAGTCGCCGCTCATGACCGGACTGGACGCCTCCCCCCTGTAGGACCTGCGGAGATACCATCTGCGGGCCCACGGGACGCGGGCCACGCGACGCGAGCCCACGTGGCGGCGGGCCCACGGGACGGCGGGCGTACGGGAAGGACGCGGATGATGGCACCGGTCACGGACGACGACATCCTGCCCCTGGTGGCCGAGACGGCGCGGCGGCTGAACGAGCGCGAACCGGAGATCGCCCGCACGATGAGCATGCTGCTGGCCCGCGAGATCAGCCATCTCGACGACGACCGGCACCTCGTCGAGATGCTGGAGGCCAGCGTCGACGCCAATGTGAAGACGATCATCCATGTCCTCGCCCATCACATCCCGACGGAGCATCTGCAGCCCACGACCGCCGCCACCGAGTACGCCCTGCGCCTGGCCCAGCGCGACATCCCCGCGCACTCCCTGGTCCGCGCGTACCACATGGGCCAGAACGACTTCATCGAGGCGTGCTTCACCGAGGTCCAGCGCCTCGACTGCTCCGCCGAGCTGAAGCTGGCGGTCCTGCACCACATCTCCGACGTGCTCTACCGCTACATCGACTGGATCTCCCTCTACGTCCTGGACGCGTACGAGAGGGAGAAGAGGCGCTGGATCAGCTCCCGTGGAAACCTCCGCTCCTCCCTGATTCACAAGATCGTCGCCGGGCAGCCCGTCAACACCTCCGTGTTCCAGCAGGAGACGGCCTACCGCCTCGACCAGTACCACGTGGGGGTGGTGGTCTGGAGCACCGCGCGGACATCCGATCCCGAGGGACCCCGCAGGCTGGAGCGCCTCGTCCTCGGCCTCGCCGCCGGTTGCCGCTGCGCCGGTCAGCCGCTGGTCACGGCGATCGACCGCAGCATGGCCTGGGCCTGGCTGCCCTTCGGGTCCAGGCGGCCCGCCCTCGACATCGCAGAGATCCGCGACCTCGCCGCCGGCCTCGCCAAGGACTGCCGACTCGCCCTCGGCCTGCCCGCGCACGGCCTCGCGGGCTTCCGGCGCACCCGCGAACAGGCCCAGTCCGCCAGAGACGTGGCCCTCGCCTCCGTCGGCCCCGCCCACCCCGTGGTGAGCTTCGGCGACCAGGGCGTGGCGATCGTCTCCCTGCTGGCCAAGGACATGGACTCGACCCGGCGATGGGTGCACGAGGTACTCGGCCCACTGGCCCGTGGTGACGACCACACCGCCGAACTCCGCCGCACCCTCCACGCCTTCTTCAGCACGGGCGAGAACTACGGGAAGGCCGCCGAACTGCTCAACGTGCACCGCAACACGGTCAAGTACCGCGTCAGCAAGGTGCTCGACTCACCCGGGCTCACCTCGGCACACGACCGTACGGACATCGCCCTCGCCCTGCAGATCTGCCACTTCCTCGGCCCCGCGGCACTGCCCGGCACCGAACACGCAGGGCAGTGAACGCACAGTCGACATACGATCAGATACATCGCAAAAGGTAAACGCGCTTGTCGCATGGGCGGCCGGGGCCCGCCCCCGCCGCCCCCGCCCGCTCGCCCTCAGGTGACGTACATGCCCACGACTCCCGAGCGCCCGGCCCTGGAGGTCTCCTTCGTCGACGACCCCAGAGTCGTCAAGGCGGCCGCAACCGAGGACTACTCGACGCATGTCGTCCCGCTGTCCTGGCGATCCGGGCGCTGGTCCCTGGCGATGGCCTGGGCGGCGCTCTTCTCGGCCATGTTCTGGCTGTACATCGCGGTGGCCTCGGCGGACGCCGTCGGCACACCGGCCACCATCGTGGGCATGACCCTGTCGGCGGCCACCTACGGAGTGGTGAACCTCGTGCTGTCCCGGTACGCCGCCCGCACCGGGCTCACCGTCGCCCTGCTCTCCCGCCGGCTGTTCGGCGTGCTCGGCTCGGCGCTCGCACCGCTGATCTTCGCGGCCACCGCCGTGTACTACGGCGTCTTCGAGGGGTCCATCATCGCGGTGGCCCTCCAGAGCTACTTCGCCGGCGAGATCAAGCTCTGGTACCTCGCCGTGGTGCTCTACGCCCTGCCCCTGGTGATCGGCGGAGTCCGGGTCTGGCTCGACAAGTTCAACGGAGTGCTGCTCCCCCTGTACGTGGCCGGGCTGGTCGCCGTCGTCGTCACGGCCACGGTCAAGCAGGGCTACCCGGACGACTGGCTTGACCCGTCGCCGACCGGCGGATCGCTCCCGGGCTGGCTCACCTCGTACCTGATCTACATGGGCGTGTGGATCATGATGATGTACACCATGGACTACGCCCGCTTCGGCCGGGCGCGGGACCAGCGCTTCCACGCCCACGTCACCTTCGGCTGGGTCTTCTACCTCTGCACGTTCCTCGTCAACGGCCTGATCGGCATCTACCTGCTGCGGGCCTGGGGCATCGAGGGGTCCGAGACGGGCGTGGTGGACGCGTTCATCCGCACGCTCGGATTCACCGGGGTCCTGGTGATCATCGTGTCCCAGACCCGTATCAACACCGCCAACTACTACCTCGCCTCCACCAACCTGGAGGCCTTCGCCGCCCGCTTCCTGCGGGTCAGGCTGCCGCGCGCCGCCTGGGTCGCCGTCGCCGGAGCCATCGCGTATCTGCTGATGCTCACCGACGTGCTCGGCTATCTGTTGGACGCCCTGGCCTGGCAGGGCGTGTTCGTCACCGCGTGGGTGGCCATCGCCCTGGTCCACATCGCCGTACGCGGCGCCGACCGCGACGATCTGCCCGAGTTCCGGTCGCTGCGGCTGGCCCCGATCACCGCGGGCGCCGGGGCCTGGGTGGTCGCGTCCGCCGTCGGCATCACCCTCACCGAGCAGACAGCGAACGCCGTACTCGCGCAGCTCGCGCCACCGGTGACGGTCGCCCTGGCGGCCGGCCTGTACTGGCTGGCGCTCCGGTTCGCCCCCGACCCCGTACGCACCACCGGCGACGACCCGCGCGACGAGGTCGACGACATCTGGGAGGCCCGCGTCCGCTGCCACATCTGCGACCGCTCCTACGTGGCCGTGGAGATGGACCGAACCCCCCAAGGCATGATCGTCTGCTCGTCCTGCACAACGGCCACCCACTGAAGCCTGCCCGAGGGGCCAGCCACAGAGCCCGCACGGCACCCGCGCCCGGCCCCGCACTTGCTGCCTGGCCCCGCACCCGCGCCCGGCCCCGCACCCGCGTACGCCGCGCAGGCCGGGCACGCCGCATAGGCGGCGTACACCGCCGCGTACGCGCGCAGGCCGCGCGATCAGTCGTCAGGCGCGGCGCCTGGCCTCGCGTCCGCGCCCGGCCCAGCGCCCGCATAGGCCGCGTACGCGCGTAGGCCGCGCGATCAGTTGTCAGGCGCGGCGCCTGGCCTCGCGTCCGCGTATGCCGCGCAGGCCGGGCAGGCCACGCGACCAGCTGTACGGGTGCGGCCCCCGGCCCCGCGCCCGCGTGCGGCCCCGCATCCGCGCCCGGCCCCGCGCCCGCATAGGCCGCGTACGCGGGCAGGCCGCGCGATCAGTCGTCAGGCGCGGCGCCTGGCCTCGCGTCCGCGTACGCCGGGCACGCCGCGCTGGCCACGGGTGCGGCGCCCGGCCCCGCACCTGCGCCTGGCCCCGCGTCCGCGTCCGGCCTCAGTGGCTGTCCACCGCGCAGGCCGGGCACGCCGCATAGGCGGCGTACGCCGCCGCGTACGCGCGCAGGCCGCGCGATCAGCCGTATGGGTGCGGCACCCGGCCCCACGCCCGCGCCCGGCCCCGCGTACGCCGCATAGGCCGCGTACGCCGTGCGACCAGCCGTACGGGGCCGGGGCATGGTGCCGCGCATCGTGCCCTGAGCAGGTCGGGCGAAGTCCGCTGCGGTTCGGCTGCGTCATGAAGGGGCGCGGGGCTGTGACATGTGCGGTTCCGCCGCGTGGGGGTCCCGCCGAGCTGGGGGTACCTCCCAGGACCTTGAGGCACGGGGGAGCAGCCGACGGCACTGGGGGAGCCGCCGGGCGTGGGGGAGGGACCAGCGACCATGCCGCCGCGGGCAACCGATGGCCTGTCGCGGCCTCGTGGCGGAGCCGCATATCGGCACGGTCAGTGGAGCGGAGCGTTTACGCCGCCAGGGCCTGTAGCCAGGACGGGTCCTCCGGGGTGCCCGGCCAATTTCCCGGCGGGCCGCCGGGGACGCCGGGGAGCGTCTGCTCGGTCCAGATGCTCTTTCCGACCGCCGTGTAACGCGTCCCCCACCGCTGGGAGAGCGCCGCGACGAGTTGCAGTCCGCGCCCGCCCTCGTCCAGCGCCGACGCGCGGCGCATACGGGGTGTCGTCAGGCTCCCGTCCGATACCTCGCAGATCAGGCTGGCGCTGCGCAGCAGCCGCAACTGCACCGGGCCCTTCGCGTGACGTACGACGTTCCCGACCAACTCGCTGACGATGAGTTCCGTGGTCGTCGTCAGATCGTCCAGCCCCCAGACGGACAACTGCTTCCGCACCCGCTCGCGGGCCTGACCGGCCGCCCTCGGGTCCTCGGGCAACCGCCAGGACGCCATCCGGTCGGCCGCGAGCGCGTGGACGCGGGCGACGAGGAACGCGGCGTCGTCATGGGCCGCGAGCTGCCCGGCGGGGAGCAGCCCGGTGGTGAGGGAGTCGCAGAGCGGTTCCAGATCCCCGCGGTCGGCGGTCCGCAACAGCCGCGCGAGTTCGGCCATGCCCTGGTCGATCTCCCGACTGGGGGACTCGACCAGGCCGTCCGTGTACAGCACGAGCAGGCTCTCGTCGGGCAGCTCCAACTCGACCGTCTCGAACAGCGGCTCGGCCACGCCGAGCGGTGGATCGGGGGACAGCTCCGGGAAGCGCACGGTCCCGTCCGGATGGACCACGGCGGGCGGCGGATGGCCGGCCCGGGCGATGGTGCAGATCCCGCTGGTGGAGTCGTAGAGCGCGTACAGGCACGTGGCGTACGAGTCCTCGCCGAGCCCGCCGACGATGTCGCTGAGGTGGCTCATGATCTCGTCGGGCGGCAGTTCGAGGTCGGCCAGGGTTTTGACGGCCGTACGCAGCCGGCCCATGGTGGCGGCCTCCGGCAGACCGTGTCCCATCACATCGCCGACGACGAGCGCGACCCGGCCGGCGGAGAGGGGGATGACGTCGTACCAGTCGCCGCCCACGTCCATGCCCTGCCCGGCGGGGAGGTAACGCGCGGCGACGGTGCACATCGGCAGTTCGGGCAGCCGCCGGGGGAGCAGACCGCGTTGCAGTTCCTGGGAACGGGTGTGCTCGGCGTCGTAGAGCCGGGCCCGCTCCAGGGCGTGGGCGACGAGAGCGCTGATCGCGGTCAGCAGGGCCTGCTCCTCGTGCGAGAGGCGGCGCGGCCGGTCGAAGGCGACCGAACAGACGGCGAAGGTGCGCCCGGAGACGATCAGCGGCAGGAACGCCCAGGCCTGCTTGTCGGCCAGCCGCGGCCGGTGGACGAGATGCGGATAGCGCTCCGCGTACTCCTCAGGCGAGGGGACGAACAGCGGCGCCCGGGTCCGCATCGCGTCCGCGATCGGGTCGCTCGCCGCCACCTGGTGGCCGTTGAGCGCGTCGAGGAACGCCTGCGGATAGCCGACGGCTCCGACGACGTACGCCCGGTCGCCCTCGATGGCCATCACGGCCAGGCCGCTGGCGCCGAACGGCGGGAGCACCCGCTGCGCGACCACGTCCACCACGTCCTGCGAGGTCGTCGCCTTGGCGAGCGCCGTGGTCAGTTCCGCGATGCGCGCCGCGCGCTGGGAGGCCGCGCGCCCGGCGGCGGCCTGCTCCTCCTCGCGCCGCCGCTTCTCAGTGACGTCCGTGAGATAGAGGGTGAGCCCGTCGGGCCCCGGGACGAGCCGGAGATGGTGCCGGCGCCCGGCCGCTATCCGCACGTCGAAGCCCTCGGACGTGCCCGTGGCGGCGGCCTGGCGGCAGCGGGCCTCAAGATCGGGGACCTGCCGCACGGCGGGCAGATCCCACAGGACGCGTCCGAACAGCTCCTCCTCCGGAACGCCGATCGTGCGCTCCGCCTCCAGGTTGGCGAAGGTGATCCGCCAGTCGTCGTCCACCAGGAGAAAGCCGTCGCTCATATGGCGCAGCGCGCGGCTGAGCGCGTCGCGGGCGGTACGGGACTCGCTGCTGTCCCATCCCATGCCGACCATCCGGACGGCTTCCCCGTCGTCGTACTCCACGACCGTGCCCCGGGACTGCGTCCAGCCGTAGCCGCCGTCCGGTCGCCGCACCCGGTACTCGGCCTCGTACACGGTGCCGTCGCGGATCGCCCGCTCGGCCGCGGCCAACGTCCAGGGGAGGTCGTCGGGGTGGATGACCTTCATCCAGCTCTCGATCCGGGGCACATAACCCGCGGGGTCGCCGACGTGGCCGTACAGGTCCATCGCCGCCTCGTCCAGCAGCAGCTCGCCGGTGCGGATGTTCCAGTCCCAGGTGCCGACCGTGACGGCCTTCAGGGCCTGCCGGAGCCGTGTGCCGACCAGTTCCTCCCGAGGCGGGGCGGGTGCCGGTGCCCAGCCCATCCACTCCTCGGCCCAGTCGACGACGCTCCGCAGGAACTCCCACCGCTCCTCGCTCGGCTCGCCCCCGTCGCCCATCACCAGGGTGAGCGCGCCGATCGTGCGGTGCCCGCTGAACATCGGAACGGAAGCGAGTCCCGTGCCCGGCCACGGCCTCGCGGGCGGCCCGGACGCGTCGGGCGCCACCGTGGACACCCACACGTCCCGACCCCCGCGCACGGCGCCCGCCGGGACCGTCGGCCCCTCCTGGCCGACGATCTCCCAGGGGCGGGTGAGCGCTGGGGGAAGACCGGTCGACGACACGAGGCGCAGGGCCGACATGGGCCCGCGCAGATGAATGGCGCCGCCCAGCGCGCCCGACTCGGCCACCGACTGCTGCAGGGCCAACCGGAAAATCTCACTCTCGGTGATCCCCTTGTCGGTGCCCGCGAGCAGCGACAGCCGCGCGTGCATGTTTTTACGGTACACGCAGGGTCTGTGCTGCGGGGATGTGCGGACGGACGGACGGACGGACCGGGACGGCCCGGGACGGACCGGGGCCTGTCCGGGCAGGGGGCGGGGAGTGCACCGGACGACAGGCCCTGGTGGCCGGGGAGTGCACCGGGCATGCAGAGAAGTTGACCACGCGGACGAAGCCGGGGCGCGGCGGAGGGCGAGGACGTGGGCGGGGGCGCCCGGCCAGGTCAGGGTGTTCGCGGCGTGGGCGTAGGGGCCGGTGGGGCCTCGGGCACCCGGCGTGCGGCGCTCTTGCGGACGTAGCGGCTGGCATGGCGCATGACGCCGTGGTGGGACAGGGCGTTCCCAACTAGCCTTCAGCAAGCCGAAGTTGAACGCTGTGTGCGGGCCGCCGGGGCGGACGTGGGCGGCGAGCCGTTCGGAAGGCGTCGGCCCGGGCTTCGGCGACGAAGACGCGGTCGCCGTCGAACTCGTCGCGATCCCGGGCCAGGTGCGGTCGGACTCGAACTCGGCGGGTACTCCTTCGGGAGGGCAAGGGCTGGAAACGTACGCGGAACCACTGACGGCCTTGCCCTCTCCAGTGGCCCCACGGGGCTGGTGGAGGAGTGCCCTTTCGCCATGCCCGGGCGTCAACAGCACGACGGCCCCCACGGTGTGGGGGCCGTACAACGCATACACCTGGAGCCGACCAGGCGTACCGTTCTGAGTGTCGAAGCCAGAACGGAAGCAGGTTCAGCATGCCACACCCCACTCGCCGGGACACCGGCGGAATCGGGGCGCGCATCGAAGAGGTAAGCGCCCTGCGCGGCTTCTCGCTGCGAGAGTTGGGACGCCGCGCCAACGTCTCCCCGTCGATGCTCTCCCGCATCATCAACGGCAAACGCCAAGCAAGCCCCGCCATCGTCTCCGCAGTCGCCCGCGCCCTGTCCGTCAGCATCTCCGTGCTGCACGGCCAGCCCTACATCCACCAACTCCAGGCCGACCAACTCGACCGGCTGATAACGCCGATCAGCTCCGCCCTGGACGACTGGGACATTCCCCTCAGCGAGGGCGACCCCCCGCCGCCCGACCTCGCAACGCTCAAGGCCCGGGTGGACAGGCTCAAGGAGCAGCGTGCCAAGGGCGAGTTCATCGAGATTGCCGCCGAACTCCCCGGCTTGATCACCGAAGTCAACGCCCAGTACCTCCTCAACGATCGGCCAGGGCACCGCCGCGAGCAGGCCGCCGAGTTGCAGGCGGAGGTGAGCCGCACGACCTGCGTCGTCGGCCGCAACATCGGGTTCATGGACTTGGCCCGCCTGGCGCTGTCCCGCATGGCGGTCGCAGCGACGCTGTCCGGCGACCCGCGCCAGGTCGCCATCGAGCGGTGGTACCGGGCCCAGTTGATGGCGGACGGTGCCCGGCATGACCGTGGGGTTCTCCTCGTGCAGCAGGCACTCAAGGACCTGGACGATGACGGCGAGCAGGCCACCAAGGCGGTACGCGGGGCACTCCACCTGAAGGCAGCTGTCTTGTCCAGCCGCCGCGGTGACTCATCGGGCGCGGACGATTGGCTTGCCGCTGCGGGGGAGATCTCCAAGGAGACGGGCGAAACCCGTGACTACGGCCTCGTGTTCGGGCCGGTGAACTGCACGCTCCACACCATGTCCGCATCAAACGACCGGGACAAGCACGCGCGTGCGCTGGAGAAGGCCCGCGAGGTGCGCCTGCCGGAGGACTACCCGAGTGCCCGGGCCGGTCACTACTGGGTGGACCGGGCCCGCGCGGAAACGTGGACGGCCCGGCACGACGACGCCTTCAAATCCCTGGCCCGGGCCCGGAAGGCGGCGCCCCAGCAGACCCGGTATCACCCGGGCGTGCACGAGACCGTCGCGACACTGCTGCGGGCACGGGCGAAGGCGCCGGGAGAACTGCTGGAGTTCGCGAACTGGTGCGGCGTGTAGCGGTCTCGAAGGCACCGGTCAAGGCCCCCAGTGTTGACAGTCGGGCAACGCTGGGGGCCTTCCTGATCGCCAGGATTGGACGGTAACCATCCCGTCTGTCCATGGAGCCGACCATGACCAGCCGCCCCACCACGATGGACCCGCCGCCCCTCCTTGGTCTTCCGCCCGAGGAGCCGAAGCCGCCGGCCGACTGCGAGCCGTGTGCCGCCCGGGTCCGGGAACGCTCCGAGGCCCGCAGCGAGGGCGACTGGTCGCAGGTGTCGGACATGAACGTTCTGATCCGCCGCCACCACCCGCCGCGCCGGAAGCGGAGGCGGTGACCGTGTACGAGCCGACCATCGGCGACACGGTCGAGGACACCGCCATCAGACGAGTCGGCAGGGTCATGGGATTCGTGGGCCCGTTCGTGCAACTGCGGCCGATCAGCGGCGGCCGGGAATGGGACGCCGAGCCGGACAACCTCCGGCGCCTCACCCTCGCCGAGGCCCTGAGCGCGAGCGTGGCGGCAGCCAACGCCCGGTCCAGGGGAGAGCGCCCGTGAGCGGGCAACCCGCGCCCGCCGGTCTCTGGGGTTATCCCGGCGAGACCGAGTACCGCACCTTCATCCACCACCTGTACGACTGCGAGGACTGCGGGTACGGCCAGGTCCGCTGCGAGAAGGCCACCGAACTGTGGCGGGAGTTCAAGGACGCCGAGAAACACGCGAAGAACCCCACATGAGCCCCTCGGCGCTGCCTCGGAACCTCGACACCGAGGACAGCCGTCCCGTGCCGTAGGGACGGCAGGCGACCCGCCCGACCTCCGAGTACATCCCGGTGGGGGTCTCCGCCTGCGGGGGCCCTCCTCCACAGACTGGGCTGGACCCTGGGCAGAAAAGAGGCTCCTCGTTCGAACGAACGAGGAGCCTCCCAGCCCTCTGACCTGCTACGCAGCCAGTGCCCCCGGCAGGATTCGAACCTGCGACACCCGCTTTAGGAGAGCGGTGCTCTATCCCCTGAGCTACGAAGGCGGGGCTTGTGCGAAACCTTGCGCGGAACTCGATGGACGGGTCGCGGTCAGGTCTCTCGGTCAAGCCCTGAGCGGCCTGGGGCAGGCCGCTGTGGCGTGGAGGCGAGCGGAGCCCGCGTGACACGCCGCAGCGCCCGCCAGGGCGCTCGATCCACAGGGTACCGGATCGGGGCTCGGGCGGGCGCTGGTGTTCTTGGAGCGGGCGGAGGGGGTGGTCAGGCCGTGTGGCTGAACATGGAGGCTCCTTCCTCGTGCAGTGCGCGGCTGGTCGAGTTCTGGGCGAGGACGAAACCGAGGGTCAGGAGTTGCTGGGCTTCGACTCCGTAGGAGATGAGGCGTCCGTTCCACAGGGAGGCGTCGAGTTGCGAGTGGCCCGACTCGGCGTCGCTTCGGTAGGGGTAGACGAGCTGATGGGTGCGGGTGAGTTCCGGTATCTGTTGCAGGTGCTCGGCACGGTGGAAGCCGCGTTCCTCGTCGCTTTGACCGGGTGGCCGTTCGCCTTTTCGGCTTGTCGTCCCGACGGCGACTCTGTGCTCGTGGAGGCCGTGTCGGCAGGGAATGGCCAGAAGGTGATACCAGCGGAACGTCTGGATTCCGCGTCGCTCCAGTCGCTTGATCGGTACGGGGACGAGTTCCGCGGTGCCGTCCGCGTAGTGGACTTTCTCCGCGATGCGTCCGTCGGCCGCCCACAATTCGTGGATGCAGCGACCGGGACGCAGTGATTCATAGAACTGCGGTTCGTTCCCTTTGTGCTGCTTGTTTACGACGAGGCCGCCGTACCGGGCAATGGCGTCCCGGTGTACGCCGCGGAATGCGCCGTCGTAGAGGACTCCCATGCAGCCAGGAGCCGCGGACATGATGTCTATGACGCCCTCGACGGCGACGGCGGCCTCCCCGCCCGGGTGGAGGTGGGGTACGTAGCGCGAGTCCAGAAACACTCGGGACAGGTAGTTCTCGTCTTTTCGGGCCGAGAAGAACACGTATTTCGGGCCGTACACCTCGGTGCCGCCGCCTTCCATCTGTGTGACGGAGGCGGGGTCGACACGGTGATATCGGATTTCGCCGGTCGTCATGTTCACGCTTTGGCCGGCCCGGGCCAGGGTCGGGGATTTGAGGACCGTGCCGTCGGCGGCTATCAGCTGGTGCCGCTGCGGGCTGCTCCACGACCGGGTCTCGTCCTCGGGGAAGATCCCCTGCTCAAGCGCCTGATCGAGGGCCAGCACCCGGTACATGTCCCAGAGGTCGTGCGAGTGCTCGCGCAGCCGTTGCTGGGCCCGGAGCCACTGGGAGCGGGTCGGTCCCGTTTCGGGGAGGACCGCGGCGGCCACGGTGCCGAGTTCGGCCCGTACTCCGGCCTTCAGGATCGTCCACACCTCCGGGTCTTCGAGGTGCGCGGCGGCGCGGCGTGCGGAGGCGAGCACGCTGCGGGCTGCCAGGAAGAAGAGGAACGCGACATCGGGGTAGTCGCGGGGCCTGCCGATCCTGCCGGGTGGCGGGAGCGTCTCGGCCAGCTCGTAGAGGTCGGGGTTGTGCGCGCAGTCAACGAGGCGCTCATGGAGTGTGCGGCGGTCCCTGTCGGTGAAGGCCCGCTTGCGTGGTACGCGCCGCGCCGGTGGGACGGCGTCTCCGAAGATGTCATCAGGCACGGCCGGCCTGCCCTTCCGGCGTACGGTGCGACCAGTCGTAACCGACGAGGTCGGCGGCCCGGTCCAGGGAGCGCAGTCCGAGTCCGCGTGCGACGTTCTCGACCTTTCCGGTCTCGTCGAAGATCCGTACCGCGGCGTACGCGGTCAGCGAGGCCGGTTTGACCCGTGGGTCGGTACTCAGCCCGATGCGGCGGATGAGGTCGGAGAGCGCGACACAGGCCCGGGCCTGTAGTTGTTCGTCCGCAGCGGGGGCCGAGGAAACGGCGAGCCGGGTGTCAGGGGCTGCTTCGGGGGTGCGCTGCTGCCGGCTGACAAAAGCGGCCCTGGCCTGGAGCACGCGCAGTGCCCACGGGTCGAGAGGGCACCACCGTGGATCGGTACGGGTGGAGCCGTGCATCCAGACAGCCGCGGCGTCCTGGCCGAGGTCACGGACGCGGGCGTGGCCGATCTCGCCGGTGTGCCCGCCGGAGAGGGCCAGGGCCGCTGCTGCGGCGTGCCGGCTGGGCCTGCTCACATACTCTGCGGCGTGACGAAGGGCGATGGCCTCATCCTCGTCGAGGGGGCGGATCAGGGTCCTGGTGCGTGCGGGCAGGCGGATGTCCCGGGTGGGGTCGGCGCCGGTGAGACCCAGCTCGCGCAGAGTCCGGTAGAAGGAGCGCAGGACGGCGCGGCGCTGGTGCAGGGTCGCGGTGGCCGATTCGCTGATCAGTCCGTGCCGGGTGCGCCCCTGGGCGAAGACGAAGTCCTCGGCGAAGTCGAGGGTGACCTCGTCCACGAGGAGGATTCCGCGGGCCTGCGCGTAACGCTGGTAGCGCTCCAGCAGCTGCCCGAAGGAACGACTGGTCTGCGGGGACATCTGTCCCTGGGAAGTCATGTCAGTCCAAAGGGTGATGGTTTGCTCGACGGCGCGCGCCAGCGTCACGTCCGCAGGGAGCATCGCGGGCGTGCTGGGGCCGTCGGACAGCGTTCGGTGGGGTCTGGGCGCGCGCGGGACGGGCATGGGTGGCAACCTCCCAAGGTGGTGCAAGTCCACACCAGCCTGGGGAGGGGTGCCCTCGGTGCGCAAACGCTCGCGCGCGCAAAGGTGACGAGGATGCGGGCGGGCGCTGAGGCCGCCGACGAGGTGTCAGGTCCGCTGGCGGGACAGCACGTCGTAGATCGTCGCGAGTGACCGCATGACCGCGCCGTAGTCCTCGGCGGTCAGGTGGAGAAGCTGATCCATGCTCAACGGGAGCACCAATCCGACCTGCGGTGCGGATGAATCGGCAGCCGGGGTCTGTGCCTGGTCCTGGTCCTGCGCCTCGCCGTGAGTCGCCTCCTCGGCTCCGACCGCCTTCGACAGACGGAGCGTTCCGTCGTCGTCGCGCTCGACGTAGCGTGCGAGCTCGAGCCAGTCGACGAGGTGCACCCACGGCGACAGGGTGGAGGTCGGGTAGGGCTTCATCGCCCTCGCGATGTCTTCGGCGCTGTATGCGACGCCCGCCTGTACGGAGTTGATCAGGAGCCGGTACACCCAGGAGTCACGCCAGGCTTCGCCGAAGACCGTCCTGGCGGCCTCGCGGTTGGCGGTCCACGACTGCCCGACACGTACGCCGGACACGGTGGGCGTCCATCCGGCAGGGCCGGACGTCAGCAGCCCGGTGTCGGTCAGGAAGCGCAGAGCAGGGGTGATGTCGCGTCGTTCCAGCCCGGTCTCCCGGACGAAGTCGCGGATCTTGGCTGCCGAGCGGCCGGTGGCGCATGTGGTGACGGCGGCGGCCAGGAGGTCCATCTGCCGGTTGGCCTGGATCCCGGTGGCCGGCATGCGGTAGGCAGTGGGTTTGGTGCTGGAAGCAGCCTTCGCTCCGCGGCCGCGTGGCGCGCGCCGGTTGGAGGAGCGGCCGGCTGGTCCGGACGAGGAAGCGCTCGTTTCGTGGGTCCTTGTTCCCTTGGTCGCCGCGAAGATCGGCGATTGTTTCGGAAAGGGCTCACGTCGGTCTCGCCGAATGGCCTAGGCTGGCCGTCGGTGTGTGAACCCTTGTCTGGAGGCATACGCCAACGGCCGCCGTGGGCTCGCAACTTGCGGCGGCCGATCTGTGTGTTGTGCGTCTTTACCGGGCCCGGGTGCCCTCCGATCCCGCCACGGCGAGTGAGTACCTGGACTTGCCGTCACGCCGGAGCGTCCCCTGCTGGACCAGCTTGCTGAGCCGTGCCCGGACGCTGGACGCGGAACTGCTCACGCCAAGCGCCTCGACCCTCCGTGCGATCTCCAGAGGGGGCAGGCCGCTTTCCCGGCGCAGTATCTGGAGGATGGCCTCCTCGATCGACGGACTGTGAGTGCCCTCCGAGCCGTTCGCGGTGTCGGCTTGTCCGTCAACCGTGGGGGACTTCGGGGCCTCGCCCGTGTAGATCCGCAGGGCGCGCAGCGCTGCCGCACTGTCCGCCAGCCGCTTCTCGAAGTCCGCGAGCCGCGCAGCAGCTTCGTCGCGCTCACGCCGGGCGCATTCGGCGCCTCGTTGCAACTCCTCGGCCTGCTCAATGAGTTGAGCGAGGAAGGTGGTGTGTTGAGACATCGATGTCGGTCACTGCCACCCCGCCCTTCCTGTCGACGCCGACCGCCGCATTCATGATCTGCGGCGACAGCATAGACAACAACAACTCACGCTGTCTGCAAGTCTGTTGGATGTGCATTCGCTCGTAGGTGCGCTGCGGCTTCCTGCTTTGGGTGCACCCGATCTGACCAGGGAAGATGAAAGTGCACGCACCCGCAGTGCACCTGGTGCTGCGGAGGGACGCCGTGAGGTGCGACCACGAGTGCGCTCTCGGTGGTGCAGTCGCAGAGGACTCGGTGGGGGCGACCGGGGTGAGGTGTGAGCGAAGGTCATCGTCGCGCCTTTACGCGCACGCGAGGCGTCTGGGCAGATGGCAAGGGGTGCGGGATCGGTGCGCCCGAGGGGTGTTCGGAGGAATTCAGGGCCTTACCTTCGCCGGCGCCAGGATCACCGTGGCCTCCAAACTGAGCGAGAGGCTGGCCCTGAGCGCGGGGTACCCGGCTCAGCCGGGCGGGCGTACGAAGGCGGCGTACTTCGTCGACGAGGCGCTCAAGGACGCGCGCTTCAAGGTCAAGTCCGCGCTGAACCCGTCCGGTGTGAAGATCGTCCACGAGCCCGGCGGCGCCGATCCACCTCATGGTGCCAGGCGTTGCAAGCCACGACCCCGGAGCCGGCAGAGGGCCCCCTTGTCGGCGCCCTGTCCATGAACGATCTCCGATGGTAAAAGTGGGCAGCGGCGTGTACTTGGGGGAATGGCGCACCGGGGGTAGGGGTGGACGCATTACCGCAGGGCGGTGGCCCGACGAACGCGGACGGCGTGTCCGTGTCGCAGTATGTGCCGCCGCCATCGGTCGTGCCGCACAACCAGTTCGACACCCGCACCCCCCTCCAGCAGGTCTTCTATTGGACGCCGGAGCAGTGGGAACAGTTCACCTGCGAGTGGGTCCGGATGCGCGGGGACGAGTTCGGCTACCTCGGCGTGGAGGTCCTGGGGGGTACCAACGACCGTGGCGCCGACGTCGTGGCTTTCATGAGTGAGCAGCGGCTGAACGGTGTCTGGCACTGCTACCAGTGCAAGCACTACACCGATGACCTCACGCTCGACGACGCGCTGCCCGAGATGATCAAGCCGTTTGTGGCGGCGCTGGAGACGAGCCGGACGCTCCCGGCCAGGTACATCTTCGTGGCACCGAAGATCCACCCCCGGCTCAAGGACCTGGTGCTGACCCCGGCCGCGTTGAAGGCCCGGTTTCTCGCGTACCTGGGCGGTCGGACGAAGCCGGTCACCGCGCTGTCCACCCAGACCCGGGCGGCCGTACGGGCGTTGGCGGAGCGCGAAGACTTCTCGATGTTCTGGACTGTGAATCTGGACGAGGTCCTGGAGATCTACAGCAAGTCGTCGCTGTTTGCCTCCCGCTTCAACCTGCCGCCCACCGGCAAGCCCCGCAAGCTCATTCCCCCTCCCGTGCCCCAGGTCAATGAGGCGCGCTACCTCCAGCAGCTCCTGGACGTCTACCAGGAGAGGTTCGGCGAGGACATCGCGACCGTGGAGCACGCTTTCGAACACCCGGACTCGGGGGAGCATCTTGGGCGACAGCGGGTGGCGTTCTTCGATGCGGAGGCCCTGCGCATGTATGCACGAGAGAGCATTGCGGGGGACACCTACGAGGAGCTGCAGGACGACGTGCGGACGAACCTGATCGAGGTGGCGGCCATCGACTACCCGTCGGGGTGGGACCGCCTCCAGCAGGTACTGAAGGCATCTGGGCAACTGAACCTCACCGGGTCGCCCCTGTTGCACCTCTTCCGCAACAGCCAGCGTCAGGGCATGTGCCACCAGCTGGCGAACGTCGACAAGCTGCACTGGTGCAAAGGAGGTCGCCGATGAATCCGCTCAACAGCCCGATCGAAGTGGGGATGCGGACGTTGGTTCTGCTGGCACGCAGCCATCCTCACCCACTGGACCTGTCCTGGCTGGTTGTCCTGGATCACGCCATGCTGCACAGCAGCCAGTTCGACGGTCCGCCCAGCCTCCATCCCCGGCTGCCGGCCCTGCCGGGCGAACTCGGCCTGAAACGGCAGCTGATGCAGGAAGGGCTGGAGGTCCTGCTGCGCGCCGGCCTGGCCACGGTGGAGGCGACCGACGACGGGCTCGTCTACCAGGTGACCCAGCGTGGCTCGGGTTTCGTCGGCATCCTGGAGGCCCCGTACGTCGGTGAGCTGCGTCAGCGTGCGCAGTGGGCCGTCGATCAGTTCGCCTCGACCACGGACGCCGTAGCGGCCACGCGTGACATCACGGCCCGCTGGCACGCCGAATTCACCGCCGGCACACGGCACCTGGGGGTCGGCCATGGCTAATTTCACTCTCACTCATCTGACGTACGCAGGTGCGGGGCTGCCGACGGCCAGGGTGGAGTTCGACCCGGTGTTCACGGTGATTTATGGATCCTCCAACACGGGCAAGACGTTCCTCGTCGACTCCATCGACTACATGCTCGGCGGCCATGTCCGTCCCTCGATACCGCGCGCCGAAGGATACGGACAGATCCTGCTCGGCCTTCTGCTCCCCGACGGCAGCCCCCTCACGCTGGTCCGTAAGCCCGGCGGCAAGAGCATTCACGTGCACAAGGACGACCTGAGGGAGCTGGTCCACGCCACCCCCGACGCGGTCGTCTCGGCCCGCAGGATCCGCAGCCGCCGTGACATCTCGCACTACCTGCTCAGCAAGCTGGGACTGGACGACACCTATGTCCGCACCAACGAGGGCGGCAACACCGACCTGCTCAAACTTGCCGACCTGACCCACCTCAGCGTGGTCACCGACTCACGCATGATCGATACGAATCCTCCCTCGCAGCGCACACGCGGCACGGCGGCCAGGACCACCGCTCGCTCGGTCATGAAGCTGATGCTGACCGGCGAGGACGAGCCTCCGGCGACCAAACTCCCCAACGCCGCTCAACGACGCGTTCAGCGGGGCAAGATCAACCTGATCGACTCGCTGGCACTGGACCTGCACGCCAAGCTCTCCCGCGACCAGACCCCCAACGAACTGCGAGATCAGCTGGCCCGGTTGGAAGCAACCCTCAACGACATGGCCCGCTCACTCGCACGCGAGTCCGAACAGCAAGCCCGCGCCGTCGCTGCCCGTGCACAACTTGCCGAGATGGATGCCGAGTTGGAAGCGCGCATCGGTGAGATGCTCGACCTGCTGGGGCGATTCGACATCCTGCGCCAGCAGTACGAGACAGACCTGGCACGTCTGGTTATGGTCAGTGAGGCCGGCAATCTCCTGGGCTACTTTCAGGTCGGTCGCTGTGTCTTCTGCGGGGCGGATCCTGAACATCAGCAGGCCCAGCACGGTCATCAGGAGACCACGCAGCTGCATGAGGCCGTGCTTGTCGAGTCCGCCAAGACCCACTCCCTTCTCGCGGATCTTCGACTGACCATCGAGGGACTGGAAGGCCAGCGTGACGAACTGGTCGAACGCCGCGCCGCCCTGACCTCGGAGACGGCCGAGGCGGACAACGCCCTGGCCCAGATCGAGGCGCGACTAGCCCCTCTCAACGAGGAACTGCAGGACACCGTCGCCGAGCGACTGCGTATCGAGCGCGACCTGGAACTGCGCGCACGGCTCGACGAACTGGAAGAGCACCGCTCTCAGTTGGTGGCCCAGGGAGCCTTGCCCTCCAAGCGGCGGGAATCCCTGATCGCGGGCAGGATATTGTCGTCGTTCGACGGCATCTTCCAACGCACCCTCGATTCCTGGCGCATCCCCGACGTGGATGGTGCCGGCTATGACCCTTACAGCGGGGACGTCAGCGCCGGAGGAACGACGCGCGCGGCCCACGGCCGGGGTATGCGAGCACTTCTGCACGCCGCGTTCTCGATTGCCCTGGCCCGCTACTGCTTGGATCGCAGACTCCCGCACCTCGGCTTCCTCGTCCTGGACTCGCCCCTGGTGACGTACAAAGAGCCGGACTTTGACGCCGACCGCATCCCCCCGAACGTGATCGACCATTTCTACCGCTCTTTCCTGGCTTTCCCTGGCCAGGCGATCGTCGTCGAGAACGCGACACCGCCCCCAGACGTCATTGAGCAGGCACGGATCATTACCTTCAGTGGCAGCGGGGCCCGCCCCGGCTTCTTCCCCGCCCGCCCCAGCACCGCCAGCCGGACCTGAGCCGCACCGAGCCTTCAGGCAGGCGCCTTTCACGGAGTGTCAGCAGGGGGAACGCCCCCGGGACAGATCGAGCCGCACCGGCTCGTCGCGGTCGCAGCGCAGCACTCCGTCGACGACCCGCGCGGCGGCGACCTGGAGGGAGGAGCGGCGGCTGGCGTAGGAGCCGTCGTCATCGGTGACGCTGCCTACGCGGCCCGGGTGGGTGAAGTAGAAGATGTAGGCGGTGTCGCCCTGGACGACCACGTCGGCGTGGAGGCCGATGGTGCCGTCGTCGGGGCGGCTGCCGGGCTTGTCGAGGATCAGGCCCTGGTGGTCCCAGGTGGTGAGGTCGGCCGAGCGCAGGACTCCCTGACCGCGCCACTCGTCGACGAGCATCCAGTAGTGGCCGCCGAGTTCGAAGACGTTCGGGCCCTCGTGGGGGCGGTGGCCGACCGCGAGGCCAGTGGGCCGCCAGCGGTAGAGGTCCGGGCTGTCGGCGGCCGCGGTGAGCGAGCCGTAGGTCTCGTCCTTGAACCACATGCGCCAGCCGCCGCCCGGCAGCGGGAAGACACACGCGTCGATGACACGGTCGGAGCCGAGGTCCAAGGCGCCGTGGTGGGTCCAGTCCAGCAGGTCGGGGCTGGTGTAGTGGCGGATGCTCGCGGAGCCGTTCCAGTCGTCGCGGATGCCCTGGATGTAGCTGACGTACATGTGGTAGAGCCCGCCGTGCCAGATGATCTCCGGCGCCCAGAACGTGTTCCGGCCCCACTCGATGTCCAGGCCGGGGAGGGTGCCCCGGTAGGTCCAGGTACGGCCGCCGTCCCCGGACGAGGCCACGCCCAGGTCGGTGCCGTAGACCCAGGAGACACCGGGGCCGGGGGCGGTCGTACGGCGGTTGGTGTAGACGAGCCACCACTCGCCCGTCTGCTGGTTGAAGACGGCGACGGGGTCCGCGGCACCGTCGTGGATCGGGTCACGGAAGAGCGGCGCGGCGGCTATGGGGTGCACAGAGGTCTCCCTGATGCGTGAGGGGGGAGGCGGCTTCGGGGGTGGGCCACCGTGGGGGGTCGGGGTGGGCGGTCGGCGGTGGGTTCAGCCCCCCGTGGACTCGCGGATCACCAGCGAGAACTCGCCGACGGACTCCTCGTGGTCGGTCGTGGGCTCCTGCTGCTCGATGCGGCGGATCAGCAGGGCGACCGCACGCTCGGCCATGCCGTCGTGGTCCGGGTCGATCGTGGAGAGGGAGGGGATGAAGAAATCGCTCTCCGAGACGTTGTCGAAACCGATCACCTTCACCTGGTCGGGCGCTCGTACGCCCGCGTCGGCCAGCCCCCGCAGCACGCCCATGGCCAGAGAGTCGGTGATGCAGAACACGCCGTCGAAGTCGAGCCCGCTCTCCGTCATCTCACGGGCACGACGCGCGCCCTCGCGCATGCCGAGCCGGTCCACCTGCTGGATCAGGGCCGGGTCCCAGGGCAGTCCGGCCTCCGTCAGAGCCTGCCGGTAGCCGGTGAGGCGGAGGCTGGAGGTGTCGATCTCCTCGGTCGCTCCGCACAGGAACGCGATGCGCCGGCAGCCCCGCTCGATCAGGTGCCGGGTCGCCGCCCGTGACGCTTCGAGGTTGGGCATGGCGACATGGTCCACGGGGCCGCCGAAGATGCGGTCGCCGAGGATGACCACCGGGTGGTCCACCCGGAGCCGCTTGGTGTCGGCCTGCCCCATGCCCGCGGCGCAGAGGATGAGCCCGTCGTACAGCCGGTTGCGCGACAGGGACAGCGCGTCCAGTTCGTTCTCCCGGGACGCGGTCTGTTCGATGCTCACCCGCAGGCCGCGCCGCTCGGTCGCCGTGATGATCGAGGCGGCCAGCAGGCTGTAGTAGGGGCTGTTCAGTTCGGGGACGGCGAGACCGATGGTGCCCGTACGGCCCTTGGCCAGGTTACGGGCCGCGACGTTCACCCGGTAGTCGAGGCGGGCCATGGCCTCCAGGACCTTCTCCCGCGTCGCCTTGCGGACGTTCGGATGGTCGTTGATGACGTTCGACACCGTCATTGGTGACACTCCGGCGGCCTTCGCCACGTCCTGGATCGTTACCACGCCTGCCCCTGGTCTGCGTTCTCGAACCCCACGCGCATGCTATGCCTCACATCGCCCAGCTCTCGGCGACTCCCGCGTGGGTGGTCGGTGGATGGGAGGGCGGCCCCGGGAGACGGGGCCGCCCCGGGCCTACTTGGCGTACATCAGCTGACCGAAGCCGAGCTGGTCGTAGCCGCCGCTGGTGGAGCCGTAGTCGCCGCCTCCGCCCTCGATGCCGACGAGGTCGTTGGACATGGACCAGATGTACGGGTCGTCGAGCTTCTTGATCCGGTTGTAGTGGTAGTGGATCATCGCCCACACCGGGCGGACGTGACCCCGGCCGCTGGAGGAGATGACGGTCTGCTCGTTGGAGGCGCAGTTGGTGCCGCTGCCCCAGCTGTAGGTGGTGTAGGGCACGTCGAGGCCGAGGTTGTACTTGGCGACGTACTGGGCGGCCTTGAAGAATCTGTTGTTGTCGTAGCCGTACAGGTCGACGCCCTGGTTGTAGGCCATCTCGCAGATCACTGCCATCTGGCCCATTCCCATGACGCTGTGGGGCTGGTCGCGGCCGGACTCCTGCCACTGGCCGAGCGCGTAGCCGTCGTCGTCGGTGTAGAGGTACGGGATGGCGTGCCCGATGGCGCCGTTGCCCGCGCCGCTCTGGAAGTAGGTGACGGCCTCGTCGAACTTGTCGCCGTCCTCGCAGAGGATGGCGGTGGCCATGATCGACGCGATGTTGCACAGGTCCCAGTTGGCCCAGTAGTGCGTGATGCAGGTGAAGTTGTGGTCCCGCAGGAAGCCGTGGTTGATGGGGTAGAAGACGTTCAGCATCATCTGCTGGAAGGCTTCGAGGTCGAATCCGCTGTAGTCGCGCAGTAGTTCGCCCACGTTGGCGAACTGCCAGCCCTGGAGGCCGGCGACCAGGATCCCGTCGGTGCTGCCCGTGATCGTGGTCAGGGTGCTCGACCAGGCGTTGCAGATGGCTGCGGCGCAGTCGGCGTGGGCGGTGTCGCCGGTGATCAGCCAGCGCAGGGTGTTCTGGTAGGCGGCGGCGATGTCGTTGTAGAGGATCGTGTAGTTGTTGGAGGTTCCGGTGCCGCGGTAGACGACGGACTGGGGGTTGGCCGTCCAGGTCGACGCCGAGTGGGCGTTGGCGGTCAGCCGCTGCCAGCCCGAGTACCAGGGCTCGGCGTATGCGGCCACCTTGACCTTGGCGCGGTTGATGTCACCGGGGTGGTGTATGCCCCCGGGGTGGTTCCAGACGGTCGGCGCGGCGGCGACGGGCCGTGCGGCGGCGGCGCCGAGCGCTCCGGCCAGGGCCAGACCGCCGCCGAGGCGCAGGACGCCGCGGCGGCTTGGGCCGGTGGGACGGGGGTGGGGTGTGCCCGGGGTGAGTGGGGGGAGGTCGTTGCGGCTCATAGGGATGTACGACTCCAATCGAACGGGCCCGAACGGCTCTGATCGGGCGCGAGACCGACGTGGTCGAACTGCTGTGCCGAAGGCAGGGGCTGTCGTGGGGGGTGTCCGCCCGTCGCGGACGACTCGTGGCGGGCGAACCTCCTGCTGCTCGGCGATCACCTGCCGGAGGTCTCCGAGAAGGTGACGGTGAGGGCGGCGGACCGGGCGGTCAGCCGGTACGGCGGCAGGACGCGGGGGCCGCACGCGGCGGACCCCAGTCCGTGCTGGGCGAGGTCGATGTTCACGTGAACGGCGTCTCCGGGGCGGAGTTCGTCGGTGTGCCGGGCCGTGTCCAGGTCCTCGCTGGTCCAGCGCCGGGCGGTCAGGTGGAAGGTGGGTTCACCGGTGACGCGCAGCCCGCCGTACGGGCCGGTGAGCTCCGCCCAGCGGACGTCGGCCCGGCTGCCGTTCTCCTGGGGGAAGACGTACGGCGTCTGGAGGGCGTCGACGGTGGCGCTGTGACGGCCGAGGCGTGCGGCGAGACGGCTGTCGGGATAGGCCTCGTCCGGCCCCAGCCCGTACCAGGTCACGTGGTCGATCCAGGCGGGGAGGGCGAGCCGCAGGCCGAGCCGGGGCACGGGGACGTCCTGCCAGTCGCCGTCCGGCTCGATCTCGGCGGTGAGGCGGAGGCCCTCGTCGGTGGCCTGCCAGCGGTAGGTGGCGTACATACCGAGGTCGGTGGCGGCGGGGGCGACCCGGGTGCGTACGACCACCGCGTCGGACTCGGTGTCGATGCCGAGCAGGCGATGGTGCAGGCGGTCCAGGCCGGTGCGCCGCCAGGTGTCCGCCACAGGGGCGTGGCCGAGGCGGTCGTTGTCGGTCGGCGCCCGCCACAGGTCGAGTCGGGGGCCGGTGACGGGCAGGTCCCCGAGCCGGGTCAGGCGGCCGGTGCGGGGGTCGAACAGGGCGGGGTCCGGCCTGGACGCGCGGGTCGGTCGGCGCACCGGGACCGGCTCGGGGACCCGCTGGGCCCAGGCGATCTCGTGGCCCGCCGGTGCCCAGGGCTCGTCCTTGGCGAGGACGGCACGCACGGTGAGTACACCGGCGGTGTCCGCGGTGGGGCAGGGCAGACGGGCCGGAGGGGTGCCCGGGGGGAGGGCGGGCAGGGGCAGGGTCCCGGAGGAGGTCTGCTCGCCCTCCCGCTCCAGGGACCAGGGCAGGACCAGATGGGAGAGGTCCCGGAAGTCGTGGAGGTTCGCGATCTCGATGCCGTCCGGCGCCACGGTGATCCGGACCGGCTCGATCACCTTCTTGTACTCGGCCAGACCGGGCGAGGGGGTGCGGTCGGGAAACACCATCCCGTCGCAGACGAAGTTGCCGTCGTGCAGTTCCTCCCCGAAGTCGCCGCCATAGGCGAAGTGGCCGTCGTCGCGCAGGCCGTGGTCGATCCACTCCCACACGAAGCCGCCCATGCAGCGCTCGTACTTCTCGAACAGCTCCTGGTACTCGACGAGTCCGCCGGGACCGTTGCCCATGGCGTGGGCGTACTCGACGACGACGGCCGGCATGGCACGCCGCCGTGCGTCGGCCTCCGGGTCGTCGAGCGGCTCCTCCGCGCGGCGGCCGATGGCGTCCAGCTCCTCGTTCGAGGTGTACATCCGGCTGTAGACGTCGCTGTAGCGGCCGCCCCAGTCCTGCTCGTAGTGCACCGGCCGGTCCGGGTCGCGCTGCTTGACCCACTCCGCCATGGCCTGGAGGTTGCTGCCGTCACCTGCCTCGTTGCCCAGCGACCACATGACGATGCTGGGGTGGTTCTTGTCCCGCTCGACCGTCCGCCGTATGCGGTCCAGATACGCCTCCCGCCAGCGCGGGTCGTCGCTCGGGTTGCCCCGCCAGTCCCCGACGAGGGAGAAACCGTGGGTCTCCAGGTCGCACTCCAGCATGACCCACAGGCCCAGCTCGTCGCACAGCTCCAGGAACCGGCTGTCCGGCGGGTAGTGACTGGTGCGGACCGCGTTGATGTTGTGACGCTTCATCAGCACGATGTCCTCGCGCATGGTCGCCTCGTCGAGGACACGCCCGTGGTCGGGGTGGAACTCGTGCCGGTTCACCCCGCGCAGCAGCACCGGCCGGCCGTTGACCTTGAACACCCCGCCCTCGACGGAGACGGTACGGAAGCCGATCCGCAGCGGGATGGTCTCGCCGCCGGCACGCAGCTCACCGGCGTACAGCCGGGGGACCTCGGCCGACCAGGGCTCGACGGCCCCGATGTCGTAAAGCCCCTCGGCGGGGACGTCCCGCAGGCCCAGTTCCTCGACGGTCAGCCGGGCGGGTACGGACGTGTCGACGCGCAGGGTGCCACGGTCGGTGGTGTGGTCGAAGTCCGCGTGGACGAAGAAGTCGTCGAGCGCCCCCGCAGGACGGCCGAGGAGGGTGACGGACCGGAAGATCCCGGACAGCCACCACATGTCCTGGTCCTCCAGATAGCTGCCGGGCGACCACTGGTGGACCCGGACCGCGAGGACGTTGCGCCCCGGCCGGACGATCCCGGTGACGTCGAACTCGGTGGGCAGCCGGCTGCCGGTGGACCAGCCGAGTTCCTGCCCGTTGAGCCAGGCGGTGAAGGAGGAGTCCACCCCGTCGAAGCGCAGCACCGCTCCCAGGCCGTTCCACTCCTCGGGGAGGCCGAAGGCGCGCCGGTAGTCCCCGGTGGGGTTGTCGTCCGGGACGTACGGCGGATCGAGCGGGAAGGGGTAGGCGACGTTGGTGTAGACGGGGCTGCCGTGGCCGTACAGCTGCCAGTGGGCGGGGACGGGCAGTCGGTCCCATCCGGAGTCGTCGAGGTCCGGCCGCTCGACGCCCTCGGGTGCCTGGGCGGGCGACGCCGACAGCCGGAACCTCCAGTCGCCGTCCAGGACCAGCCGGGGGGCGTCCGAGCGGAACGCGGCCCGGGGGAGGCGTCGGCCTTCCCCGGGAGCGAAGGTGTTGAGCGGGCTGGTCATGACGCGGCGGCCGCCGCTGCCTCGGCCGTGGTCAGGAACTTCATGTTGATCACGTGCTCGTTGGCGTACCACTGCACGGTGTCGGTTGTGTAGTACCACCGGGGCTTGCGCATCGTGTCGGCGATGACGACGCCGTTGACCACGAGGTTCTCGAAGGTGACGTTCTTGATGGGGTGGTCGGCGTCGTAGCCGAGGAAGAGTGACGGGTTGGCGTGGGTGCCGGTGTAGGTGAGGTTCTTGATGTAGACGTCCTCGATGCCGCGGCCGACCGAGGTGTTGTACTTCGTGTTGTACATGACCCTGAAGTTGAGGAGCTGTCCCCAGCGGAAATCCTCGACCCGGACGTCCTCGACCCGGACGTTCTTGATCAGGTTGGAGTCGCCGGCGTTCAGCGAGATGCAGCCCTGGTAGTTCATCTGGGGCTCGCGGTGGTCGAGGATGTCGACGTTCTGGATGAGCAGGTTCTCGATCATCTCCGGGTCGTCGGAGTTGCCGTGTGTGCCGACGTTGATGGGGTGGGCGACGTCCGCCCACAGGGTGGCGTTCTTGATGGTGACGTTGCGAGTGTCGCCGTAGTAGGGATCCCGGTGGGCGTAGATGGAATGGCTGTCGTCGGCGGTGCGGGCGAAGCAGCCGTCGTAGGTGATGTCCGTGGAGCAGTAGACGGGGAAGCCGTCGCCCCACTGTCCCCACGTGAACACGCGGCCGTTCTTGACATGGACGTTCTGGGCTTCCCGGCAGCCCAGGCCCGCCCCGAGCATGATGATGTCCTTCACCCGCACGTTCTTGCTGCGCTCGATGTTCACGCCGCCGGCGGTTCTCGTCGGCATCAGCACGCCGTGGCCCTTGACGGTCACCTTCTCGGCGTCCTTGACGTCGATTCCCGCCTGGAGGACGGCGCCGCCCGCCAGATAGACGGTCTTGCCGCTGGGGACGGAGAGGAGGTCGCCGGTGACGGTGTGCACGCCGGGGCCGAAGTAGATGACGTCCGGGTCGTCGGCCGAGGGCGGGTTCGGGTCGATGCGGTTGGTGACGACGTGCAGGCAGTCGAAGACGTCGTCGTTGATCTGGACGACGACGTCCTTCGGCTCGTCGAGGGTGAACCGCAGGGTGTCGCCGAGGAGTTCGGGCGTGATGCCGTACGAGTCCGGGCGTACCCGGGCCTTGGTGGTGCCGCCCTTGAGGTAGGTGACCTCCAGCTCGACCGAGCCGCAGAAGTCGAAGTACGCCAGCGAGGAGTCGTAGACCTTGCCGGAGCCGGTGGTGGCGTTGATCTCCCTGCACCGTGGCTGGTAGATGTCGAGGCTCTGCCACTCGCCGTCGGGGGCCGTGCGTACCCGGACCTTGAAGCTGGCGGTGGTCGCCACGCCCGAGGGGCGGGGGTAGGTGACCAGTTTCGGCGCGGCGTTGTCCTCGTCGGCTCGGGCCGAGGTCGCCGTCAGGTTGGCCAGGCCGGTGGCGAGGGCGGCGGCTCCGGCGGCCTGGAGGGTTCTGCGACGGGTCAGGGGCGTGCTCATGTACGGCTCCTGTCAGGGTGAAGTGCGGCTGCGGGAAGAGGGATGACGGTTCGTCAGGTGAGCGGCGCGCGGACCGTGACGAACGAGTGGGGCGGCAGCGTGAGCGTGAGGCCCCGGTCGGTGGTCTTGAGATCGTCGAAGGGGCGGGGGCCGACCGTGTGCGGCGCCTCGGGGGTGTTGTGGTCCTGGATCCGGTCGGCGGTGAGGATGCGGGCGACCGGCTCGCCGACCGCGCGGCCGCGCAGGTCGAGGGTCAGCTCGGCCGGCTCCTCGGCGTGCAGGTTGGACAGCGAGATCAGTACCGCCCCGTCCTTGACGCTCGCGGAGGCGGACAGCAGGTCCGTCTCGGCGTCCTCGCCGCGCAGGTGCACGGCGAGTGAAGTGGCGTCCTGGTGGCCCTTGTTCATCTCGAAGACGTGGTAGGTCGGGGTGAGCACCAGCGCGTCGCCGTCGGTGAGGATCATCGCCTGGAGGACGTTGACGGTCTGGGCGATGTTGGCCATGTGCAGCCTGGCCGCGTGCTTGTGGAAGATGTCGAGGTGGACGCTCGCGACCAGCGCGTCCCGCAGGGTGTTCTGCTGGAACAGGAAACCCGGGTTGGTGCCCGGCTCGACGTCCCACCAGGTGCCCCACTCGTCCAGCACCAGGCCGACGGTGCGGCCGGGGTCGTAGACGTCCATGACCGTCGAGTGACCGGTGAGGATGCGGTCGATCTTCCGGGCCTTGACCATCGTCCGGTAGTAGTCGTCGGTGTCGAAGTCGGTCGCGCTGCCCTTCGTCTCCCAGGGGCCGGCCATCGTGTAGTAGTGCACGGACAGGCCCTGGAAGAAGTTCTTCGGGGTGGCCTCGCAGCCGAAGCAGCTGATCTGCTGCATCAGCGTCTCGGTCCACTTGTAGTCGTCGTCCGAGGCGCCGGAGGCGATGCGGTAGAGCTTGTTGTCGCCGTGGTCGCGGCAGTACGTGGCGTACTGGCGGGCCAGGTCGGCGGAGTACTCGGCGCGCATGTTGCCGCCGCAGCCCCAGGTCTCGTTGCCGATGCCCCAGTACGTCACCCGCCACGGCTCCTCGCGGCCGTTGGCCCTGCGCAGCCGCACCATCGGACTGTCGCCGTCACGGGTCAGGTACTCCACCCACTCGCTCATCTCCTGCACGGTGCCGGAGCCGACGTTGCCGCTGATGTAGGGCTCCGCACCGAGGAGTTCGCACAGGGCCATGAACTCGTGGGTGCCGAAGTGGTTGTTCTCCTCGACGTCGCCCCAGTGTGTATTGACCATGCTCGGCCGCTGCTCCCGGGGGCCGATGCCGTCCTTCCAGTGGTACTCGTCGGCGAAACAGCCGCCCGGCCAGCGCAGGTTGGGGATGTTCAGGGCGCGCAGGGCCTCGACGACGTCGAGCCTGATGCCTCCTTCGTTGGGGATCGGCGAGTCCTCCCCGACCCAGAAGCCGCCGTAGACGCAGCGGCCGAGGTGTTCGGCGAAGTGGCCGTAGAGATGGCGGCTGATCGTCGGGCCCTCGAGGTCGAGGTTGATCACCGCGGTGGCATCGGTCACGGAGGAACTCCTGCGGGGTGGGTTGGGTGGTGCGGAGGTGGGTGCGGGGGTGTCGAGGGAAAGCCGGCAAGGGTGGCGCGGCGGTTCCGTTTGCCACCACCTCGTTTGAGGCGGGCATGCGGACATGAGGGCGTAACAACCGTTTTCTTGTAGCGGTACAAAAAAGCTGCCACTCGGTGGACGGAAGAGTCAAGAGGGTTGCGTCAAGGTTTCCGTCGGCAGGCCCGGCGCCAGGAACTTACTCTTCTCATGAGGGCATTCCGCCCTCTTGACACCGTTCGGCGGCCAGTCCTACCGTTCGCCGAAGTCTTCCGGAACCGGTTTCCGCGGTCGGCGTTCTGGGGTGTGACGCCTACGGCCGAGGAACGGGACCGTGCGCGCCCGGCACATACCTGCCGACGAGTCCGGTTGCCCGCGTCGTCCGCCGTGACGAGGCGCCGAACGGCGCTACTTCCTGGCCTCCCCCTCTTCTCCCTCTTCCTTTGCTCGGTGCCCTCCTGCGCGAGCGGCGCCCACCTTGTGCGCATCCCTGTGCCCACATCGCCCGAAAGGCCCACAGCCATGCCCGTTTCGCCCAGAGGCTCCCTCGGCCGGCGCCGCTTCCTCACGGCCTCCGCCGGTGCTGCTGCCGCCACCCTGTCCGGTTGCGCCGCCTCCGTCGACTCCGGAAACGGATCGGGAGGCGGCGGGAAGACGATCACCGTCATGACGGTCGGCGAGGAGTGGGACGCGAAGACCAAGAAGAGCCTTGAGAAGACACTGGGCGTCACCATCCGGGTCATCACCTATGACGTCACCAAGCTCAACGCCCTGCTCTCCGCGAAGACGCCCCCCGACATGGTGCGCGGCGTCGGCGCGACGGACACGCCCTACTTCGCGGCGCGGGGACTGATGACGGATCTGGACCCGTACTTCGCCAAGAGCGAGCTGCTCAGGCCCTCGGACATTGCCCCGGCCAACGACGTGTGGCGCTACGACGGGAACAAGCAGGGAGCCGGCCCCCGCTACGGCCTCGCCAGGGACTACTCGCAGGACTGCATGTTCTGGTACCGCGCCGACATGTTCGAGGAGGCCGGACTCGAACTGCCCAGCGAGACCGAGCCCCTGTCCATGGACGAGTGGCTGGACCTCGGCAAGCGGCTGACCGCCCGCCGGCTCGGCAAGGTGAAGGTCTATGGCCTGAGCGCCAACGGCATGGGCGTCATGTCCCAGCTGATGTGGATGACGGCGTCGGCCGGCGGGAGCCTGTTCGCCGACGACACCGCCACCGTGGACTTCTCCTCGCCGGAGGCACGCAAGGCCCTTCAGTGGTACATGGACTACGCGAAGGCCGACATCGGCCCGAGCCTGGTCAACCCCAACCCGGACGGCTGGGACGGGCCGACCTACCAGGCCGGCCGGATGGCGATGAGCTGCAGCGGCTTCTGGTTCGGCTCGGTCATCGCCGGCGACGCCAAACTGTCCGAGGTCTCGCGGTTCGCGCCCGCGCCACAGCTGGGCAGCCACCGCGTCAGCCCCATCTTCAGCGGCACCGGTTTCTGGATCCCGAAGGACGCCAAGAACAAGGAGGAAGCCTGGAAGCTCTTCGAGCTGCACTTCGGCGGCGGACCCGCCAGGGAGCGGGCGGCGGCCGGCTGGGGCATGCCCCCGCTGAACTCGCTGCGCTCGAAGATGCCGCAGAAGACAGCGATGCAGAAGCAGGCGTACGCGGCCCAGATGAAGGAGTCGCCGTACTTCACGGTGCTGCCCGTCAGCCCGTACGCGCAGATGGACGCCCTCAACGGGATCCTCAGCAAGGTCCTGCCGGACGCGATCAAGTCCGACACATCGGTCGGCAAGGTGGCGGACGCGCTCAGCTCCCGTATGAACGAACAGCTCGCGCGGGGCAAGGAGCTGGTGCGGTGAGCACCGATCAGCTGACCGACCGGGGTGCGCCTGCCGCGGCACCCCCGCCACGGGTCCCGTCGGGCCCCCGCCGGGCGCCCGGGCTCCGCTCGCGGCGGATGCGCCGGGCCGGGGCGTTCTACGTGTTCACCGGCCCCTGGCTGCTGGGGTTCCTGGCGCTGACGGCCTACCCCCTGGGTTACGCGCTGTGGCTCAGCTTCACCAACTCCGACGGCCTGTCCTCCCACCCCCGCTTCGTGGGACTGGACAACTACCGGGAGGTCTTCACCGACCAGGACACCCTTGCCTCCCTGGCCCGCACCGGCCTGTTCACCGCCGTCACCGTGCCGCTGACGATCATCGCGGGGCTCTTCCTCGCGGTGCTGGTCAACCAGCCCATCCGGGCGCGCGGCCTGTTCCGGACGCTGATCTACCTGCCCGCCGTGGTGCCGCCGGTCGGTGCCGCCCTCACCTTCAAGCTGATCTTCGACCGTGACTCCGGCTCCGCCAACGGCCTGCTGGACATGTTCGGCGTCAACGGGGTGACGTGGCTGGCGGATCCGTACGCCCGCTACGTGCTGATCATGCTGACGCTGTGGGGCACCGGGAACGTCATGATCATCTCGCTGGCGGGGCTCCAGGACATTCCCAGGGAACTGCACGACGCGGCGCTGGTGGACGGCGCGAGCCAGTGGCAGTCCTTCACCCGGATCACCCTGCCGCTGCTCTCCCCCGTGCTGTTCTTCCAGGTGGTCACCGGCATCATCGCCACGCTGCAGACCTTCGCCCCGCTGCTCATCTCCCTCGACCCCACCCCTCAGGGCGTGTCGGCCGTACCGGAGAGCAACAACCTCATCATGATCAACGTCTTCACCCAGTACTTCGCCAACAGCCGCTACGGCTACGCCTCCGCCCTGCTGTGGGTGCTCTTCCTCTTCATCATGGCCGTCACCCTGCTCGTCTTCCGGCTCAGCAAGGGCGCGGTCTTCTACTCCGTGGACCCCGAAGAGAAAAAGGCCAAGTCCCGCACCCTCGGAGGCAAGTGATGGTCCTGGCCCGACGCAAAGTCGTCTACATGCTGCTGGTCGCGGTCCTCG
Organism: Streptomyces sp. NPDC002643; assembly: GCF_053592555.1. NCBI lineage: Bacteria > Bacillati > Actinomycetota > Actinomycetes > Kitasatosporales > Streptomycetaceae > Streptomyces > Streptomyces sp. NPDC002643. The sequence continues at coordinate 148,381 of NZ_JBSFVY010000004.1, forward strand.
TGCTGTTCCTGAGTCCCTTCGGCTGGCTCGTGATCACCGCGCTCAAGGCCCCCTCCGAACTGCGCGCCGTGCCCATCCACTGGTGGCCGCACCACCTGACAACGGAGAACTTCTCCCAGGCGCTGACCTTCTTCGACTACCTCGGCTACGCCCGCAACTCGCTGACCATCGCCGCCCTCTACTCGGTCCTGATCACGCTCGCCTCCGCCTGGGCCGGCTACGGCTTCGCCCGTCTCGACGCACCGGGCAAGCGGATCGTCTTCGGCCTCCTGCTGTCGACCATGATGATGCCGACGATCATCACCCTCATCCCGACCTATCTGCTGTTCGTCAAGGCGCACCTGGTCAACACCTACATCCCGTGGGTGCTGTGGGGGCTGTGCGGAGCCCCGTACCTGGTCTTCCTGTTCCGGCAGTTCTTCACCAACATGCCCAAGGAACTGGAGGAGGCGGCGATCGTCGACGGTTGCGGTCAGATCCGCGTCTTCTGGCGGATCTTCCTCCCGCAGTCCTGGCCGGTCATCGCCACCAGCCTGATCCTCTCCTTCAGCTGGAGCTGGGGCGACTACGTGGCGCCCGCCCTGTTGCTGGACGACGACCGCACCACCCTCGCGGTCAAGATCGCGACCGGCTATGTCAACGAACACGGAACCGGGCTCTACACGCTCGTCGCGGCGGGCGCCGTGATGTACATCGTGCCCGTCCTGATCCTCTTCCTGATCCTCCAGCGCGGCTTCATCGCCGGCACCGCCACGTCCGGACTCAAGTGAGACACAAGGGACTTCAGTGACCGCGAAACCCGAACTCTCCGTCCCCGGCATCGCCTACGGAGGCGACTACAACCCCGAGCAGTGGCCCGAGGAGGTCTGGGCCGAGGACATGCGCCTGATGCGCGAGGCCGGCGTGAACATCGTCAGCGTCGGCATCTTCTCCTGGGCCCTGCTGGAACCCTCCGAGGGCGTGTACGACTTCTCGCGCATGGACAAGATCCTGGACCTCCTCCACGAGAACGGCATCGCCGCCGACCTCGCCACCCCGACCGCGGCCCCGCCGGCGTGGTTCTCCCGCGCGCACCCGGAGGCGCTGCCGGTCGACGCCGACGGCCGCCGGCTGTCGTACGGGAGCCGGCAGACCTTCTGTCCGTCGAGCTCCGCCTACCGTCTGGCCGCCTCGCGCATCACGGGCAGGCTGGCGGAGCGGTACGCGGATCATCCGGCGGTGGCCCTGTGGCACGTCCACAACGAGTACGGCTGCCACAACAGGGCCTGCTACTGCGACACCAGCGCGAAGGCGTTCCGCCGCTGGCTCAGGGACAAGTACGACAGCGATCTGGAGGCGCTGAACCACGCCTGGGGCACCACCTTCTGGAGCCAGTGGTACTACGACTGGGACGAGATCCTGCCCCCGCGCGCGAGCGGCGCCGGCCCCAACCCGACCCACCTGCTGGACTGGCGCCGCTTCTGCTCGGACGAACTGCTGTCGCTGTACAAGGCGGAGCGGGACGTCCTGCGGGCGCTGGCCCCGCGCACCCCCGTGACGACCAACTTCATCGTGATGCGGGGCGCCGACCCGCTGGACTACTGGCGCTGGGCGCCGGAGCTGGACGTGGTGGCCAATGACCACTACCTCATGTCGGACGATCCCGAGCCCGAGATCGATCTCGCGCTCAGCGGCGATCTGATGCGCTCCCTGGCGGGCGGCCCCTGGTTCCTGATGGAGCACTCCACCGGGGCACTGAACTGGCAGCACGTCAACCGGGCGAAGAAGCCGGGCGAGTTGCGTCGCAACGCCTTGGCGCACGTGGCCCACGGCGCGGACGGCATCGCCTTCTTCCAGTGGCGGCAGTCGAGGGCGGGAGCCGAGCAGTGGCACTCGGCGATGGTCCCGCACGCGGGAACCGACAGTCAGATCTGGCGTGACGTGGTCCGGCTGGGAGCCGATCTCAAGGCGCTGGCGGAGGTGCGGGGGAGTGCCGGCACGGCCGAGGTGGCCATGGTCTGGGACTGGAACGCCCGCTGGGCCATGGAACTGCCTGCCCAGCCCAGCTCCGCACTCCGTTTCGAGGACCAGGTCCGTTCCTGGTACGAGCCGTTGTGGCGGTCGGGCGTGGCGGTGGACTTCGTGCGCCCGGACGCGGACCTGTCGTCGTACCGCCTGGTCCTGGTGCCGAGCCTGTACCTGGTCGGCGACGGGGGAGCGGCCAACCTCGTCGGTTTCGCGGAGCGGGGCGGCAGCCTGGCGGTGGGCTTCCACAGCGGGGCCGTGGACGAGAACTGCCATGTGCGGCTGGGGGGTTACCCGGGCGCCTTCCGGGAAGCGCTGGGCGTGCGGTCGGACGAGCTCTTCCCGTTGCAGCCCGAGGAGTCGGTGGCGTTGAGCGGGGGCGCTACGGGGGCGCTGTGGTCGGAGCGGGTGAGGCTGGAGGGCGCGGAGGCGGTGGTCTCGTACACCGAGGGGCCGCTGACGGGCGTACCGGCCGTCACACGGCACACGCACGGCGACGGCGTGGCCTGGTACGTGGCCACGAACCCGGACCCGGCCACCCTCGCGTCCCTGCTGACCAGGATTCGTACCGAGGCGGGCGTGGCGGCGGTGCGCACGGCACCGGAGGGGGTGGAGGTGGTGCTCCGCCGGTCTCCGGACGCGGACTATCTCTTCCTGATCGACCACGCGGGAAACGGCGCGGAGGTGACCGTCGCCGAGGACGCGGTCGAACTCCTGACGGGCAAACCCGCGCCCGGTTCGGTGACGCTGGCGCCGGGGGAGATCGCGGTGGTGCGCGAACCACGCCGGGGCTGACGGCGAGGACTGGTTCGGTCACACGGTTCTCTCTGGCATGTCGGAGGTATTGACGCACCGAACGCCACACCCCTAACGTCTGTCCGACCTTACGGACATTGTCCGAAAAGTCGAACAACGGGTGTGTGTCGAGCGGGAATTGGGAGAACCGTGAGAGCCCCTCCGCCGGCAGCTCCACCCTCAATCACTCGTGGGACCCGCAGATAGACAGGAAACGCACATGTCCGCGCTTCTCTCCCGGCTGACGGCGATATGGATCGCCGCCTGCCTCCTCTTCACCGGCCAGGTCCTGACCGCACCGCAGCGGGCCGCCGCAGCCGACCCGGGCTATCTGATGACGCACTTCATCGGGGAGGGGGCGACCGGCCAGCAGATCTACTTCTCGCACAGCACGGACGGCCTGAACTGGACGGATCTCAACGGCGGCGGGATGGCCCTGCGTTCCACGGTGGGTACGCGCGGCGTGCGCGACCCCTCCCTGGTGCGCTCTCCGGACGGTGACCGGTACTGGATCATCGCGACCGATCTGTGCATCGGCTGCGGGCAGTCGTGGGACGCCGCTGTGTACAACGGCAGCCGCAAGCTCGTGGTGTGGGAGTCGCGGGACCTGGTCACCTGGTCGCAGCCGTGGCTGCTGAACGTCGCCGGTGCGATCCCCGACGGACGCAACGCGTGGGCCCCGGAGGCTATCTGGGACCCGGAGACGGGCGACTACGTCCTGTACTGGGCGACGAACGCGACCCTGAACGGCGTTCTGAAGCACCGCATCTACTACGCCCGCACCGGCGACTTCCGCACGACCACCACCCCGCAGCTCTACATCGACCGCCCCGGCACCCAGAACATCATCGACACCCAGATCGTCGAAGTGCCGTCCGGTGTCGGCGACTACCGCTACGTGCGGGCCTCCGGTGACGGCCAGATCACGATCGAGGGCAGCGACTCGATCCTCGGCACCTGGACCAGTCTCGGCAACCTCTCCGGCATCGGCCTGACCGGCTCGCAGGTCGAGGGCCCGATGTGGATGAAGTTCCGCGACCGCAACGAGTGGTCCCTGTACCTCGACCAGTACTCCACCGGCGGCGGATACATGCCGGTCCTGACGACCGACCCTTCCGCCCCCGCCGGCTACCGGCTCCCGGCGTCCGGAAGCTACGACCTGGGCGGGACGACCAAGCGGCACGGGTCGATCCTTACCCTGACGGCCGCCGAGGACAGTCGCGTGCTCGCGCGCTGGCCCGACACCGCGGTCAGCCGGCTCCAGTCCTACAACTTCCAGGACCGCTACGTCCGGCACACCGGCTTCGACGTGCGCATCGACCCGAACGTCAGCCCCGCCGAGGACGCCCAGTTCAGGGTCAGGACCGGCCTGGTGGGCTCCGGCACCGTCTCCTTCGAGTCGGTGAACTACCCCGGGTACTTCCTGCGGCACTCCGGATTCGACTTCCAGCTCGCCTACAACGACGGCACCGCTCAGTTCGCGGCGGACGCCACCTTCCGCCAGGTAACGGGGCTCGCCGACACGTCCTGGTCGTCGTTCCAGTCGTACAACTATCCCGGCCGGTACATCCGTCACTACGGGTTCCAGCTGAGGCTCGACCCGGTCACCACCGCCACGGAACGTGCCGATGCCACCTTCCGCGTGACCGGCTGAACCGAGGGAGGACAGCGTCGGCCTGCCGGAGTGCGGCCCGCACTCCGGCAGGCCGACGACACACCATCCGACGTCGCGGCCGTTGGGCAGGCTCACATCGTGCTCACCACGCACTACCTGGAAGAGGCGCAGACGCTGTGCGGCCGGATCGGAGTGCTGAACCGGGGCAAGGTCACGGCCGACGGTTCGCCCGAGATCCTGCGCTCGGAGTCAGGCCCAAGCGGTCGTGACGATCCAACTCAGCGGGAATGCCGACGCCGTCGCCGAGGCGGCTCGTTTGGTGCCCGCAGTTGTCAGGGTCGAGCAGCACGGCGACACCTTGCGGCTCTACACCCACAAGCCAGACGGTCTCATCAGAGAAGCCGTGTTTCTTGCCGAGTCCGCCGGCCTGTATGTGATGTCCGCGACTACTGCGGCTCCGACTCTGGACTCGGTGCTCCGCGCCCTGACGAGCAACCCCCGGTCGGCTGGCGCCCTGAGATGATCATGGAGTGAGCAGTCGTCCGACCGGTCTGGTCGGGTTCTCGCCGGGCGCAGAAGGTTCCGCGGAACCGCAGGAGCGCATCCCGTGACTCAGGGCGTTGTGGCGAAGGGAGTCCCTGTTCGATGAGCAGGGGCTTCTTCGTGTGCGGGGCATGATCGCGACGAGTAAGGGGCAGGCAGCGGGCGGCTTGTTGTTGATCGAGGAGGGCGCGATGCCGGCCACGGGGTGATCACGCAGGCAGGGTCGGTGACTGCGGGCCGTGCGGGGTCGGCTGTCTGCGACAATGGATATATGGCCGAATCCCGTTCCGTGACGTGTGACAGTGCCGCGCCGTGGGCTCTGCCAGCGTCGTTGAGGGACTGCTGACGATGCCCCGGATCACTGCGGCCAGCGTTGCCGAGCACCGGGACCAGACGATGACCCGCTTGCTCGATGCGTTCGAAGCGGCACTGGAGGAAGAGGAGTTCGCCGAGCTGACTCTCGCAGGTGTCGCTGAGCGGGCGGGTATCGCCCGCAACACGGTCTACAACTATGCGAAAGACAAGCAGGCGTTGCTCGTCGCCACTGTGAGGCGGGCCATGCTCGCCGTGATGGCGGATCTCGACGCGCAGGCGGAGGCGGGCATCAGCGCTGAGGAACAGTTGCTCGCCGTCATCGACCGCCTGCTGGCGGACTTCTCCGGCGGGGCTCCGCGGCTGCTGGTCCTGCAGGCTCTGCAGGGTTCGTTGGACGCCGTGCCCGGCGGGGCTGAGGTACCGCGTCTGGACTCCCGCCTTGAGGGCATCGTGCGTCGTGGCATCGCGACGGGTGAGTTCCGGCCGTGCGGCGATGTCGCGTTGACGGTCGCGATGATGGCGGGTGCGGCGGAGGCCGCGGTACGGGCTCTCAGCCGCGGTGACCGGTCCTTGGCGCATGTCGCGCGTGAGGTGAAGGCCGTGGTTCTGCGCGTCGTTCGGGCCTGATCCGACTCCTCTGCCCCGAGCGATTCGTCCGATGTGTCTGATCGTCGAGATCCCTTCACGCTCTTTTTGCGACGCGTCGTCGTAATGTTTGCGACGCAGCGTCGTATTGTTTATGGCGCGACGTCATAAAAGGAGATGCTTGATGACACCCCCCACCTCAGGCACCACAGGCCGAGCGCTGGTCGTCGGCGCGGGAATCTCGGGCATGGCGGCCGCCATCCGGCTGCGACAGGCAGGCTGGCAACCGGTGATCGTGGAGCGGTCACCGCAGCGTCGGACCGGCGGCTATTTCATCGGGCTGTACCCGGGCGGCAGGAACGCCGCCAAGAGCATGGGCCTTTACGAGCACATCCACACCCGCACCCGGCCCCGGCGCGTACGTGGGAAGTCGACTCGTACGGCAACCGCACGCGCGGCTTCGGCATTGTTGAGCACCGGGACCGTCCGGACGCCGTACTGCGCGGTGACGTCGAGGAAGCCCTGTGGGGTCGCCTGGACGGCATCCCGGTCAGGTTCGGCGTGAGTCCGGCCAGGATCGACGAGCGTGCGGACGGTGTCACTGTCCGGTTGCGCGACATCGCCACCGACAGCCTGTCCGAAGAGCGCTTCGACCTCGTCGTCGGTGCGGACGGGCTCCGCTCGACGGTCCGGTCCCTGGTCTTCGGCGAGCACAAGCGGTTCATGAAGCCGATGAACGCCATCATCTGCGCCTTCCAGCTCCAGGAGCAGGTGCCTCACTTCGCCCCTCGCGACGGCGTGCTCCTGGCCGAGCCCGGACGGTCCCTGTGGGTTTTCGGGCTCGAGGACAGAGCGCCGACGGCCCTGTTCACCTATCGCACCAAGGACGAGGACGGTCAGTTCACCCGCCCGCCGCGCGAGGTACTGCGTGACCGGTACGCGGATGTGGCGCACGCGGAGCCGATCCGGCACGCCCTGGAACAGCTGGACCAGGCCCCGGACCTGCTCTTCGACTCGGTACACCAGGTCAAGATGGCCTCGTGGCACACCCGTCGGGTCGTGCTGCTGGGCGACGCCGCATGGTGCATCTCCCTGTACTCGGGCCAGGGCGCCGCAGTGGGTCTCCTCGGCGCCGACATGCTGGGGCGGATGATCGAGAAGCACCCCGGCGACCTCACCGAGGCGCTCGCCGAATGGGAGCGGGAACTGCGTCCGTTCGTGCGCAGGCAGCAGCTCGCGGCACGCATCAAAGGACACATCTTCGTGCCCGGCAACAGGTGCATCGCACAGGTGCGCCGCCGACTGCTGCGGTGGGGAGGCAAGAAGCTATCTCGCTCGCAAACGGTGGCGGCTGCCGTGCCGGCGAGCAGCGGGGCTGTGTGAGCAAGGAGCCGTCGCGGTCCGCATTGCTGCGTGCGTTCGAAAGGCGACGTCGCCCGCCCGCGCGATGTGCTCGCCGCGTGGCGGGAGATGCCGAGGCGCTGGCGCCCGCGCTGTGGGTCGTTCACCGGCGGTGCCGTCTGCGGCGGGATACGCGACCTTCCCCGTGAAGTCCTCCGTCGGACGATCTCAAGCACGCCTGCGGCACCGTCCGAGCGACCCCAGGAACGTATGGGCACCGACTGCCGATCGAGTTACCGGAAAGATCACCAAAGGAGAGCCATGAGTGTTGCCGCCGAACGTCCGCAGTTACCTTTCCCGCGACCGAACATCCTCGATCTCGCACCTCTGTACGAGGTGCTGCGCCGTCAGGCGCCGATCACGCTGGTCTCCGCACCGACCGGAGATCCCGTCTGGCTTGTCACACGCTTCGAGGAGGTTCGTGACCTGCTCGGCGACAAGCGGCTCGGCCGCTCCCATCCCGAGCCCGAGCGGGCGTCACGCGTGACGCCCGCCGCGGTACAGGACGGACCTACGGGCAGCTACGAAACCGAGGCGGCCGACCACACGCGGATACGTCGGCTGCTGACCCCGGCTTTCTCGGCCAAGCGGATGCGGATGCTCTCCGATTACGTGCAGGAACTGACCGACGGCTGTATCGACCAACTGCTCGTCGAGCACGCCGACGCACCCGACGGCGTCGTCGACCTGCACGCCGGGCTGGCCTTCCCGCTGCCGGTCGCGGTCATCTGCCGACTGCTCGGCGTGCCCGAGAGCGACCACGCTTACTTCTCTTCCTTGTCGGAGCGCATGGCCAACTACGCCATCGGCGAGGACGCCCACCGGGCACGAAACGAGTTCGGCCACTACATGGCCGCTCTCGCCGAGACCAAACGCGCGCAGCCGGGCGAGGACGTGATCTCCGACCTCGTCCGTGCCCAGAGCGCCGACCCGGACTTCGAGTACGCCGACATGGTCCGGTTCTGTGTCGGGCTGCTGTTCGCCGGGCACGAGACCACGGTCAACCGCATCGGCCTGGGCACGCTCTTCCTGCTCACCCGCCGGGAGCAGTGGCAGACGCTGACCGCCGAGCCCGCCGGCCGGGTCAACGCCACCGTCGAGGAGATCATGCGCATGGGCGCGCCCGGTGACCTCGGTCTGCTGCGCTACGCCCACACCGACCTCGACGTCTCCGGCGTCACCATCCACCGCGGCGACGCCCTGATCCTTTCGGTCAACTCCGCCAACCGCGACGCATCCGTCTACACCGACGCCGAAACCTTCAACCCCGCCCGCCCGGAACGCGGCCACCTCGGATTCGGCCACGGCGCGCACTTCTGCATCGGCTCGAACCTGGCCCGTGTCGAGCTGCGCACGGTGTTCGCCACCCTGGCCCGCCGCCTGCCCGGTCTACGGCTCGCCAAGGCACTCGACGAGTTGGAGGTGCGCACCACCCTCACCGGTGGTGTCACCGAACTTCCCGTGACCTGGTGAGCACACACCCCGAGAAGTTGTCCGCCGGACGGCGCAAACCTGCCGCGCCCTGCGCCGCCGTCTTGATCAGATCCTTGACGCCCTTGAGCATCTCGCCCATGCCCTGCGACCGCGGCACGTTGCGGAAGAGGTTCGTCATGGCGGTGCCCGGAGAGGCCGCGTTGACGCTGATCCCGTCGTCGGCCCAGCGGGCGGCAGCGCCGACGGCGAAGAGGATGTTGGCGGTCTTCGACTGGCCGTAGGCGAGCATCGGGTCGTACGGCCGGAAGGCGAAGTGGAGGTCGTCGAGGACGACCGGCGACGACAGGTGCATGCTGGAGCTGACCGAGACGACCCGGGCGTCCCCGGCGGCCGTGAGGGCCCCGTGCAGGCCCACCGCGAGCGCGAAGTGCCCCAGGTGGTTGACGGCGAACTGCTTCTCCCAGCCCTCCGGCGTCAGCTCCCGTTCCGGCAGCGCCATCACGCCCGCGTTGTTGACGAGGATGTGCAGGGGGCCGTCCCAGTCGGCGGTGAAGGCGGCGACCGACGCCCGGTCGGCCAGCTCCAGTCGCGCGACCTGGACGTCCTTGTTGCCGGTGTCGGCGGTGATGTCCGCGGCGGCCCGCTCGCCCGCCGCCGGGTCACGGACCGCGAGGGTGACCTCGGCGCCGGCGGCCGCGAGGGCTCGGGCGGTCTCGACCCCGAGCCCGGAGGAGCCGCCGGTGATGACCGCCCGCCTTCCGGTCAGGTCGACCCCGGCGGTGACCTCGGCGGCGGTGGAACGGAGTCCGAACGGTGTGCTGATGCGCGTCATGCCTGCAACGGTCGACGACCGCCGACGCGGTTACCCAGTGCCCTGCCGACCCTGGGAGCGACAGGACCAGGCTCGGCGACGCCCGCGGGCCGATCCGACCGGCTGCCGGGCTGCCGCGCGGTGCGCGGGACCCCTGCTTCGCGGAGCCGGCAGCAGGCGGTGGAGCCGACAGCTGGCAAGGGGTGTCACGATGGCCGTTTCGCCCGGAACGACGACGTACGGATCTTCCACGCCGACGAGGGCTCGGGGCCGGCGGTGCTGCTGCACGGCTGGGCCTGCGGCTCCCACGACTGGAGTCGGCAGATACCCGGCCTCCTGACGCACGGGTACCGGGTGATCGCCCTCGACCATCGCGGGCACGGCCGTTCGTCGGCACCGCGCGGCGACTATCCCGCAGACCCTCGCCGACGACGCCGCGGCCCTGCTCGACGCGCTGGGCACCGGACCCGTCGTGGTGGTGGGCCACTCCATGAGCAGGCTCATCGCGTGGGGACCTGTTCCGCCCAGATGGTTTTGCCCTCCGTGGTTTGGCGGGTGCCCCAGGCCGCTGTGAGCTGGGCGACCAGGAGCAGGCCGCGGCCGCCTTCGTCGTAGGTGCGGGCGCGGCGCATGTGGGGGGCGGTGCCGCTGGCGTCGGAGACTTCGCAGATGAGGTTGCGGTCGTGGATCAGACGCAGCTGTATGGGGGGTTCGCCGTATCGGATGGCGTTGGTGACGAGTTCGCTGACGACCAGTTCGGTGACGAAGGCGGCGTCGTCCAGTCCCCAGGTCGCCAGCTGGGCGGTCGCGTTCTTCCGGGCTTGGGCGACGGCGACGGGGTCCGCGGGTATGTCCCAGGTGGCGACGCGGTCGGTGTCCAGGGCTTTGGTACGGGCGATGAGCAGGGCGATGTCGTCGGAGGGGCGGTCGGGCAGCAGGGCGGCCAGAACCGCGTCGCACAGGTCGTCCAGCGGGGCTGACGGTCGGGTGAGGGCCTGGCGGAGCAGGGACTGGCCTGCGTCGACGTCCTGCTCGCGGGATTCGATCAACCCGTCGGTGTAGAGGGCGAGGAGGCTGCCCTCGGGCAGTTCGATGTCGGTCGCTTCGAAGGGGAGTCCGCCAAGTCCCAGTGGGGGGCCGATGGGGAGGTCGAGCAGTGTCGCGGTGCCGTCGGGGGTGACCAGGACGGGTGCCGGGTGTCCGGCGAGGGCGATCGTGCAGTGGCGGGACACCGGGTCGTACACGGCATACAGGCAGGTCGCGCCGACATCTCCCGTGGTCTCCGTGCCGGGGCCGGGCCGCGGGGCGTCCTTGGCGTCGGTGGACAGGCGGGCGACGAGGTCGTCGAGGTGGGTGAGCAGTTCGTCGGGGGGCAGGTCGATGTCGGCGAGGGTGAGTACGGCGGTGCGCAGCCGCCCCATGGTGGCGGAGGCGTGGATGCCGTGGCCGACGACATCGCCGACGACGAGTGCGACCCTGGCGCCGGAGAGCGGAATGACGTCGAACCAGTCCCCGCCCACCCCGGCCTGGGCGCCGGCGGGCAGGTAGCGGGAGGCGATCTCCATGGCGGCCTGTTCGGGCAGTTCCTGGGGCAGCAGGTTGCGCTGGAGGGTGACCGCAGTGGCACGTTGGCGGGTGTAGCGGCGGGCGTTGTCGATGCAGACCGCCGCTCTGGCGGCCAGCTCCTCGGCCAGCACCAGGTCGTCCTCGCGGAACACCTCGGGATGCCGGTGGCGGACGAAGACGACCACGCCCAGGGTGGTGCCGCGGGCGGTCAGGGGCACGGTGATCGCCGAGTGGATGCCGAAGTCGCGGACCCGCGCGGCCCGAGAGGGATCGCGGGCCGCCCATTCGGCGAACGCGAGGTCGGTGGGGTCGGTCACGTGGTGCAGCAAGGCACGCCCCGACCTGAGGGTCAGGACCGGTGGGGAGCCTTCCGGATAGTTGTCCACCTGGCCCGGAGCGACGACCGCCTCGGGAGTCCCCCGATGCACGGACCGGTGGGCGACGCGCCGCAGGGGGATGGGGCCGTGTGGCGCGCCCGTTCCCGGGGGCGGGTCGTGCGCGCCGTCGAGGGAGGGGAGCAGGTCGACGCTGACGAAGTCGGCGAATTCCGGGACGGCCACGTCCGCCAGCTCCTGAGCCGTCCGTGCCACGTCGAGGGTGCTGCCGATCCGCGTACTGGCATCCGCGAGCAGCGCGAGCCGCTTACGGGCCCAGTACTGCTCGGTCACGTCATGAGTGGCCATACCCACGCCCCGCACACGGCCGTCCTCGTCCTTCAGCGGGGTGACGAAGACCGACCAGGCGTGCTCACGGCTCTCGCCGGGGGCGGTCCCGTACATCTCGATTTTCTGCGGCTCACCGGTCTCCAGCGCCCGCCGCATGAACCGCTCGATCCTGTCCACCTCCGGATCGTTCACCAACTCCGAAAGGCGCAGGCCGCGCATCTCCTCCTCGGCGAGCCCAAGGCTGCGATGCTGGGCCGCGTTGGCCCGGCGAAGGCGCAGCCCGGTGTCGTACAGCGCCATGAGGCAGCCCGCGACCTGCTCGTGGTTCCGGTCCACGAGCAGGTCGTCGTCGGGTCGGGATTGCGCCCCTCCCAGCGCGGACACGAGAAACCAGCCCCGGGCCCTTCTGTGCGCGAGGACCCTGGCCTCCAAGCGGTGGCCGTCGCGGTGCCGCAGGGCGACCCGGCCGTTCCACCTGGGCAGCTGCGCGAGGGACCGCATCTCAGCCTCATCGACCCTCTCGGCCAGCAGGCCGGACGCGGGCCGTCCTACGACCTGCGCGGGCGAGTACCCCAGCAATGCCTCGGCTCCCGCATTCCACCCGGTCACGATGGCGTGCTCATCGATGGTGACGTTCGCGCTGAGCGCCTCGTCGAAGACGTCCTTGGACGCCCCCGGCACCTTGTCGGTGGCCATACGCCCTCCACGGTTGCGTCTCGCCCTGGTGGAGATCTCCGCCGCTCCCGGCGTGTGACGCCGGGACTCGCGCACCCAGCCAAACGGATATTATGAGCGCATTATCCTTCTTTGTCAGAATAGGACAGCAGCTGTCTACCGGGATGCGTCGCGGGTTCCGGTGGCGGCCCCCATGACAGCTTGAAATCGCGCCTGCGTAGGGATTCCCCCTTCGAGTGACCTTGGAATCACAGACAATCAGACACTTTCGTCTGCGATTCATAAATGGTGGACTGGCTCGACTCGTCGGCGGCCAGATAGAGCACGACGGCGGTGAGACGACGGGCAAGGTGGTCATGGTGGCTCCGGGCGCAGGGCGTTCAGGCATGCGGGTGGGGGCTCAGGACGAGCGTCGCGTGGTGGTCGAGGGTGCCGCCGTTGCCGCTGACCAAGACGATGTCGTGGCGGTCCACCTGGCGTTCGCCGCCTTCGCCGCGGGCCTGGACGACGGCCTCCGAGAGCGGGGTCATGCCCCACAGGTAGTACGAGGAGAGCTGCCCGCCGCCCGTGTCGAGCGGCAGTGACCCGCCGGGCCCGAGCGCCCCGCTCGCCACGAAGTCCCCGCCCTCGCCCATGGCGCAGAACCCGTAGTCCTCCAGGGTGATGAGGACGGTGAAGGTGTAGCAGTCGTACAGCTCGACGACGTCCACGTCGTCGATGCCGACCCCGGCCATCTTCAGCGCGGCGGGGCCCGCCTGGGCGGCGCCGCTGACTAGGCCGAGGTCGCTGCCCCGGTGCATCGGGTAGCCGGGGTGGGTCTGCGCCCAGCCCAGTACATGCACGGGCGGCTTTGCCAGGTGGGGGCGCGTTTGGCGGTGGTGACATGACGGCGATGCCGCCGTTGCTGACTAGGCAGCAGTCGAGCAGATGGAACGGCTCGGCGATCATCCTGGACGCCTGGTGGTACTCGACGGTGATCGGGGCGCGGAACTGGGCCCGGGGGTTCATCCCCGCCCAGGCCCGCTGGGCGACGGCGATGTGAGCGAGCTGCTCGCTGGTGGTGCCGTTGGTGTCCATCTGTCGGCGGGCGGCCAGCGCGTACCGGGGGGTGGCGCCGACCACCCCGGCCGCCGCCGTGAGGCCCATCCAGCCGGTGGTGCCGAGGCTCGCGCCCGAGTAGGCGGCGCCCGTCGAGGACTTCTCCTTGAGCGGCGCGTCGGCGAAGACGCAGGCGACGGCCTCCGCCATCCCGGACTGAACCGCCATCGCCGCGTACTGCACCATGCCGCCGACGGTGGAGCCGTACGCCTGCATCTCGGACAGCAGCCGCAGGTCGCGCAGGCCGAGTTCAGTCTGAAGGCTCAGCCCCACTCCCGGCATGACGCCGCTGCTGGTGAGCAGGCCGTCCAGTCGGACAGCGCCAGTCCCGCGTCGTCGGCGGTGCGGCGGACGGCGTCGGCCTCGAAGTCGGCGGCGCTACGGCCGTACACCTTGCCCGTCTCCGTGATGCCGAGGCCGGCGATGACCGGGCCCCGGGCGGTGTTCGTGGTCACGACGGACCGGATGCCCCGCTGGACGACATCGCACGCCGCGCGGGCGTGGGCAACGCCACGCTCTACCGGCACTTCCCCACCCGCGACGCCCTCCTGGTCGCGGTGTACACCGCCGAGATCGAGGCACTGACCGGCGCCGCCCGCGACCTGCTGGAGACCGCGCGGAACGGCCAGGCGCTCAAGGCATGGCTGCGCGTCTTCATCGACCACATCACTGCCCGCCGGGGCCTGGCCTCGGCTTCGCTCAACACCGTCGGCGAGCGCAAGAACCTCATCTGCCACTGGCACGACCCGCTGGTCGCGACGACCACCGAACTGCTCGACGACGCCCGCGAGCATGGCGCCGCCCATGGGGATCTGAGACCGGCGGAACTACTCATGATGGCCTACACCATCGCGGCCGTCGCCGAGTCCACCCCCGGTGCCGGCGAGCGTCTTCTCGACATCGCCTTCGAGGGCATCACCCCCCGCTGACGCCAGGAGGCGCACAGGCTCGGCTCACGGACGCCGGACGTCCGGGGCGGCGCGTTCGGTGGGAGCGGACTCCGGTGTGGAGGCGAGGGAGGCCAGGAGGGTGAGGCGCTCGGCTGTGGGGGTGCCGGGGGCGGCGTGGTAGACGACGAGGGTCTGCCGGTCGGTGTCGGTGATCAGGAGTTTCTCGTGACGCAGTTCGAGGGGGCCGACCTGCGGGTGTTCGAAGGTGAAGATCCCGCTGCGCTTGGGCCGGACCTCGTGCCGGGACCACAGCTTGCGGAAGTGCTCGCTGCGTACGGACAGCTCGCCGATGAGTTCGTTGAGGGTGGGGTCGTCGACGTCGGGGCCGACGAGGGCGCGCAGGGCGGCGACCATGCCCTCGGCGTTGACGTCCCAGCCCCCGTATGTGGCGGCCGAGGCGGGCGCGAGAAAGGTGGAGCGGACCAGGTTGGTGCCGGGGGTGAGGATCGGCGTGAGGGCCTGGGCGAGCGGGTTGGCGGCGAGCACGTCCATCATGCGGCCGAGGACGTAGGCGGGAGTGTGGGGCCAGCTGTCGACGAGCTGCCGGATGCCGTCGGGGGCGCGTTCCGGGCGGCGGGGCGCCGGGCGCCGTCGGGAGCGCTCCGGGCGGGCGAGGCGGTGCAGGTGGGCGTTGGCATCCGCGTCGAGGTGCAGGGCGCGGGCGAGGGCGTCGAGGACCTGCGCGGAGGGGTTGCGGTCACGGCCCTGCTCCAGACGCAGGTAGTAGTCGGCGCTGATACCGGCGAGCAGGGCCAGTTCCTCCCGGCGCAGGCCGGGCACCCGGCGCCGTCCGGACGAGGCAAGGCCGACGTCCTCGGGGCCGATCTGCTCACGGCGGGCCCGTAGGTACTCGCCGAGGGCGTTGTCGTTCACCATGCCTTCCACGGTACGGCCGCCCGCCGCGCCGAACCTGGTCCTGTCACCCCCAGGATCGGCGGGGCTCTGGGTAAACCGTGGGCGGTGGCGGACCGTGGCAGTCATGACACGGATCACGAGCCGTACGTGTCGGTGGCCGGTGCTTCGCCGGCAGTGCCGAGGCGCTGCCGGCACCCGGCGGCCCGCCGAAGGCACCGGCCACCAGCGAGTGCATGCCCGCCGGCGCCCCCTACGCACCCGGCCCGGCGGTGGGAGGACTCGCCACGGCTCACCGGCGTCCCGGCAACCGGCCAGAAGCCAACGACCCCCTTCGAGGAGCCAGTTCGCATGTCCACAGTTCTTGCCACCCCCGCCCCCGCCCACGTCAGCCGTGAGGAACTCGACCGGCTCGTCGAACTGCAGCGGGCGGCCTTCCACCGTGAGGGCCCGCCCAGCGCGGAGGTCCGGCGCGACCGGATCGACCGGCTGGTGCTCGCCGTACTCGACGCCGCCGAAGAGCTGACCGCCGCGCTGACCGAGGACTTCGGCCGGCGGCCGGTGGCCCTGACCAAGGCGGGGGAGGTACTCGGCCTGCTCGGAGAGTCCCAGGTCCTGCGAGAAGGACTGGAGGAATGGATGAAGCCGGTCCCCGTCGCCGGACCCGTCCCGGCCTTCGTCCAGCAGCAGCCGCTCGGCGTCGTCGGGATCATCACCGCCTGGAACCTTCCGGTGGGCTTGGCGGTTCGCCCTGCGCTGGACGCGCTGGCCGCCGGCAACAGGGTGATCATCAAGTTCACCGACGTCCACGTCCGCACCGGCGAGGTGTTCGCCCGGGCCGTGTCCAAGTACCTCGGCGAGGACGAGGTCACCGTGGTGTGCGGGGATCTGAAGACCGCCCAGGAGTTCTCGGACCTGCCCCTGGACCACATCCTGTTCACCGGCTCCCCCCAGGTGGGCAGGCTCGTGGGCCAGGCCGCCGCGGCGAACCTCGTCCCCGTCACCCTGGAGCTGGGAGGCAAGAACCCCGCCGTCGTCGCCCGGGACGCCGACCTGGACCTGGCCGCCGAACGCATCGCCGGCACCCGGATGAGCAACGGCGGCCAGGTCTGCCTCTGCCCGGACTACGTCTTCGTGCCCCGGGAACACCTGGACGACTTCACCGAGCGCCTGCGGGCCGCCCTGGTCCGCCTCTTCCCCACCTACACCGACCACCCGGCCGCGGTCTCCCTCGTCAACTACCGCAACTTCGACCGGGTCCTGGGCCTCATCCACGACGCGGAGGCGCACGGTGCCCGGAAGATCACCGCCGTCGACGAGGAGCCCTCCCGCGAACTGCGCCTGATCCCGCCGACGCTGCTCCTCGACGTCCCCGAGGACGCGGAGATCTCCCGGGAGGAGATCTTCGGGCCGGCACTGGTGATCCACCCCTACGACGATCTCGCCGAGCCCATCGCCTACATCGCCGACCGCCCGGCCCCGCTGGCCGCGTACTGGTACGGCGAGGACGGCGACGACTTCCGCCGTTTCCTGGACCGTACGACCTCCGGCGGCGTCACCCGCAACGACGGCCTCCTGCACGCCGCCCTCAGCAACGCCCCCTTCGGCGGGGTGGGTGGCTCCGGCTCCGGGGCGTACGGCGGCAGGACCGGCTTCGACACCTTCACCCACCGGCGCACCGTGGCCGCCCAGCCCGGACCGCACGGCGTCACCGCGACACTGGTCGGCGCCCCCGCGCTCGCCCCGGAGGTGGAGGCGGGCCTCGACCAGGCCATCGGCGCAGCGGCGGCAGAGATCCGGACCCGCCTCGGCCTGTGACAAGCAGCCGGACGACGGCCCCGCACACGCTCCTCCGGGAGCCTGTGCGGGGCCGTTACCGCTTGTCCTGACCTTCCGGTCGCCGAGGTGGGGGCCGACGGCGTCGGCGTCAGTCCGTCACCACCATCACGTCGTTGGCGTGGATGGTGTCGAAGTACTCCCGGATGTGGAGGATCTTGCTGTCCCGCAGCTCGAAGGCGTATATGAGCCGGTTGTCGTAGACCTTGCCGGCTGCGGAGACACCGTGGCTCTCGGCCTCCACCACGACCCGGTCGTCCTGCGCGGTGGAAGAGGTGATGGTGAGTTCCACCCCGTTCGGCATGACCTGTCCGACCGTGCCCAGCAGCCGCACGATTCCGTCCTTGTCGTAGTCGCCGGCGAGCGGGAAGCGGTCCGGTTTGCCCATCACACGCCACACCACCTGCTCGTCGAGCAGGGCGAACGCCGCCTCGGCGTTCCCGGCGTTGAAATTCTCGAAGAAACGCAGAACCGTTTCGGTGTTGTCGGTCGCAGTCATGACATGTGCTCCTGGTCGATATCCGTGTGTCGGAAGGCCACGCCTTCACCACGCAGTTGTCAGGCGCCGACGAAGTGGTCGGCCGTCGCACGGCGGGTGTGGAGGGTCCAGTAGTCCTGGGCGATCTCGTCCGGCGCGCGGTAGGGGATGCCCTCCTGGGGGGCCTGCGCGGCGATGGCGACGTTGATGGACACGTTGGCCGCGTGGATCCCTTCGGCGGCGAGGGTGTTGTGCAGGTTGACCGCCCAGTTGCGCACGGCGGCATGGGCGATGTTGAGGGCGGCCAGGGCCGGATGGGGATCGATCGCGCCGCCGCCGGTGGTGAACAGCAGGGTGCCGGAGCCCGCTTTCCTCATGTCCGGCAGCACCGCCTGCACGGCGGTCACCGCCCCGTACAGCAGGCCGTCGATCTGGGGCCGGAGGGTGTCCAGGGTCACCTCCGCGGGAGTGGCCATGATCGAGCTCGGCTGCGGGGAGTACTCCAGGACGTCGATCCGCCCGAAGCGTCCGGTCGCGGCGGCCAGCGCTCCGGTGAGCTGCTCGGGGGCGGAGACGTCGGCCGGGAAGCCTTCCGCCGTGATGCCGTCCTTCGTCAGCTCCGCGACCAGACCGTCGAGGTTCTCTCTGGTGCGGGAGACCAGGGCGACGTCGAAACCGTGGCCGCCGAAGACCCTGGCGATGGACAGACCGAGGCCGGGGCCGGCTCCGACGATGGCGATGGTGGGCATGTGTGCTCCTCAGATGGTCGTGCGGAAGGGGTTGGTGGGCCCGAGGGGGCGGGCGGAGGGGCTACGGCATCAGGGCCATCTCCTCCCACAGCGAGCCGGGCACGTGGTAGCCGGCGCGGTCGCGGATGCGGTCGACGTGTCTCTGCACGTCGTCGGCGGTGGGGATCGGCTCGGTCGGCGGGGCGTACCAGCCGTCGGCCACGCCTGTGAAGACGCGGGCGTAGCGGCCGCGGGCGACGGAGAACGCCTCCTGGGTGTGGGGGTTGGCCTCGCTCGCCAGGTAGGTGACCATCGCGGTGACCACCTCCGGTGCGTGGTGCGCCGGCGTGGTGGGGGCGTCGGACATGGAGTCGGCGCTCATGCCCTCGGCCATGCGGCTCGCGGCGGTCGGCAGGATTGTGTTGGCCTTTTGATGCCGTGCGGGGCGCCTTCCAGGGCCACCACGTTGGCCAGGCCGAGGAGGGCGGTCTTGGCGGGGGAGGACCAGGGTTTGCATCACCGCTACCACGACACCGGCGAGAGCCAGGACCGGCACGCATGACGTTCGGTCTCGGTGCGGACGAGTCGGGGGTGCGGCCACGTGCGGACATCGTGCTTCTCCTCAACCGGCGCTGTGCACCGTGCTGCTGCCGACCGAGGCAGGGGGATGGATTGGTCCCGTGCCCGAGGACAGGGGCAGGCCGGAGCCCTGGTTCGCGCGGGCGATGATCTCCGCGATGATGGAGACGGCGGTCTCCTCCGGTGTCCGGCCGCGGAGGTCGAGGCCGATGGGGGAGCTGAGGCGGGTGAGCTGCTCCTCCGGGACGCCGGCCTCGCGCAACGCGGCCAGGCGGTGGTCGTGGGTGCGGCGGGAGCCCATGGCGCCGACGTAACCGACCGCGAGGCCGAGGGCCAGCCGCAGCAGCGGGATGTCGAACTTGGCGTCGTGGGTGAGTACGCAGACCGCGGTCCGGGCGTCCACCTCGGTGGCCGCGAGGTACCGGTGCGGCCAGTCGACGACGACCTCGTCGGCGTCCGGGAAGCGCTCGGCGTTGGCGAAGACGGGCCGGGCGTCGCAGACGGTGACGTGGTAGCCGAGGAAGCGTCCGGCCCGGCTGAGTGCGGCGGAGAAGTCGACGGCGCCGAAGATCAGCATGCGGGGCGGGGACGCTTTGGTGTGGACCAGGACGGTCAGCCTCTCCGGGCATGTGTCGGCGTCCCCGCCCGTCTCCACCCGGCCGCCGCGCCCCGCCCGAAGCAGGGCGCGGGCCCGCGCCGCCACCGTACGGTCCGTGTCCTCGTCGCCGAGGGTGCCGTCGTGGGCGCCGTTGCCGGAGACACGCAGGGTGCGGCCTACGAGTTCGGCGGGGCCCTCGACGACCTGGGCGACGGCGACGGGCTCGTCCCGTACGACGTCGTCGAGAGCCGCGACGAGATGCGGCCGGTCCGTGGGATCCACCCGCTGCACCAGGACGTCGATCTCGCCGCCGCAGGTCAGCCCCACGGCGAAGGCGTCGTCGTCGGAGTAGCCGAACCGGGCGCGTTCCGGAGGGCTGCCGTCCTCCAGGACCTGCCGGCACAGCTCGTAGACAGCGCCTTCGACGCAGCCGCCGGAGACGCTGCCGACCGCTCGTCCCTCCATGTCGACGGCGAGCGCGGTGCCCGGCGGCAGGGGCGCGCTGCCGGAGACGCCGACGACGGTGGCGAGGGCGAAGGGGCGGTCCTCGCGGCACCAACGGTGCAGCGTGTCCGCGATGTTCAGCATCCGTGGATCTCCGTAGGGGGATGTTCGCGACGCGGGCCCCGCTCAGAGCAGGGCGTCGGCGGTGATGGGCAGTTCGCGGATCCGGCGGCCGGTGGCGTGGAAGACGGCGTTGGCGATGGCGGGTGCCACGCCGACGTGGACGACTTCCCCGAGGCCCTTGGCCCCGATCCGGGCGACCTTGTCGTCCTCGCCCTCCAGGTAGATCGCCTTGAGGTCGGGGATGTCCGCGTTGACGGGGACGAGGTAGTCGGCGAGGTTGGCGTTGACGATCCGCCCGTCGCGGTGGTCGGTGACCGTGTGCTCCAGCAGGGCCTGGCCGATTCCGCCGATCATGCCGCCGATGGCCTGGCTGTCGGCGAGCTTGGGGTTGATGACGCGGCCGACGTCGTACACGCCCAGCATCCGCCGCACCCGCACCAGCCCGAGGCGGGCGTCGACGGCGACCTCGGCGAACGTCACGCTGTAGGAGTGCGTGGAGAACGGCAGCCCGGCCGGAACGTATTCACCGTCCGCTTCCAGCCGATCCCGTCCGGACCGGGCCAGAAGGCTCCGGTAGGTCTCCCCGCGCGCGGGCTCGTCGCGCACGTACAGACGTCCGTCCGCTACGACGACGTCGTCGGCGGCGACGCCGAACAGCGGTGACTCCTCGTCCTTCACGGCGAGTTCGACGGCCTCCCCGCGCAGCTTGGCGCAGCCGTCCTGGACGGCGGAGCCGACGCTGGGCGTCGTCATGGAGCCGCCGTGGCCCACGGGGGGCGGCATGGTGGTGTCGCCCAGTTCGAACCGCACCGCGCGCACCGGCAGGCCGAGCGCGTCGGCGGCGACCTGGGTCATGACGGTGTACGTGCCGGGCCCCATGTCGCTCGTGGCGCTCTGCACCACCGCGGTACCGTCCGCGTCGAGGCGTACGTGCGCCAGGGAGGTGACGCTCCAGGAGGGGTGGGCGCCGGTGGCCATGCCGGTGCCGATCAGCCAGTCGCCGTCCCGGATGGAGCGGGGCCTCGGGTCACGAAGGTGCCAGCCGAACTCGCGGGCACCCGTGGCGTAGCACTCGCGCAGCCGCCGGGTGGAGAACGGCAGTCCACTCGTCGGATCCCGGTCGGGTTCGTTGCGCAGCCTCAACTCGATCGGGTCCAGACCGAGTTCACAGGCGAGTTCGTCCATCGCGGACTCGACGGCGTAGGCGGCCGTGGCGCCGCCGGGGCCGCGCATGAATGTCGGCGTGCTGACGTCCAGGGGAACGGTGCGCCAGTCCTGGGTGACCGCGGGCACGTCGTAGAGCATCTGGCCGATGCTCAGGATGTCGTCCTGGAACGTCTCGTAACGAGAGGTCTCCGCCCGCATGACGTGGGTCATCGCCGTCAGCCGGCCCTGCCCGTCGCTGCCCAGGCGCACCTGGTACTCGTACCCGGGCCGGTAGCCCGTCCCGAAATACAACTGCCTGCGGCTGAGCACGAGTTTGACGGGCCGCCCCACCTCACGGGCGGCGAGGGCCGCCATGACCCCCTGCGGCCAGATCCGTGAGGCGTTGCCGAACGCGCCCCCGACGAACGGTGACACGACACGCACCGCGTCCTCGGGCAGTCCGAAGACGGCGGCGAGTTCGGCCTGTGCGCCGTGGATCCACTGGGTCTTCTGCCACACCGTGAGCCGGCCGTCGTCCCAGCGGGCGACGGTGGCGTGCGGCTCCATCGCGTTGTGGTGCTGTCGGGCGGTCCGGTACGTCAACTCCAGCCGCACGTCGGCCGACCGCAGCGCACGCTCCGCGTCACCGCGCTCGTACGTGACCGGCGTGTCGTCCGTCGCGGTCGACAGGTCGGTCGAGGGCGGCTCGGCGTCGTACTCCGCCCGCACCAGGCGCGCGGCGTGCCGGGCCGTCTCCAGGGTGGTGGCGACCACGACGGCGACGGGCTGTCCGTGGAAGCGGACCCGGTCGTCCTCCAGCACGTGCAGCCGTTCGCCGGGCGGGGTCGCCATTCCGGGGTTGGGGCCGTAGGGCAGCCGGGGCGCGTTGAGGTGGGTGAGCACCGTCAGCACGCCGGGCAGGGCGAGGGCGGCGGCGGTGTCGACGGAGGTGATGCGGCCGAGACCGATGCCGCTGTCGACGACGACGGCGTGCACCAGCCCGTCGGCGTCGAAGTCGGCCGCGTACCGGGCCTGGCCGGTCACCTTCAGCCGTGCGTCGACCCGCGTCAGCGGGGCGCCGACGGCTGCCTGGGGCTGGGGGGTCATGCGTCGCCTCCTACGATGCGCAACTGGCGTTCGACCGTCCGCTTGAGCAGGTCGACCTTGAAACCGTTGTGGGCCAGGGGACGGGCGCCGTCCGCCGCGTGCTCGGCGGCGGCCGTCCACAGGGACTCCGAGGGCCGCTCGCCGATGAGGTGCTGTTCGACGGCGGGCAGCTTCCAGGGCACGGTGCCCACGCCTCCGGCGGCGACCTTCGCCTCGCGGATCACGCCGTCCCGGATGTGCAGGGCGACGGCGGCCGAGGTGAGAGCGAACTCGTACGACTGCCGGTCGCGGACCTTCAGATAGCCGGACCGCAGCGGGCGCGGATGGGCCGGGATCTCCACCGCCGTGATCAACTCCCCTTGGCCCAGAGCGTGTTCGCGGCGGGGGGTGTCGCCGGGCCGGAGCAGGAAGTCGGCGAAGGGAACCGTTCGGGCCCCGTCCGGTCCCAGCAGGTGCACGTTCGCCTCCAGCGCCGCGAAGGCGACGGCGACATCGGAGGGGTGGGCGGCCACGCAGGCGTCGGAGGTGCCGAGGATCGCGTGGGCGCGGTTGACCCCCTCGCGCGCGGCACATCCCGTGCCCGGCTCGCGCTTGTTGCAGGGGGCGGTCACATCACGGAAGTAGGTGCACCGGGTGCGCTGCATGATGTTGCCGCCGATGGTGGCCATGTTGCGCAGCTGGGCGGACGCGCTCAGCTCCAGGGCCTGCGAGACCACCGGGTAGGCGGTGCGCACGTCGGGGTGAGCGGCGGCGTCGGCCATCCTGACCAGGGCGCCGATCCGCAGGACGCCGTCGTCGGTGACGGTGACCTCGTGCAACGGCAGCGCGCTGATGTCGACCAGAGCGCCGGGGCGTTCGACGCTCTCCCGCATCAGATCGACCAGGGTGGTGCCGCCCGCGATGTAACGGCTGCCCTCGCGGCCCGCGGCGAGAGCTTCGCGGGTGCCGGAGACCCGTGTGTACGTGAAGGGATACATGGCCGCCGTCCTATATCCGGCCCGCGGTCTGCCCGACCGCGCGCACGATGTTCACGTAGCAGCCGCAGCGGCAGATGTTGCCGCTCATCCACTCCCGGATCTCTTCCCCGGAGCCGGTGTGGCCCTCTCGGATGCAGCCGACACCGGACATGATCTGGCCGGGTGTGCAGAAGCCGCACTGGGCGGCGTCCAGATCGATGAACGCCTGCTGCAGCGGGTGCAGTTCGTCGCCGTCGGCCAGGCCCTCGACGGTGGTGACCTCGGCGCCTTCCAGGCGTACTGCCAGCGTAAGACAGGAGTTGACCCGGCGGCCGTCCACGAGCACGGTGCACGCGCCGCAGGCTCCGGCGTTGCAGCCCGTCTTCGAACCGGTCAGGCCCAGGTGTTCGCGCAGCAGATCCAGCAGCGAGGTCCGGTTGTCGACCCGGAGGGAGTGGAGCTTGCCGTTGACGGTGAGGGTGACGTCGCTGCTGGGCGCGGTCTCCTCGGCGGGCGGGGGAATGCGTGAGGCGGATTCGGTGGTCATGCGCTTCGCTCTCTCGGTTCGGCGGACGGTGACGGTGTGTCGGGCAGAGGGGCGGCGTGGTTCAGGCGGCCCGTACGTCGTCCACGGCCAGGTGCAGGGCCGAGGGGCCTCGAAGGTCGGCCGGGACGCGGTAGGGCGGGGGGTCCTGCAGCAGCCGTGGGGCGACCAGGCGCTGGACCAGCCGCCGCACCGCGATCTGGCCTTCCATCCGGCCGAGCGAGGCGCCGAAGCAGTAGTGGATGCCGCCGGAGAAGCTGAGATGGGCGTTGTCCGGGCGCGTGATGTCGAAGGTGTCAGGGTCGGGGAAGCGCCGGGGGTCGCGGTTGCCGGCGGCGATGTTGAGGATGATCGAGGAGCCCCGGGGGATGACGTGGTGGTCCCCGACGCGGATGTCGTCGACGGCGATCCGGGCCCGCATGTGCACCGAGGGCTCCATACGCAGCGTCTCCTCGATCGCGCCGGCCATGAGGGAGGGGTCGGCCTGCAGGCGGGCCAGCTGGTCCGGGTGGCGCAGCAGCAGGAGCATGCAGCTGGCGATGAGGTTGACGGTTGTCTCGTGACCGCCGACGAAGAGCGTGATCGCGGTGTTCAGCAGCTCCGGTGTGCTCATCCGGCCACGGGGGCCGTCGTCGTGGATCATCCTGGAGAGCATGTCCTCGCCCGGGTTCTCCCGGAGCCGCTCGATGTGCGCCGCGAAGTAGGTGCCCAGTTTCTCGAAGGCGTGGGTTCTGGCCGCTGTCACCTCCGGGTCGTACGGGTCCACCTGGAACTCCGGACCGCGCACCGCGTCCTCGGAGGAGTGGGCGAGGGCGTCGGCGTCCTGGGGCGGGATGCCCAGCAGGTGGCAGATCACCAGGACGGGCACCGGGTAGGCGACCTCGGACACGAGGTCGAACTCGGTGCGCCCGGTCAGCCGGTCGATACGGTCGCGCACCAGGTCCTCCACCATCGTCCGCAACCCCTCGACGCCACCGGGGAGTTCGGGCGGTCCGAAGTGGCGCATCGCCTGTCCGCGCAGCCGGTCGTGTGCCGGGTTGTCCCGCACGAGGAAGGGCGGTGCCTGGCCGGGTTCCTGGGCCTCGGTGCCGATCCGGCCGCCCGCGGCGGCCTTGCCGGGATCGACGGAGACGCGGGGGTCGCGCAGCAGCGCGGTGATCTCCTCGTATCCGCCGACGACGTGGGTTCCGTCGTCCTGCACGCTGACCGGTTCCCCGCGCAGGTCGGCGTAGAGGTCCCAGGGGTGGGGTCGGCTGTCGGGGTGGAGTATCTGCTTGAGCAGTGTCGATGCCATGGGGCCGTGCTCGCTTTCGCGGTGGGGGGAATCGTGGGGTCAGCGGCCGATCGGCCGCAGCGCGGGGGAGGTGTTCTCGTCGCTGGTGGCGAACCGGGGCGGAAACGGCGCCTGTTCGCGGACGAGGGAGGTGTAGTGGTGCAGATTGCGGCCGTTGTCGAAGGTGACCGCGCCGATGGTGCGCTCCCCCAGGCCGTACAGGACGCTGAAGGGGCCTTGGCCGGGGGTGCCCTGCACGACGGCGATCCGGTCGGCGGCGCCGGGGAAACCGACGCCCTTGATGTTGACGCCGAACTGGGTGGACCAGAAAGACGGCAACTCGACGTGGGGAAGTCGTTCCTCGCCGGGCTCGCGGGTGATGTCGTGGGCGACGGTACGGGCCTGGTCGACAGCGCTGCCCCAGTGCTCGACCGACAGACGCCGGCCGGGGAACAGAGGGTGCGGCAGGGCGGCGATGTCCCCGGCCGCGTACACGTCCGGCAGCGGGCGCCCCTCCTGATCGAGCGCGTGGCACAGCTCGTCGCAGTGCACCCCGCCCGTGTCCGCGCGCACGGCCGAGCCCGCCAGCCATTCGACATTGCGTACGGCGCCCAGCGCGACGACCGCGAGATCCGCTTCGACCGTCTCGCCGTCCGACAGCCGGACCTGCCGCAATGCGTGCTTCTCGTCCGCCACGAACTCGTCGACGGTGGTGCCGAGGCGCAGGTCCACGCCCGTGCTCCTGGCCAGGCCGGCCACCACATCGCCCACCGTCCTGCCCAACGGGCCCTGCAGGGGAGTCGCCTGCGCCTCGACCAGCGTCACCGGGAGCCCCAGTTCGCGCAGGCCGGAGGCCAGCTCACCGCCCAGGAAACCGGCACCGACCACCACCACCCGGCGCGGCTGCCGGGCCAGGCGCTTCTGGAGGTCCTCGGCGTCGTCGCGGGTGCGGACGGTGAGGACGCCTTCGGGCGCCCAGCCGGGGAACGGGCGGGCGCGGGTGCCGGTCGCGATCACCAGGATGTCGTAGCCGACGGTGCCGCCGTCGGCCAGGACGACCGAGCGCCGCTCCGTGTCCAGCCCCACGGCTGCGGTGCCCAGCAGGAAGCGGGCGTCCAGGGGGCGGGTGACCGGCAGTTCGAGCCGACCGGGAGGGAGCTTCTCGCTGACGCACGCTTTGGTCAGCGGCGGTCGGTCGTACGGCCGGTGCGGCTCGTCCCCGATGATTGTCAGCGGGCCCGTGAACCCGTTCTCACGCAGCGCCTCGGCAGTCTTCAGTCCGGCGAGCGAAGCACCGACGACGACCACATGCCGGTCCTGGCGCGGTGTGGCCCCGGCTGGCTCGTCCTCGACGCCGACGGTGATGGCCCGTACCGGGCAGGCCAGGGCGGCCCGGTGCACGGCGTCCCGCATCTCGTCCGGGGGATTCGGTACGTAGGTCAGGGCCTCCAGGCCGTGCAGGGTGAAGGCCGAGGGGGCGGCGAACACGCACTGCCCGTATCCCTCGCAGCGGTTCAGGTCGACGCTGATCCTCACCGGGCACCTCCCGTCCGGAAGGGAGCCAGCACCGGCAGCAGCACCCGGTCCACGAAGGACTCCACGAAGCCGGCGTCGAGCTCACCGTCGGCGACCAGAACCTGATGGATCAGCGCGCTCCGGGCGAGGTCGGCGATCAGTACGGGGTCAGCGCCCTCAGCGAGTTCCCCGCGCTCCCGGGCCCAGCCCAGGACCGTCTCCGCGACGCGGGCGTGGTGCACGCGGCACAGCTCCTTGGCCATCCGCCCGACCTCGTCGCCACCGGACGCGGCGACCAGCAGTCCGGAGAAGTACTGGGGCGTGCGCTGCTGTTCCGGGACCGCGGACGGCAGCAGGTTGCGCACCAGGTCCTCGCGAAGGGATCCCGAAGACGTCAGGGGAACCTGCTCGTCCACGCTCCGGGACACCGCCCTGCGTAACGCGGCGGCCATCAGCTGATCCTTGTTGGACCAGCGCCGGTACACCGTCTTCGTGCTGGCCCTGGCCCTGCGGCACACCTCGGTCAGGCTCAGCCGTTCGTAGCCCACCTCGGAGAGCAGCTGCAGCGCCGCGTCCAGCAACGCGGCGTCGCGCTGGACGTCCATCGGGCGACCTGGAGACCGCGACGCGACCGGCGCGGGCGTGGGACTCACTTCTGCATTGAGAAACGACACGATGTCTTTTCCTAATTGGCCTGACATGTGGATTGACTCAACATCCTTATGTGAGAGGTCAGTTCAGGCAGTCAGTAGTGCGCTTCAGGGAGGGCCGTCACGTATTCAGTCGCTCCGGCTCCGCCCGCAGCCGGTGCTTGACGGCGGTTGTGGGTGTACGGAGCGATCGGCAGGGAGCCTCGCGGGCGAGCGCGACGGTGGCATGGTGCTCCGTGAGTGCCCGTGCGGTCTCGAATCCCGGCCTCGGTCCGCCGTTCGGCGGTCCGCGAGTTGGCCATGCCGTCACTCCCTCACTGCGCCGAACCCACATGCGGAACGGTCGCCCCGATTAAGATACGGAACGATCGCCCCGCTTGCAAGAGGTGGAACGATTGCTCCGCTTTCATCGGATGGGAGATCATGCGGTGGCAGGAGCAATCAGTCCCGGGGAGGGGGTAGGAGCGTGGACGTGTCTGCCGGCCAGGAGAGCGTGAAACCGCTGCGTGCCGACGCCAGGCGAAACAGGGCCCGAGTTCTTGAGACGGCGCACGAGGTGTTCGCCGCCGAGGGCTTCGGGGTGCCGATCGACGAGATCGCCCGGCGGGCGGGCGTGGGCGCGGGGACCGTCTACCGGCACTTCCCGACCAAGGAAGCCCTGTTCGAAGCCGTCGTACTGGACCGGCTGGACCACCTGGTCGCCTCGGCCGCCGACCTCGTGGCGACCCGTGACCCAGGAGATGCCTTCTTCGCGTTCTTCTGGGCGGGCGTCGACGAGGGTGCGGGGGACAAGGGGCTTGCCGAGGCCATGGCCGAGGCGGGCTACGCCGCCGAGGTGCTCGCCCCCGAGGCCGAGAAGCGGTTCCGGAACACGTTCGGCGACCTGCTCGCACGGGCCCAGGCCGTTGGTGCGGTACGCGGGGGCCTCGCGGTCGACGACGTGAGAGCTCTGCTGGTGGGCTGTATGGCCATGCAGCGCTACCGAGGCGAAGCGGGCGGGCTCGGAGTGCTCAGGGAGATCGTCCAGGACGGACTGCGGGGCGGCCGGAGCTGACGGACGACGGCGCCTTCTCGGCGGCCGGAGCTCTCGAACGCGGCGACTGAACGCCTCTCAGGGGTTGCGGCACGAACCAGACCCCAGTGCTGCGTGCCGCAGCCGCGACGTGGCTCGCCACCCCCAGCGTCCGCGAGCCGTCCGGCTCTTGCCCGCTGCCGGGAGCGGCGACGTCGTGACCGTCGCACACCGACGCATCGGTCGCCGGACGGGGGCACGGCGGCGAAGGCGGTGACACCACGGTTACACATGTTCCGGCGTTCGTGGGATGGCGTCGGGGATGGTGTCCGCACCGGGCGTGGGCTTCCGGCGGCGGGCGATCGGGACCCGGGCGGCGCGGCAGATGAGGGGCCAGGCGCCTTGCGGGGCGAAGCGGACGATGGCGATCAGCAGGGCGCCCTCGATGACCAGGGACAGGGTCTGCTGGTCCTGGAGTGCGCGGGTCAGTCCGTAGTAGACGACGCCGACGCCGACGACGGGGCCGAGGACGGTGCCCGCGCCGCCGACCACGGCCATGAGGACGGCGTTCAGGCTCCAGTTGACGCTGGCCACCCCGTCGGGGGAGATGACGACGAACTGGAAGGCGACGACCGCGCCGGCCAGGCCGGTGAGCGCGCTGGTGGGCACCAGTGCGGCGAGACGGTGGCGGTATACCGATACGCCGAGTCCCGCGGCGGCCGGTTCGTTGTCGCGGACGGCGGCGAGCCGCAGGCCGAAGGCGCTGTGCCGGACGTAGAGGGTGAGGGCCATGGCCAGGGCGGCGACCAGGACCGCGATCTGATACAGGTTGCCGCCGCTGGGAATCCGCTCTGTGGGGAGCGTCAGTCCGCTGGCGCCGCCGGCCCAGTTCCAGTTGCTGAGCAGGGCCTGGAGGGCGACGGCGACGGCCAGTGTGCCCACGGCGAAGTAGTCGCCGCGCAGCCGCAGCAGCGGTACGGCGAGCAGCAGGGCGAGGAGGCCCGCGCCGATGCCCGCGCCGACCAGGGCCAGCGGCCAGGGCAGTCCGGTGTGGATCAGGATCAGCGCGGTCGTATAGCCGCCGGTCGCCATGAACGCGGCGGCGCCGAGGGAGATCTGGCCGCTGAAACCGGCGAGGACGTTCCATGCCTGGGCGATCGTCAGATACGTCAGCAGGGTGACGCTCAGGTCCAGCTGCCCGAGGGAGAGCACCGGGGCGAGCGCGAAGGCGGCGATCGTGACGGTCGCGAGGGCGACCGCGGGCCACAGGGCCTTCGGCGTCCCTCGTGGGACGGTCGGGGTTTTCATCCGGCGGCCTTTCGGAACAGGCCCTGGGGGCGTATGGCGAGGACGAGGAAGAAGGCGAGGTAGACGACGACGTCGCGCATGCCGCCGCCGAACAGCTGGACGCTGACCGACTGGAGGACGCCGAGAGCGACGCCGGCGAGGAGGACCCCGCCGACGCTGCCGATGCCGGCCAGGGCCATCACGGCCATGCCGGTCAGCAGCAGCGGCATCCCGCTGGTGGGCGTGAAACTCTGGGCGACACCGGTCAGGACGCCGCCGGCCGCGGCGAGGGCGGCGGCGCCGGCGAAGGTCATGGCGTACACCGTCGGCACGTTGATGCCGAGCACGGCGGCGGTGGCCGGGTCCGCCGAGGCCGCCCTGACCGCGCTGCCGGCGCGCGTGCGGGTCAGGACGAGGTGGGTGGCGGCGCACAGGAGGACGGTCAGCGCGAAGGCGATCAGATAGATCGTCTGGATCCGCAGGCCGAGGACGGAGACACCGGAGGTCGCGTAGGGGGCGGGCAGGCTCTTGGGATGGGTGCCGAACCCGCCCTGGAACAGTGCCTGGGCGAGCAGGGACAGCCCGAAGGTGGCCACCAGCGGGGCGCTCCTGTCCCCTCGCAGGAGGGGGGTGAGCAGATACCGCTGCAGCGGATAGGCGATCAGGGCGACGCCCGCCATGGCGAGCGGCAGGGCCAGGAGCGGGTCCCAGCCGGTGTCCACCACCAGCAGGGACGCCAGGTAGGCGCCGCCGATGACGAGTTCGCCGTGGGCCAGGTTCATCAGGCCCAGTACGCCGAAGACCAGGGAGATGCCCAGGCCGATCAGGGCGTACAGGCCGCCGGCGAGGATACCGGCGGCCAGGACGTCGAGGCTCACGATGTGCTCCGTTCGCTCACGCTCGTGGTGGGTCGCAGCGCGCTCATGCCGGGCCTCATTCCAGCCCGGACAGGGAGGCGAGCGGGGACCCGCCCTTGGCGGGCCAGACCTGCTTGATGGCGCCGTCCTCCCACTGGCCGATGAAGGTGGGGGTCACGCTCTTGTTGTCGACGAACTTCACGGAGCCCTGTGCGGAGACGGTGGTGCTCTCGGCCAGTGCCTTGTTGATGGCTTCGGTGTCGGTGCTTCCCGCGGCCTTGATGGCGTCCAGGAGGATGGTCGCCTCGTGCAGCCCGAGGGCGACCGAGCCCAGGTCGGTGAGGTTGGTGTACTTCTTGCCGTACTTCTCGACGATGAGGTCGGTGTCCGGCAGCCCGGCCGTGTCGGACCAGTTCAGCTGGACGAGGGTGCCGTCTCCGAGCGTGCCGAGGTCGCCCCAGCCGGGCGTCTGGGCGCACTGCAGACCGATGGCCACCTTGGGCTTGTAGGCGAGTGCCTTCATCTGCTTCCACATCGCGAAGCAGTCCGGCGGGGTCATCGAGGCGATCAGCACCTGTGCGCCGGAGGACTTCCCGGCCTTGATGACGTCGGAGAAATCCGTGGTGCCGGTGGGGACGGACTTGGTGGCGGTGACGGTGAAGCCGGCCTTCTCGCCGGTGCCCGCCCAGAGCTTTCCGGTGGAGGTGCCCTGGGCGTCGTTGTTGGTGACGACCAGGGTCTTCTTGTTGGTCTTCGCCCCGGCGGCGACCTCGTAGAAGCCCTTGGCCCCGTCGGCGAGCGACTGGAAGGAGTCCCAGGTGTAGCCCTTGCCCTCGGGCAGCAGCTCGACGGGCAGGGCGCCCATCACCAGCGGCACCTTCAGCGCGTCGGCCTGGCCCTGCATGTCGATGTTCTGCTGGCAGCACGACCCCAGCAGCCCCACAGCCTTGTCGGTGAGCACCAGGGAACGCACCTGCTGGACCATCGTGTTCGTGTCGCTGCGGTTGTCGAGCACCTTCAACTCGACCTTCCGCTTCTTCCCGCCCACCTCCAGGCCGCCTTCGGCGTTCGCCTGCTGGACCGCCAGGAGGTAACCGTCGCGAATCTGGTTGAGGACGGTGTTGCCGGACAGCGAGATGCTCGTCCCGATGACGATGGGACCGTCATCACTGCTGGAACCGCTGCTGCTGGAGGCGTTGCCCGCGCAGCCGGCGGTGGCGGCGAGCAGTGCGGCACCGACGAGTGCGCAGGTGCGGCGGTGGGTGGTTCTGGTCACCAGGGGTCTCCTTCGGAGGCGCTGAGCGGTCGGGGAGCGGAGGAGGAGGGCAGGGGCGAGGAGGGCAGGGGCGAGGAGGGCAGGGATGAGGAGAGCAGGGACGAGGAGCCGGCTTTAGCGGCGTTGTCCTCGGTGGTGCCGAAGTAGGCGGCGTCCAGGGCCTCGTCACTGAGCAGGCCCGCCGGATCGCCGGTGTACGAGACGCGGCCGCGGGACAGCACGACGGCGTGGTCGGCGATGCCCAGCGCCCGCTTGACGTTCTGCTCGACCAGGACGATCGCGACGCCCTGGGAGTTGATCTCGGCGAGTGCCCCGTACAAGGAGTCGATGGCCACGGGGGCGAGGCCGAGTGAGATCTCGTCGCAGATCAGCACCCGGGGGTCGGCCATGAGGGCGCGTCCCACGGCCAGCATCTGCTGCTGGCCGCCGGACATGGTGCCGGCCTGCTGGGTGGCACGTTCAGCGAGCACCGGGAAGATCGCGTGGACGCGTTCCATGCGGCCGCGCACCTCATCCTTGGCCAGCGCGAGCGGAGCGCCGAGCATCAGGTTCTCGGCGACGGAGAGGCCGGTGAAGACGCGGCGGCCTTCCTGGCAGTGGGCGATGCCCAGGCGGGCGCGCCGGTAAGTGGCCATGCCGGTGATGTCCTGGCCGAGGGCGTGCACGGAACCCGATCTCGCCTCGACCGCGCCCATGATCGTGGCGCAGAGCGTCGACTTGCCGGCCCCGTTGGCGCCCAGGACGGTCACGATCTGTCCGGCCTCGACGCGCATCGAGAAATCCCGCAGGGCGACCATGTCGCCGTAACCGGCGCTGACCGAGTCGAGGGCGAGCACGGCCGTGGTGTCCGATGCCGGCGCGGTGGCCGGAGTGCGCGCCGGAGAAGCCTGAGCCCTGTCGCCGAGGTAGACGGCCCGCACCTCCTCGTTCGCGGCGATCTCGGCGGGTGTGCCCTCGGCCAGGGGGCGGCCCCAGTTGAGCACCAGGACGCGGTCGACGAGTTCCCGTACCACCCGTTCGATGTGCTCGACCAGGAGCACGGTGATGCCCTGGTCGTGGACCTGCCGGATCAGGTCGATCGCCTCGTCCAGCTCGCGGCCCACGAGCCCGGCCGCGACCTCGTCGAACATGAGCACCCGGGGACGGGTGGCCAGGGCCCGGGCCACCTCCAGCCGCTTCAGGTCCAGGACGCGCAAGGAGTCGGCGGGACGGGAGGCCTTGGTGTCCAGGCGGCACCGAGCGAGGATCTCGTCGATCTCTCCGGGGTGGGGATGGGGCCGGCTCGCCATGGCCCCGACCCGTACGTTTTCCCGGACGGTCAGCCCGTGGAAGGGCCGCGGGACCTGATGGGCCAGTGCGACACCGGTGCGGGCGACACGGTGCGCCGGCATGCGGTCCAGCCGCTGCTCACCCAGCCACACCTCGCCCTCGCTCGGGCGGTGCACGCCGGAGATCAGCTTGAGCAGGGTGCTCTTTCCGGCGCCGTTGGGACCGATGACGGCGACCGCTTCGCCGGACGCCACCGAGAGGTCGACACCATCGAGAGCCGTGACACCGCCGAACCGCTTGGCGAGCCCTCGTACCTGGAGAGGTGCCCCGGACAGGGTGCCTGGGTTCGGCCGTGCTTCGGGGGTGGTCTCAGCATCCAGTCTCTTCACGCCGTAACTCCTCACCGCCGCGCGCCAGGAGTGCCCCCGGTGTCATGCGGCGAGTGGTTGACCGTAACTTCGCCGAAGCGTACGGTCCCTTATGTCGAAACGCTAGTCCTAAGTATTGGGACATTGTGAGGACGGATGAAAGGTGGCGCTCACGCTGAGCGGGCGGTAGTCCGCCAGTGGGGCACCCTGAGTTCCGTGCGCACATCGTCTAGCTACTATTAGTCTCTTTAACCGGGACGAATATCCTGTTTATCAAGACAATGTGGGGTGAAGGGATTCCCTGTACATCGCGGTGAAGGCCGCGTCCAGGCCCGGGCTCGCCTCGATGAGTTCGGTCATGCCGGGAAGGACGTCACGCGTGTCGAAGTAGGAGACGCGGGAGTCGGGCCCGACGGACGCGGTGAACACGGCCTCGTAGCCCTTGCGTCGCATCGCCTCCACCGCTGTGTCGAAAGCCGTTGTGGCGCAGCCGAAATGGTGGAAGCCGTATCCCCGCTGGACGATCACGTCGCGGTGCACCGACGGGAGTTCGTCCGCCGGCTGGATGAGCTCGTACTGCATGTGCCCGCCGAAACCGAGCGCCACGTGCGCCCGTGCCTCGGAGGGTTCGCCCCGGTAGCGGGGGTTGTCGCCCGCGAAGTCCCGCAGGACCGTCCACGGCCCCACCCCGAAACTCTCGCTGAAACGGGCCATCGCCGCGTCGAGATCCTCGACGACGAACGCCATCTGGATGAGGCCGTCGGTCGGTTGGCCGAAGTCGAACAACATGGCAGTTCCCTGACGAGTCGTGAGCCGCCACGGTCGGGTGGCTCCGGGGTGTCGGACGCGTGGGGGAGAAGACGCACTCAGAACGGGCTGCCGCCCATGATCACCCGCTCTTCCGGCGGTATCGGGTCGAGACTCACATGGACCTCCACGCAGGACGGCCGTCCACTCAGGAGGGCCTTGGCGAGGGTGGGCGCGAGTTCGTCGAGGGCGCGGACCTGGTAGCCGTCTGCGCCGAGGGCGAGCGCGGCGGCGGCGTAGGAGCCGTTCTCCAGCCGGTTGTTGACCACCCGGTCCTTGCCGTGCATGAGTTCCTGCGCGTGCAGAGTGGCGCCCCACGCCCGGTTGCTGAGCACGACGACGACCACTGCGAGTCCGGCGCGCACCATGGAGTCGAACTCGCCGAGGCTGTAGCCGACCGACCCGTCACCGGTCACCAGGACGACGTTCGTCCCGGGAGCCACGGCTGCCTGTGCTCCCAGCGCGACGCCCATGCCGACTCCCATGGAACCGAGGTAGCCGTGGCAGAGGAACGCGGACACCGGTGCCTCGGAGATCGCCTCCGACAGCCAGAGGTACGTGAGCGCGCCGTCGGCGACGACCACCGACCTGTCGGGTAGTGCCGCGGCGATGGCGCACACGGCGTCGTAGGGGTGCACGCGCTCATCGGGGACGACCTGACAGGCCACGGCTTCGAGCCGCCGACGAAGGTGCGCTCGCAGGGTGGCCTGCCAACCGGTCGGTTCGGGGCCGGAAGCCTGCCTGAGGGTGAGCGCCCGGTTGAGATCCTGGAAAACCGGCAGCGGGTCGGCGGCGACCGAGAGCGAGACCGGCTGAAGGAGTCCCAGTTCGCCGGCGGAGGGATCGATCTGCACCACACGCGCCGCACGCGGGATCAGCGCACCCGAGCCGTGCGCGGTCGTCAGGCCGAACCGCAGCCCCGCCATGATCACCAGATCGGGCTCCCCTCCCGGCGGCAGACCGTGCAGGCCCTGCAGCAGACCGAAGTTCAGAGAACCGGGTGTGATCGCGCCGAGGCCCTCGTAGTCCGCCATCAACGGTATGCCGAGTCGCTCGGCGAAGGCCCGCAGCTCACCGCCGGCCCCCGATCGCGGAACCTCGGAACCGGCGATGATCACCGGCCTCCGGGCCTGCGCCAGGAGATCCAGGATCTGTTCCGCCCCGGCGTGTGAGAGACCCGGCCCGTGGTCGGCGCCGCGGAGGAGTTCCGTGGTCAGGTCGGGCAGGTCGATCTGCTCGGTCAGCACGTCCCAGGGGATGTCGACCAGCACGGGCCCCCGTGGTGCGGCGAGCGCGATGCGGATCGCGCGGGCCAGGACGCGGGGGATCAGTGAAGCGCGCGTTACCCGGTGCGCCCATTTGGTGACGGGTGTCGCGATCGCCACCTGGTCCAGGCCCGCCTGCAGGGTGTTGGTCTGGTCGTTGGCGAGCGGCCCGGACGCCGCGAGGTAGAGCACGGGAGTGCGGTCGAGGTGAGCGTTGGCCATCGACGTCACGGCGTTGGTGAACCCGCCGCCCGCGGTGAGCAGCGCGACGCCGAAGGCGTTGCGCACCCGGGCGTACCCTTCGGCCGCGTGGCCGGCGTTCATCTCGTGCCGCGTGTCCACGATGGGCAGCCGGTGGTCGAGCGCGGCCTGATAGACGGCGTCGATGTGCGCGCCGTTGATGCCGAACATCCGGTCCACACCGGCCTGTTGCAGGAGGCGGACGACGAGGTCGCCGCCGGACACGAGAGGCATGGAACGTTTCCTTTCCCGAGGCCGGAGCACGTCAGACGCAGGTCTCGCCGCCGTCGACGGCCAGGACGTGACCGGTGACGAAACTCGACCGGGGAGACGCGAGCCAGTACGCGGCCTCGGCGACCTCCCGCGGCTGGGCCACGCGGCCGAGCGGAGTGGTGGCGGCGGCGCCCTCGGCGTCGAGGTGCTCGTGTTGCTCCAGGTGCCGGAGCATGCCGGTGCGGGTCAGGCCCGGAGCTATCGCGTTGACGCGGATGCCGTGCCGTCCGTGCTCGGCGGCCGCTGATCTGGTCAGCCCGACAACACCGTGCTTGAACGCGGAGTAAGCGGCTCCGCCGCCCGGATTGCCCACGAGGCCGGCGACCGAGGACGTGTTCACGATCGCTCCGTGGCCCTGCCGTGCCATGACGGCCAGTTCGTGCTTCATGCACAGCCACACGCCACGCAGGTTCACCGCCTCCGACAGCTCCCAGCTCTCGCTGCTGAGCCGCTCGATCGGTGCCACCGGGGGTGCGATGCCCGCGTTGTTGAACGCTGCGTCCAGAGCGCCGTAGGTGTCGACCGCTGCGGCGACCATGTTCTCGACCTCCTTCTCGACCGACACGTCCGCCTGGACGAAGACGGCCCTGCCGCCCGCCGCCGTGATGGCGGCGGCGGTGCCCGCGCCGGATTCGGAGCGGTCCGCCGCGACGACGGCCGCACCCCGTTCGGCGAACAGTCCCGCCGCCGCCCGCCCGATGCCCGAGCCGGCGCCGGTCACGAGCACGACCGATCCCTCCATGCCGTGCGCCGTCACCGTCGGGCCTCCGCGGAGGCCAGGACCTCGTCGTAGACCGGGTTGGCGAGCACCGACCTCTCCACCGCGGCACGGTGCGGGTTCTCCTGGCCGGTGGGGACCGAGGCGAGGATCGCGTCGAACCGCCGGGCGAGCAGGTCCCGGTGCTCGGCGTGGGTCAGGACGTAGAGGCTTTCCTCCTGTATCGCCAGCAGGACCCGCTCACCGACTTCCCGCGGAAGCATCGCTGTTTGGTGCAGGTCGGCCTCGGCGAGGGCGCCCGGCGCCTGCGGCCCCGGCCCGCCAGGGGGCGGCGGGCCCTGGTGGATGTTGGTGCGGACGATTCCCGGTGTCAGGACGGACACGTTGACGTGGGTGTCGCGTAGTTCGGCCGCCAGTGCCTCCATCAGCCCCACCACACCGAATTTCGCGGCCACGTAGAGCGCTCCCGGGGTGCCGAGCAAGCCGCCGATCGACGCGGTCGAGACGATGTGCCCCGGGCGGCCGGCGGCCAGCATGCGTGGCAGGAAGGTCCGGATGCCGTTGAAGACGCCGGTGAGGTTGATGTCGAGCACCCAGTCCCACTGGTCGAAGCTCGCCTCGACCGCCGGTGCGAGGAAACCGACGCCCGCGTTGTTGACCAGCACGTCCACGCCGCCGTAGTCCGCGTCGAGACGGTCGGCTACGGCGGCGAACGCCTCCCGGTCCCGCACGTCGAGCCGAACCGCTTCGGCCCGGCCGATACGCGCGAGTTCGCGTTGCGCGCTCCGCAGCGACTCCGTGACGACGCCGCAGATGACCACGTTCATGCCGGCGTGACACAGCACCTGTGCCACGCCGAGACCGATGCCGCTGTCCCCGCCGGTGATGAAGGCGGTCCTGCCCGCCAGATCCCGCACGGCCGTCAGCCGTCGCCGCGGTGGGCGGCGATGGCCCGGTCCAGCGTGTGGTGGTCGGCCCAGCTGCCGTGGAAGCCGAACGGCACCCGGCTGGGGAGCTTGACCCGGGCCAGCGGGGTGCGGCGCAGGTCGGCCGCGTCGTGGACGAGCAGTTCGCTGCGGTCGGTCGTGCGGTTCCACCACAGGGACAGCAGGTAGCCGTCGTCCTCGGCGCGGGCGTTCTCACGGGCCACGAAGACCGGCTCGCTGGGGCTGGTCAGGCCGTCCGGGCCCTCGACGACGGTGGTGCGGTCGAGGAGGTAGTCGTGGCGGGCGAGGCCGTCGGACATCGTGTCGTCGGCCAGGCCGCGCGTGGTGACGAAGTAGCCGTAGCGGTGCGGCCGGCCCGTGCAGGCGTCGTTGATCTTCGGGAACTCCCCGAAGACTCCGCTGATCATCTCCTCCGTGGCTCGTCCGGTCTCCAGGTCGACACGCCACCGGTAGGGCATGGCCGGCGGGAACCACTCATGGGACCCCAGCGGCGTGGAGAGGCGGTCGACGGGGCTGCCGAGCCGGTCGATGCGGTGACCGTCGACGACCAGCTCGCCGTCCTTCTCGTAGGCGTTGTAGAAGTGGGTGTTGGCCCAGTGGCCGCCGAGTTCGTGCCAGGTGACCTCGTGGGTGTGGCGGTTCATCAGGACGATCTGGACGCCGTGTTCGAGAGAGTTCTCGTCCCAGACCACTCCGGGCAGGCTCTGCGCCACCAGGTCGAGGCGGAACTGGGCGGGGGTGACGAAGAAGACCGCGTACGTGTCACTGACGGCGAAGTCGTGCATGAGGACCGGCACGCCGATGTCGAAGGAGTGCGAGTCGATGATTTCGGCGGTCTTCACATCGGCGCGGTACCAGGTGATGACGGGCCCGGTGGCGGCGAAGAAGAGCATGTCGCCGGTGTCGGGGTCGGTCTTGTAGTGGCCGGTGCACAGGACGTCGATGCCGCCGTGGAAGTCGTACGTGCCCAAGGTGCGCAGGGTCTCGGGGTCCAGGGCGTGTGGGAGTCCGCCGTCGAAGTAGACGAGCAGGTGGTCGTCGAAGAGGCCGGCGTTGATGTTGGCGACGTTCTTGGCGCGCGGGGCGCCCTCGGGCAGCCGGCCCGCAGTGCCGCCGTTGACGAAGCCGCTGTAGACGGCCTCCCCGGCCTCGACCTCGACCTTCATCGAGTCGGTCTCCACCCAGCGGGTGCGGTAGGCGGCCCTGCCCTCGCGCAGGTAGATCCCGCACACCATGCCGTCGCCCTCCCACCAGTGGTAGCGGTCGGTGTTGCGAGGCTGGAAGCGGGGGTTGGAGGAGACGCGGAACAGCGCGCCCGCGAGGTCGGCCGGTATCTCGCCGTCCACGTCCAGGTCGTACGCCTCGCTCTCCTCCGTCCAGGGCGCGAAGGGGCCACCCAGGAACTTGTTGCCGGTCGACCAGCCGGCCTCGGCGGGCGGCGGGGCGGTCCGACGGGGAACGACGGTCATGGGGTCCAGGGGCATGGGACTCTCCGTGCGGCTCTGTGGGGCGGGGCGGTCAGAAGGGGTAGTGCGGGAGTTCGCCGCGTACGGTGACCCACTGCTGTTCGGTGAAGGCGTCGAGGTTGGCGGCCGCGCCGCCGTGGCGGGCCCCGGTGCCGGAGTCGCCGACCCCGCCGAAGGGGATGAGCGTCTCGTCGTTGACCGTCTGGTCGTTGATGTGCACCAGACCACTGGGGATCCGCTCCGCGAGGGCCAGGCCCTTCATGACGTCCCGGGTGAGGATGCCGAGGGACAGTCCGTACTCGGTCCCGGCGGCCAGGTCGGCGGCCTCGTCGAGGTCCTGGAAGGTGACCACGGGTGCCACGGGCCCGAAGATCTCCTGGGCGTAGGCGGGCGCGGTGAGCGGTACGTCGGTCAGGACGGTCGGCCGGTAGAAGAGCTCCTCGTAGGTGCCGCCCGCGGCCAGCCGGGCCCCGGCCTCGACGGACTCGGTGACGGTGCGGTGGATGGTGTCGCGCTGGCCGGTGTCGATGACCGGTCCCAGGGCGACCTGCTCGGTGGTCGGGTCACCGACCGGGAGCGCGTCGGCGTGCTGGGCGAGCAGGGCGGTGTACTCGTCGGCGACCGAGGCGTGGACGAGGTGGCGGCTGCTGGCCATGCAGATCTGGCCGGCGTGGACGAAGGACCCCCAGGCGCCCACTGAGGCGGCCTTGTCCAGGTCGACGTCGTCCATGATGACGAGCGCGGAGTTGCCGCCCAGTTCCAGGTGGACGCGCTTGAGATGCTGGGCTGCGGCGACACCGATGGCGCGGCCGGCCCGGGTGGAGCCGGTGAACGCGATGACGGGGATCCGCGGGTGCTCGACGACGGCCGCTCCGACGTCCGCGCCGCCGGGCAGGACGTGCAGCAGACCGGGCGGCAGACCAGCCTCCTCGAAGATCCGGGCGAAGACGACACCGCCGCTGATCGCGGTCCGGGGGTCCGGCTTGAGGACGACCGCGTTGCCGAGGGCGAGCGCCGGGGCGACCGCCCGCATGGCCAGGATGATCGGCACGTTGAACGGCGCGATGACACCGACGACCCCGACTGGGACGCGGCGGGCGAAGGACAGCCGCTGCTGTCCGGAGCGCAGCAGCTCGCCGTAGGGTGCCCCGGCGAGGGCGGCGGCCTCGTGGCACTCCTCCGCACCGCCGCTGGTGACCTGGAGTGCGGCGAAGGGCCGGATCGCGCCGGACTCCCGCATCAGCCAGGTCTCGATCTCCCGCTGGTGTTCCTCGAAAAGACGCGCGGCACGGCGCAGTACGGCGGCCCGGTCGGAGTACGGCCGCGCCGCCCACTCCCGCTGGGCCCGCACCGCCCGCTCCACCGCCCGGTCCACGTCGGCGGGCGTGGCGGAGCCGACGCGGCCCAGCGCCTTGCCCGTCGCCGGCTCGACGGCGTCGTAGACCTCGCCCGAGCCGCTGATCCACTCACCTGATCCGGAGAAGACGCGGCCTTCCCAGGTACTGCTGTCCAAAAGCGTCATGGTGTCCCATTCCCACAGTTTGATGTCCCGCATGTTCGGACCTTAATAGCGTGATACAGGACGCTGCCTCGAAGGGGGCTGTGGCGTCAAGAGGTGTGCGGCTGTGATCTCGCCTGGTTGACCTCGGCCCGCCTCTCGCCCTAGTGTCCTATTAAGCAAAACTATCGTCCCGTTAAAGGAGACATCAATATGGCGATCACTGGACTGGGTCACACCGGCTTCTGGGTCGACGACCTGGAGACGATGCGGGACTTCTACGAGCGGGTCCTGGGCCTGACCGTCACCGACGAGGACGAGGAGCGCGGCATCGTCTTCTTCTCCGCGCGCCCAGAGGAGGAGCACCACGAGTTCGTCCTCCAGCGGGGCCGCACCGCACCTCCCGGCGCCAAGCTCACCCACCAGGTGTCATGGCGGGTGGACTCGCTGGACACGGTCATCGACTTCCACCACAGGTTCCGCGCCGAGGGCATCGAGGTCCAGCAGGAAGTGACCCACGGCAACGCCATCGGGATCTACTTCTTCGACCCCGAGGGCAACCGCAACGAGGTCTATCTGCGGCTGGAGCGCGACGTGCGCCAGCCCTTCCGCAAGTCCCTCGACCTCGACCTGTCCCCGGACGAGATCTTCGCCGAGGTCGAGCGGCTGCTGACCGAGGGCGGTCCCGCCTACCAGCCGGTCCAGTGACCGCCGTGCCCACGACATCCCCGGCGCCGCCGGTCCTGGTGGTCGGCGCCGGCCCGACCGGACTGACGGCCGCCCATCTGCTGGGCTCCCGGGGGATACGGGTCGTGCTGGTGGAACGCAACGCCACCACCAGCAACGACGCCAAAGCGATCAGCCTGGACGACGAGTCGCTGCGCACCCTGCAGTCGGCCGACGGCCTCGACGAGGCGGTCTACCCGATCATCGTGCCGGGTACCGGGACCAGGTACTTCGGCGTCGGCGGGCGGCCTCTCCTGCACGCCCGCGGCTCCGGCGACCAGCGCCTCGGACACCCCTTCAAGAACCCCTTCGCCCAGCCCGACCTGGAGCGAGTGCTGCGGGAACAACTGGACCGGCTCCCGAGCGTCGACGTCCGCTTCGGCACCCGGTTGACAGATCTCACCCAGGAGCCCGGCCGGGTGCGCGCCTCGCTCCGTACGGGCGGGGAGGACGGGCCGGTGGAGGAACTGGAGGCCGCGTACCTCCTCGGCTGCGACGGCGGCCGCAGTACCGTGCGCGACCTGCTGTCCGTCCCCATGCGCGGGCGCAGCTTCCCGGATGTGTGGCTGGTGGTCGACACCCTTGAGGACACACACGACCAGCGATTCGGTATGCACCACGGAGACCCCGACCGACCCGTGGTCATCGTCCCCGGCCGGGACGGCCGCTGCCGTTACGAGTTCCGGCTGAAGCCCGGAGAGTGTGCGGCGGGCTCGCCTCCGCCGCTCGCCCTCGTGCGTGAACTCCTGCGGCCCTACCGGCAGATCACTCCAGGGCAGATCGAGCGCGCGGTCGCGTACAGCTTCCACGCGCTGCTCGCCGACCGGCTGCGCGAGGGCCGCTGCTTCCTGCTCGGCGACGCCGCGCACATGATGCCGCCCTTCGCCGGCCAGGGCCTCAACTCCGGTCTGCGGGACGCGGCCAACCTGTGCTGGAAGATCGCCGACGTCCTGGCGGGCCGGGCCGGCGACGCCTTGCTCGACACGTACGACACCGAGCGCCGCCCGCACGCCCGGGCCGTGATCGGCCTCTCCGTACGCCTCGGCCGCGTCGTCATGACCACCAGCCGCCCCCGCGCTCTGCTGCGCGACCTGCTGGTGCGCACGGCCATGCTCACCCCGCCGGGACGCCGCTATCTGACCGAGATGCGCTACCGCCCCGACGCCCGCGTCCGCGCGGGTGCCGTGCTCCACGCGGACGGCCCGGGCCGTGCACTCGTCGGCACGATGCTGCCCCAGCCGCGGGTGCTGCGAGGTCCGAGCCACCGGCTCAGCCGGCTCGACGACGTGCTCGGACAGGGCTGGAGCCTGCTCGGGATCGACGTGACCGACACCGACTGGACGGCCGTCGCGCGGGCCGGCCTTCCCGACGCCACCGCCGTGGACGTCCACCTCGACGACCGTGCGCCGCGTGACCGAGCCGGCCGCGTGGGGATCGCCGACGCCGACGGCCGGCTCGACGCCCTCTTCGCCGGGCTGACCGGCTCCTTCGTCCTCGTACGTCCCGACCGTCTGGTGACCGCTGTCTTCACCTCCGCGCGGACCGCGCACGTCGGAGCGTGGCTGCGGTCCTTCGCCGCCCGCCCCAGGACGGACGGCGCCGACCTCGACCCCGAACCCGAGATCCAGCACGACTCCCAGGGAGTACCCCGATGAGACTCAGCACCGTCCGCGTCGCCGACGGCCGCCAGACCGCTGCCGCCCGGCAGGAAGGCGACGAACTCGTCCTGCTGCCCCACTCCGACGTCGGCGCGCTGCTCGCCACCGGCGACGACTGGCAGGAACGGGCGGCCGCCGCGGACGGCGAGCGCCTGCCGCTGGCCGGGGCCTCGCTGGCCCCGCTCGTCCCCCACCCCAGCAAGATCGTCTGCCTGGGCCTCAACTACGCCACCCACATCCGGGAGATGGGCCGCCCGACCCCCGCCCACCCCACCCTGTTCGCCAAGTACGACGGCTCCCTCATCGGTGCTCACGACGAGATCCACATGCCGCCGGTCAGCGACGACCTCGACTGGGAGGCCGAGTTGGGCGTCGTCGTCGGCCGCCACGGCCGCCATGTGCCGCGTGAGAAGGCCCTGGAGCACGTGGCCGGCTACACGGTCGCCAACGACGTCACCGTGCGGGACTGGCAGCACCGCACCCGGGAGTTCCTCTCCGGCAAGACCTTCGAGGCCACCACCCCGGTCGGACCCGTCCTGGTCACCCCCGACGAACTCCCGCCCGGAGCCTCCGGACTGGACATCTCCTGCAGCGTCGACGGCCACACCATGCAGAAGTCCAACACCGCCGACCTGCTCTTCGACGTGGCAGACACCATCGCCTACATCAGCACCATCATCACGCTGCTCCCCGGCGACCTGATCCTCACCGGAACCCCGGGAGGCGTGGGCGCCGGCCGCGA
The DNA here is from genome assembly GCF_053592555.1 of Streptomyces sp. NPDC002643. NCBI lineage: Bacteria > Bacillati > Actinomycetota > Actinomycetes > Kitasatosporales > Streptomycetaceae > Streptomyces > Streptomyces sp. NPDC002643. The sequence goes on from NZ_JBSFVY010000004.1 coordinate 192,076, forward strand.
CCCGAAGGTCTTCCTGCGCCCCGGCCAGGAACTCGTCACCGCAGTGGAGGGCATCGGGGAACTGCGCAACACCGTCGTCAAGGACCGGCTGTAGACCGGGCGAGCGGACGGCCGGGCGCGGCCTCCACCACGCCGCGCCCACCCGCTACAGTGTCTCGCATGTCAGGAAACACGTCCCCCAGCTACCGCGACCGCAACTCCACGGCCGACCGGGCACTCGACATCCTGACCATGTTCGACGACGTCCATCTCGTCGTCTCCGGGACGGCCGTGGCCGAGCGGCTCGGCGTGGCACGCTCCACCGCCTACCGCTACCTCCAGAGCCTCGTCGCCGGACGTTTCCTCGAAGAGGCCCCCGGCGGCGGGTTCCGGCTCGGCCTGCGGGTGCTGGAGATCGCCCGGCTGGCCCGCCGCAGCTACGGCCTCTCCGAAGTCGCCATGCCGTCGATGGAGGACCTCGCCGTCGACACGCACGAGACGGTCCTGCTCACCCGCCGCACCGGCGACCTCGTCGTGTGCGTGGACCGCGCGGAGAGCACCCGCGCGGTCCGCATCTCCTACGAGCGCGGCAGTGCCCTGCCCATCAACGCCGGCGCCTCCGCCCTCGTGCTGCTGGCCTGGAGCCCGGAGGACGAGGCCCGCCGCCTGCTTCAGAACGCCGAACTGCGGCGGTTCACCCCGGCCACCCTCACCGATGTCGACGCGCTGATGGAACGCCTCGGCCGCATCCGCCGCATCGGCTACTCCGTCACCCGCGGCGAACTCGACCCCGACGTGGTCGGCATCGCCGCGCCGATCCGGGACGAGAACAAGAACGTGGTCGCGGCCGTCAGCGTCGCCGCCCTCGCCTCACGCGTGTACCCGGAGGCCGAGACGGAGATCGCCCAGAAGGTCCTCGCCACCGCGCAGCAGATCAGCGACCGGATGGCCGTCGTCGCGGGATGACCCCGCTCCTGCGGGAGTCCGCCGCCCGGGGCCTTCACCTGATCCGGGCGCGGTCCGACCGGACATCCTGACCGGTGTTTGAACGCCTCCGCCGGTCGCTCCGGTGCGAGACCCGAGTCGGCGGCCGACCGGAACACCTCATGGTGGGGCCGCAATCGTGGCCGAGTTCTGCCTCCTCGCGTGATGATGGGCCGTGCGCCGGCCGGGCACACAGTGGTCGCTGCCGAGACCGGGCGCGGACTCCGGCCCGGTCGTCTGTCAGCCGGCGGGTATCACCTGGACGGCGAGGATGGCGGCGGCCATCAGTTCCTCGCGGGGCGCGTCGGAGGCGGCGTTGACGGCGAGGCCCTCGGCGGTGGCCATGAGGAAGCGGGCCAAGGTCCTGCAGTCGGCGCCGGCGGGCAGGTCCCCGTCCGCCACGGCCTTCTCGAATCGGTCCTGGACAGCCCGCCGGTAGTCGTCGCGCGCGACCTTGAGCACCTCCACGATCGCGCGGCCGTCCTCGCCGGAGGCGAGACCCGCCTGCACGGTCAGACAGCCGCGGGGCTTGCCCGGTGTGGTGTACGCCTCGACCAGGCCCGTCAGCAGCCGTAGCGCCACCTCGCGCGCGGTGGGCTGCGCCAGCGCCTCGCGGGACAGGGGCGAGCGGGCCTCGGCGTAACGGTGCAGGACCTTCTCGAAGAGTTGCCGCTTGTTGCCGAAGGCCGCGTAGAGGCTGGGCGGGCGGATGTCCATGGCCTCGGTCAGCTCGGCGATCGAGGTGGCCTCGTAACCCTGGCGCCAGAACAGCTCCAAGGCCACGTCCAGTGCGGTCTCCTCGTCGAAGGCGCGCTTTCCGCCTCTGGGCATGGCCCTTCCCTCCCTTGCCCGGCTCCGCCGGGGTGCCGTTTGCACGTTCCCTTTAGTGGTCGTTACAGTGTAGCCGTTGACCGCTTTAGTGGTCACTAAATCGAAAGGTGGGTGGCACCCATGGGCAAGCTGACGGGAAAGACGGCGGTCGTCACCGGCGGAAGCAGCGGTATCGGGCTGGCGACCGCCCGGACGTTCGTCGCCGAGGGCGCCCACGTGTACATCACCGGTCTCGACGCCGATGAACTGGACGAGGCCCGGGCCGAGATCGGCGGCGATGTCACAGCCGTGCAGGTCGACATATCCCGCCTGGAGGATCTCGACCGGCTCTGGCAGCAGGTCGAGCGGGAACGGGGAGGAGTCGACGTCGTCGTCGCCAACGCCGGCCGGGGCGAGCAGGCCACGTTGGCCCAGGCCACGCCGGAGCACTTCGACCGGCTCTTCTCCGTCAACGCCCGGGGCACCTTCTTCACCGTGCAGAAGGCGTTGCCGCTGCTCAACGACAACGGATCCGTCGTTCTGATGGCTTCCGCCGGGCACCTGAACGGCGCGGCGGAGCGGACGGTCTACAGCGCCACCAAGGCCGCCATCCGCTCCTTCGCCCGCACCTGGGCGAGTGAGCTGAAGGGGCGCGGGATCCGGGTGAACACGGTCAGCCCGGGGCCGATCGACACGCCCGCCCTCGACAGGCAGGACGACCCGGCCGCTCTGCGCGCGTCGCTCGCGGCCATGGTCCCCCTGCGCCGTCTGGGCCGGCCCGAGGAGATCGCCGCGGCCGTGCTGTTCCTCGCCTCCGACGACAACCGGTACACCACCGGCTCCGACCTTGTCGTCGACGGCGGCCACACCCAGATCTGACCACCACCCACAAACCGGCATCAACACCTTCTTGAGGAGAAACCTATGAACGACATCACGACCTGGCCGCATCACGCACTCGGCAAGGAGCTGAGCAACTGGGGGCGCTGGGGCGATGACGACGAGATCGGCACCCTGAACTTCATCACGCCTGCCAAGCGGGTCGCCTCGGCGCAGCTGGTCAGGACCGGGAAGACCTTCGACCTCGGCATGTCGTTCGGCAAGGAGGGCCCTGCCACACCGCATACCTTCCGGGAAAACCCCCAGCACATGATGACCCTGCTGCCCTCGGACAGCGCCGGCGCCCCCGACGGCATGTTCGGCACCGACGACCTGGTCGTCATGAGCCTGCAGGCGGCCACCCAGTGGGACGCCCTCGCCCACATGGGATACGGCGGCCACTTCTACAACAACGTGCCGGCCGCCGCGGTCAACAACTTGACGGGCGCCTCCCGGGATTCCTTCGACAAGGTGGCCGGGCGCCCGATCTCGCGCGGGGTGCTGCTGGACATCGCCGCGCTCAAGGGCGTCGACCGCCTGGCGGACTCCTACGAGGTCACCGCGGCCGACCTGACGGCAGCCGAGGAACGCCAGGGGGTGCGCGTGGAGTCCGGCGACATCCTCTGCGTCCGCACCGGCTGGCACCGGTGGTTCATCGAGGGCGACCGCGACCACTACATGGGCGAGAACGAGGCCGGCCTCGGCCTGGACACCCTGCGCTGGCTCTACGACCGCGAGGTCGCCGCCGTCGCCGTGGACAACTGGGCCGTCGAGGTCTACCCGTCCCCCATCGAAGGCACCTACGCCCCCTTCCACCAGGTCGCGATCCGGGACATGGGCCTCACCCTCGGCGAGATGTGGGACTTCGAGGCCCTCGCCGACGACTGCGCCCAGGACGGCGTGTGGGAGTTCCTCCTGTGCGCCCCCGGCCTCAAGATCACCGGGGCGGTCGGATCGCCCATCACCCCCATCGCCCTCAAGTAGGGTCCGCGATCCGGACGAAGGCCGACCCGCGAGCTGGTCGCCCGCGCTCGTGAGGCCGTCGGCGAGCGTCATTCCCCGTCAGTGAACCCATCGTCCCGTGGATGGACGGCCCGCCCCCTCGACCGGCGGGCCGTCCATCCACGGGCGTCGAGCAAGGAGCAGGTCCCATGACAGCAACCGGCAACACCGCTGTGGTGTTGCAGTTCTTCGAACGCTTCGCCGCAGGGGACGCGCAGGCCGCACTGACCCTGCTGGATGAGCAGGCGGTGTGGTGGGTGTCGGGCAAGCCCGACCAGTACCCTTCCGCCGGCCCCCACGGGAAAGACGAGGTCCTCCAGCTGCTGAGCCGGGTGGGGCAGGCCCTGCCGAACGGCGTGGAGATCGAGGTCACCTCCACAACGGCACAGGACGACCGGGTCGTGGCGGAGGTCGAGAGCCGCGGAGTCTCCGCCGCCGGGAAGGTCTACGACCAGCGGCTGGTCTTCGTCTTCCAGTTGCGGGACAGCAGGATCCACCGCATCCGGGAGTACCTCGACACCCTCCACGCCCACGACGTCCTGGTGGCGAACTGAACCCCCTGTCCGGGCACGCACCTGCGCAGGGGCATCCCGGGCGGCAGACACGGCAGTTGAAACCTGTTCACGTTATGGAAGGCGGTTCCTGAGATGACATCCCCCCGATTGACGATCGACATGTGGGCCGATGTGCTCTGCCCCTGGTGCTACGTCGGTGAGCATCGTCTGAGCACCGCAGTCGCGCGGTCCCCGCACGCGGCCGACATCGAGCTGAAGATCCACACGTGGCAGCTCGACCCGAGCGTCCCCACCGAGGTCTCCTGGGTCCCGGAGTACCGGGTCAGGAAGTTCGGGGTCACCCCCGACCAGGCGCGGGCCATGGAGAGTGAGGTGGCCGGGCAGGCCGCCGCCGACGGCCTGCCCTACGTTCTTGACCGACCCGTGCGCAACACCCTCGACATGCTGCGCCTGGTCCACCTCGGCAACGAGCACGGTGTGGGCTGGCAGTACATGGCGGCGATGCACGCCGAACTGTTCGGCAGCGGCAACGCCGACACCTTCGAGCACGAGACGCTGATCCGCCTGGGCGAGGGACTGGGTATCCCCGGCGACGAGATCCGCGACGTCCTCGCGACCCACCGCTACGCCGCCGCCGTACAGGCCGATCATGCCGCCGCGGTGGCCCTGGGCGCCCGTGGTGTCCCCTTCACCGTCCTCGGCAACCGGCTGGGCATACCCGGCACGGCCGGCATCCGCCAGTACACCGACGCCATCGACCAGGCATGGGAGCTCGTCAATGAATGACACACCGTCCGCCCCGCAGCCGCTGCAGCTCATCGACACCGGGCCGGCCGGCGGCTGGTGCGATGCGGAGACCGGAATCTGCACGAGCGCTGTCCCGGAGCCCGCTACTCCGGGCCTGGTGTCTCTCGGGGAGAGTTTGCCCGGCGAAGACCAGGCGGGTTGCCTTCCCGCCTGAACGCGTCGAGCGGGCGGACTGCCTGCCGCCCATGGACGTGGGAGCAGTGGTCCCGCGGAAGCTGTTGTGCGGGCAACCAGCAGCGAGGGCTGGTCGTTGGCGCAGGTCGAGTGACGACCCCAAGTGCTCCTGCCCGGCGGCCTCGTCGGCCACGCGGAAAACAGCAGGTTCGCGGCATGCGTCGAGGCTGCAGAATGTGACCCAGGACACATAGGAAACGGTGCCGTTTTCTCCGAGGTCTGGCTAGGCTGATGCCATCCAAAGAGAACGGCACCGTTTCGCGAAGGGATGGGGCAGTCATGACCGAGCAATCGACGGCTCGCCGCAGCCGCTTCACCCCCTTGCGTGCGGCGCAGCTCTACGACGCCGTGCTCGACCTTCTGCGTGAGGTCGGATACGAGGCGCTCTCGATGGAGGCCGTGGCCACCCGGGCACGGTTCAGCAAGGCCACGCTCTACCGTGACTGGGGAGGGAAGCCGCAACTGGTCGCCGCCGCGATGAAGTACCGCAGGCCGAGACAGATCGACAGGATCGACACCGGCTCGCTGCGCGGCGACCTGTACGCACTGGCCGACCAGTCCCAGAACGGGGAGCACGCGCAGGGTGCCGCTGTGCAACTGGGCGTGGGGCACGCGATCTATGACAACCCCGAACTCCGTCACACCCTGAGAGAGGTGATGCTCGCCCCCATCCTCGACGACATCCGCGCCATCCTTCAGCGCGGTGTCCAACGAGGTGAAGTCGTCCCGGACAACCCGGCGCTGGATCTCGTCCCGCCGATGCTGGCCAGCGTCTCCATCGCCCGCCCGCTGATCAGCGAAGCGACTCTGTCCCGCGCTGACGCGAGGCGGTTCATGGAAGCACTGGTCTTCCCCGCCCTCGGCATCTGACCCACCCCACCGGGTCCTCACGCACCGACCTTTCCCCACCGTCGGCGCGTGCAACTCACCGAGCACCACGCACTTTCCCGCCTTCGGCCTCCCCGTGCTGTCGGCTTCCCGCGCCCTGCCCGGCCAATGACGGCCTGTGCTCAAGTAGCGCGCCCCGCTTCCCGCCGTGTCCCTGCACGGCTGAACACACCCCCCACCTGACGCGCACCGCTCACGTCGTCGGGCCACCCCCGCACGCCCTCATGTCCCGACGGGCGTTCCCAACGACTGACCGAGAGAGCTCCACCATGGCAACATTCCTGTACAGAATCGGGCGTTCCAGTTTCCGGCGACGCCATCTCGTCCTCTTCGCCTGGCTCGCCCTGCTGGGCGCGGCGATCATCGCCGCCCTCAGCGCGCCGGCCACGAAGGCGCTGCCCTTCACGCTGCCCGGGGCGGAGTCCCAGAAGGCGTTCGACCTGCTCGACGAGCGGTTCCCGGGCTCCAGTTCGGACGGCGCCACCGCGCGGATCGTCTTCAAGGCCCCCGAGGGGCAGACCATGACCACGTCGGCCAACAAGGCCGAGGTGCAGAAGGTGACCAAGGAGATCACGAGCGGCTCCGACCAGGTCGCCTCCGTGGTCGATCCCTACACCGCCGGGGCCGTCAGCAAGGACGGCTCGACGGCCTACATCTCCGTCACCTACAAGGTGACCGCGGCCGAGGTGGACTCCGACTCCCACGACGCGCTCGACAAGACCGTCGAGCAGGCCCGCGCGTCCGGGCTGACCGTGGAGGCCGGTGGGAACGCCGTCAAGGTGGCGTCCCACGGGGCGGCCGCCGAGGTCATCGGTGTGATCGTGGCGGCGGTCGTCCTGGTGATCACCTTCGGCTCTCTGGTGGCCGCCGGGCTGTCCCTGCTCACCGCGCTGATCGGCGTCGGCATCGGCTTCCTCACCCTCGCCGCACTGAACTCGCCTCTCGAACTGGGCGACAACGCCGGGGTGTTGGCCCTGATGCTGGGGCTCGCGGTCGGTATCGACTACGCGTTGTTCATCGTCTCCCGCTACCGGTCCGAACTCGCCGAGGGCCATCCGAAGCAGGAGGCGGCCGCCCGCGCCGCGGGCACCGCGGGCTCCGCCGTGGTCTTCGCGGGCCTGACCGTGGTCATCGCGCTGGCCGGGCTGGCCGTGGTCAACATCCCGATGCTGACCAAGATGGGCCTGGCCGCCGCCGGAGCGGTCACCATCGCGGTGGTCATCGCCATCACTCTGGTCCCCGCCATGCTCGGCTTCGCGGGAGACAGGGTGCTGTCCCAGCGCAAGGCCGGTAAGAAGACCGGCAAGGTCAGGGGTGGCTCAGGCGACACGGAGGCCACGGGAACGGCCAAGTCCCCGATGGGTGTGCGCTGGGCGCAGTTCGTGCTGCGCCGCCCCGTCGCCGTCCTGCTGGCGGGTGTGGTCGGCCTCGGTGTGATCGCCATCCCGTCGGCCTCCATGACCCTGGGCCTGCCCGACGACGGCGCCCAGCCCACCGACACCACCCAGCGCCGCGCCTACGACCTCCTCTCCGAGGGCTTCGGCGTCGGCTTCAACGGCCCCCTCGTCGTCGTGGTCGACGCCGCCCACAGCGACGACCCGAAGACGACCGCCGGAGAGGTGGTCTCCAGGATCGGCAAGCTCGACGACGTGGCCGCCGTGGCGCCGGCCCGCTTCAACCAGGCCGGGAACACCGCGATCATCACCACCATCCCGTCGTCCAAGCCCGCCTCCGAGGCCACCGAGAAGCTGGTCGAGCACATCCGTGACGCCGGCACCGCCATCGAGAAGGACACCGGCGCGAATCTGCTGGTCACCGGTCAGACCGCGGTGAACGTCGACTTCTCCCAGAAGGTCAACGACTCCCTCATCCCCTACCTGGCCCTCGTCGTCGGACTCGCCTTCCTGCTCCTGATGGCCGTCTTCCGCTCCGTGCTGGTTCCGCTCAAGGCCGCCCTGGGCTTCCTGCTCTCGGTGCTCGCCGCCCTCGGCGCGGTCGTCGCGGTCTTCCAGTGGGGCTGGCTCGCGAGCGCGATCGGCCTGGAGGAGACCGGGCCCATCATGAGCCTGATGCCGATCTTCATGGTCGGCATCGTCTTCGGACTCGCCATGGACTACGAGGTGTTCCTGGTCACCCGCATGCGCGAGGCGTACGTCCACGGCGAAGGCCCCGGACAGGCCATCCTCACCGGCTTCAGGGACGGAGGCCGTGTGGTCACCGCGGCCGCCGTCATCATGATCGCCGTGTTCTCCGGCTTCATCGGCGCGAGCGGGGCCATGATCAAGACGATCGGCTTCGGCCTCGCGGTGGCCGTGCTCTTCGACGCCTTCGTCGTCCGCATGGCCATCGTCCCCGCCGTCCTGGCCCTGCTCGGTAAGTCCGCCTGGTGGCTGCCCGACTGGCTCGACAAGCTCCTGCCGAACGTGGACGTCGAGGGCACGAAGCTCGCCACGTCCCCCGCGTCCGACCCGGGTTCGGGACCGGAGATCGACAAACACCGGCAACCCGTCCGCGTCTGATCCCTGCGCCGAGACCCCCGGGCACGTGGCGGCGCCCCGCCTGTGCCCGGGCCCGACCGGACCGACACCCCCTCTCACCACCCCGTGGACGCCCACGCCCCCCTATGGAGACGTCCGGCATGATCACCGTCCTCATCGCCGACCCCCACGCCCTGCACCGCCTCAGCCTGCGCACCCTCCTCACCCCGCATCCCGGCCTGACCGTGGTCGGCGAGGCGGACAGCGGCGCCGAGACGGCCCGTCTGCACGACGTACTGGTCCCGCAGGTCGTCCTGCTGGGCAGCGGACTGCCCGCCCTCGACGTCATCACGACCATCCGCCGCCTCAGACCGACCCGCGTCGTCGACCCAGGGCCGCCACGCGTCCTCGTCCTTAGCTCGGCGCGCCGCGAGCAGCACGCCTACGACGTCCTGCGCGCCGGAGCCGACGGATACCTTCCCGCCACGGCCGCCCCGGACGAAGTGATCTCGGCCCTCCTCGCCGTGGCCGCCGGAGACGCCGTCGTCCCCCCGGGCCTGGCCCGCGCTCTCATCCATGCCGTCCGCCACGGCCCGCGCCCCGAGGCCCTGGAGCCGAAAGGACGACTGGGAGACCTCACCGAACGTGAACGCGACGTCCTGACCGCCGTCGCCGCCGGGTACTCCAACAGCGAGATCGCCGCACAGTTGTGCATCGCGCCGACCACCGTGAAGTCCCATGTGAGCAACATCCTCACCAAGATCGGAGCCCGCGCCCGCGTCCAGGCCGTGGTCTTCGCCTACGAATCCGGACTCGTACGGCCTCCCCGAGCCACCTCTGCCGACCAGCCCTCCGGCTCAACCCCCCACCGAATGACGCACCGTGAGGAACCGACATGCACGTACTTCTCGTCGAGGACGACCCCGCCATCGCCGATCCGCTGGAACGCGGCCTGAAGCGCTACGGCCACACCGTCCACCGGGCCGCCACCGGACGGGACGCCCTGCGCGCCGGAACCACCTGGGACATGGTCCTGCTCGACTTGGGCCTGCCGGACATCGACGGCCTCGACGTCTGCAGACAACTGCGCGCCGCAGGCGACGACGTCTCCCTCATCGTGATCAGCGCCCGGGACAGCGAGACCGACAAAGTCGTCGGCCTCGAACTCGGCGCCGACGACTACCTCGTCAAGCCCTTCCTGGTAAGGGAGTTGATAGCCCGGATGCGCGCGGTGCAACGCCGCCGCGTGAGCGCCCCGCCGCCCGCGCCGGAACCCTTCGAACCCGGCCACCCCGGCGTGGTGATCGCCCTGCCCGCGCCCGGACGGACAGGCGACCGACACGGCCGTGTGGTCATCGACCGTCAGGCCCACCGAGTCTTCCTGGACGGTGCCGAAGTCGCCCTGACACCAAGGGAGTTCGCCCTGCTCACCTTCCTCGCGGAGCAGCCGGAAGTGCTCGTGACGCGCGAGACCATCATGGCCGCCGTCTGGGACGCCAACTGGTTCGGCCCGACCAAGACCCTCGACACCCATATCTCCGTCCTGCGGCACAAGTTCGGCCACGCCCTGACCATCCAGGCCGTACGCGGCGTCGGCTTCCGCCTGACGACCGCCCCCGTCACGGTCACGCGCCCCTCCGTGTCCTGACTGGGCCGATGCTGGAGTAGTGCAGGACATGGGCCACAACTCGATGTCGCGGTGTTCCTTCGGGGAGACGCGCTCCGACTGGGATGCTCTCGACACCGCCACCTTCATTGTCGTTGGGGGCGGACGCGGCGACACGCGCTGAGCGCGGCCGGATGCTCGACGTGGCAGCGGTCGCCGGAGACATGCCGATTTCGACTGTCCCCGTGCATTTCTCGTCCGGTCCGGCTCCTCCTGAGCTGAGGGTGCCGGCACGGGATGAGTCGCGGGGATCCCAGGCGGCCGTGGTCCAGCTGAGTGAATCGATTCATTATCTGCGTCCTCGCGGGCCCGTGATCGATGTCAGAGTCGGCGGACGAGCTAGTCATCAGTGTCCACGTGGTGACACTAAAGCAGTCCGAAACGTTTAAGTAACCCCATTGACTCGAATCGCACCCTCTCACTAGCGTGCGCCGAAACGTTCCAAATCGGCGAGTGCTGCGGCAGCCTCCGGCATGTGTGCCGCCCGCAGACCTGCCTGACAGGTTCACTGACAAGGAGGGAACGGCATGCCTCTCAACAGGTCGGCCACGCGTCGCCAGGTGGTAGGTACCGCTGCCGCAGCCGTGGTGCTCGGCATGATGAACCCGGCACGCAGCGCCGCGCTCTCCGGTGCCCCGTCGGCCACGGCCGCCGGCACCGGGGACGGCTGGACGGCGCAGTGGATCGGGCGGGACACCCCGCCGGTGGCACCCGAGCTGGGCAAGCAGAACCCCGCGCCGCTGCTGCGCCGGAGGTTCGAGCTGGGCAAGCACGTCGCACGGGCCGAGTTCAGCATCGTCGGACTGGGCTACTACGAGGCGTGGATCAACGGCCACCGCGTCGGTGACCAGGTCCTGGACCCGCCGCCGTCGGCATACGACCAGACCGCGTACTCGCGCACGTTCGACGTCACGAAGGCGCTGCGCGGCGGGGACAACGCCCTTGCCGTCACCCTGGGGCGCGGCTACCTCAGCACCCCGGCGACCACTCCGACCACGATATTCGGCCTGCACAAGGCGCCGTGGACACAGGAGCCCCGACTTCTGGCACAGCTGGACATCGTCTTCAGCGACGGCACCAGACGCCGGGTCGTCAGCGACGACAAGTGGAAGATCACCGACGGGCCCACCCTGGACGCGCTGTACTTCGGTGAACACTACGACGCCCGCCGGGCCAGACCCGGCTGGACAAGCACCACCTACGACGACTCCGGCTGGGAGGACGCGCATGTGCAGCCGGCGCCCACCAAGCAGGTGGTGCCCGCCGGCATGCCGCCCGTCAAGGTCACCGACACCTTCGGCCCCGTCGGCTCCACGAAGCCGAAGACCGGCACCCAGGTCTACGACTTCGGCCGGACCACGGCCGGCTGGGCCCGCATCAAGGTCAGCGGCACGGCCGGAACGACGGTGACCCTCATCTACGGGGAGCAGCTCAACGACGACGGCACCGTGTTCCAGTCGGGCATGCTCGGTCCCGCCGACGTCAGTCACCTGGATTCCTACACCCTGGGCGGCAAGGGAGCGCAGACGTGGGAACCCAGCTTCACCCGGCACGGTTTCCGCTACGTCGAGGTCTCCACCTCGGCACCGCTGACCTCGTTCGGGATCGAGGCCCGCGTCGCGCACACCGCGGTGGAGTCGACCGGCCGCTTCGACTGCGCCAACCCGGTGCTGAACAGCATCAATGCCATTCAGCGCGCGTCGCTGCTGGACAACATGTGGGGCATTCCCAGTGACACCCCCTGGCGGGACCGGCAGGGCTGGACCGCCGATGCCTACCTCTACCTGGACTCGGCGGCCCTCAACTTCGACGTCGAGGGCCTGTACCGCCAGTGGCTGCGCACGTTCCGGGAATCCCAGCGGGCCGACGGCGCCCTGCCGGTGATCGCCCCGAACCCCGGCGGCTTCCCCCTGTGGAACGACCCGTCCTGGTCGGGCACGCTGATCTCCTCCACCTGGACCCACTACCAGCACTACGGCGCCACCGGCGTACTCTCCGACAACTACCCCGCCATGGCGCGCTGGCTCGACCTGATGCGCACCACCATCGCCGGGACGAACGGTCTGTACACCGGCTTCTCCTTCGGCGACTGGTCACCGCCCGGCGCGGAGAACGCCGCCACCGTGGCCCTCAGGCCGCCGGAGGGCTCCCTGCTGACCGCCAACGCGGATCTTTACCACGAGGCCCGTCTCCTGGCCCTGATCGCAAGGGAACTGGGTCACTCCGGCGACGCCACCCGGTTCGACACCATGGCCGACGCCCTGGCCGAGAAGTTCAACGAGAAGTTCCTCGACGCCGACGCGGGCGTCTACCACACCCCCGTCGAGGCCGGGTACCGCCAGACCTCCAACCTGGTGGCTCTGGCGTACGGGCTGGTCCCCGACGAACACCGGGACAAGGTCTTCGCCAACCTCGTCAAGGACATCACCGAGCGAGGCAACCACCTGAACACCGGGGCCATCGGCACCAAACTGCTGCTTCCCGTCCTGACCGAGAACGGGCATGCCGACCTGGCCTACAAGATCGCCGCCCAGACGGACTACCCCAGCTGGGGCTACTGGGTGGAGCAGGGTGCCACCACCTCGTGGGAGACCTGGTCCATGACCAAGAAGGACTTCTCGATGAACCACCCCTTCCTGGGCACCGTGGACGACTGGTTCTACCAGCATCTGGCCGGTATCCAGGCGGCTGCTCCCGGCTACGGCAAGGTGCTCGTCGCGCCGGTCGTGCCGGACGGCCTGCGGTATGCCTCAGCCCAGGTGACGACCCCGCGCGGCGAGGTCAGCTCCGGCTGGCGCAGGCAGAACGGCCGACTGACCCTCACCGTGAAGGTGCCCGCGGGGACACCGGCCGAGGTCCGTGTCCCGCTCACGGACGGAGCACGGGGGGTCACCGCGGGCCGGGGCGCGACCCGCGTGGAGCGGAAGGACGACTACGTCGCCTACCACGTGCGGGCCGGGACACACGTCTTCCACGTGTCCTGACCAGGCATCGGGCACCCGAGTTCGCCCTGGCGGGCGGGCTCGGGTGCCCGATGGCCGGTCGGCCGGTTCAAGTGGACCGGCGGACGACGACCTCAGCCGAAGCCGCACTCTCCCAGATCGTGCGGCCGAGCGGCGTCCGCCGACCGTTCAGCTCCGCCTCCAGCCAGACACGCACACCCTTGAGACGGTCGGAATCGACCAAGCGCGCCGTCGTGAGCGCGGGGAGCGCCAAGCGGCCCTCCACGGTGTCCTCGGCGCCGATGACCGCCACATCCGACGGAACCCGCCAGCCGAGATCCGCAGCCGCGGCCAGCACGGCCAGTCCATGGCGGTCATCGGCCGCACAGATCGCCGAACCCGGCGCCCGGCCCAGCGCCGACAGGGCCGTCACGGCCTGCTGCCGGTCGAGAGGCAGAGTGAACACCTCGGGCTGCGGCATCTCCCGCCGCTCGCATTCCTCCCGTGCACCCTGGAGCCGGTGCTCGGCCACCACGCGTCGGCTCGAAGGCTCAGGAAACGCGTACCAGACCCTTTCGAAACCGCGTTCCGCCAAGTGCGCCACCTGGGCCCGGCCGATCGCCCGCTCCCAGGGCCGGTCCGCTGCCTCCGGATCTCCCTCGGCGGCGGGGAACCCGAAGACATGCCGGACCCCGGCGGCACGCATCTCCTCACAGGTCCGTACGGTCACGAAGGCGAACAAGGCGACACCGACAGGCTGCAACGCCGCCACCACCTTCACCGCCTCCGCCTCCTGGAGCAGCGTGTGCATGACGACGGTGTAACCGAGGCCGGACAAGGCGCCCATGACCGCGCTGCTCCAGCGCTCGCTGGCATCCCCCACGAACGTCGGGTCGAGGACCACCAGGACGACGTTCGAGTGCCCGCGGCGCAGGGCGGTACCCACGGGGTTGCGCACGTATCCGAGATCGGAGACCGCCGCGGCCACGCGCCGCTTCGTCTCCTCGCTGATCGTCTGGGACTCCTTGCCGTTCAGCACGTAGCTGACCGTGGCCACGGAGACCCCGCTGAGCTTGGCCACGTCCCGGATCGTCGGACGGCGTACCCCGGCACCCACTCGTCCAGCCCCTCTTCTTCGACTCCAGTCAGGGTATGCGCTGCTCAACGCTGTGTGTGCCCGGTCCTTCCCATGCTGCAGAGCAGATGATCGCCGCTCCAGGAGCCTGTCTATCAAACCCGCTGATCAGCAGGGTCGCTGGCAGCCGACCTGGAGCAGAGCGTCCTGCGGCGACACCGTGGTGCTCCTCAGACGTGCTCGCGCTCGGTCCAGGCGGTCAGACCGGGCCACAGGCCGACCCCCAGCGCGACTTCGAGACGGGCGAGCGTCCCCAAGTCGGGCAGGACCATTCCCCGTAGTAGTCGACTGATCGTCGCGTGCGAAACCCCCGCTTTGTCCCCCAGGGCCCTCAGCCCGATCGTGGATACCTCCATCGCCTCTGCGAGGTTCCGCGCGAAGGCTTGACCGTAGTACGCACTGACGGGGGCGTCCTCGACGAGCCGGGCATACGGCCAAGCGCCGGACGCGACGTAAGTCGCCGGCAGTTGGTCGTTGTTGCTCCGGGGCATGCCGAGATGATCCCACGTCCCCATGGGTCCCGTCCCTCCGTGCCGCGCGGGTCAGCGCATGCCGCCGTGGTGGTGTAAGTACACACCACTCTAGGGGGTGGAAGCCCGGCTGTGTTGCGGAAATCGGCCCGTGGGTGTGTCGCACTCTGCGATGGCGCGGGCGGATCTACGTGGTCGGCCCCGGATCTCCCTTCCTTTTCGGGGCATCGTGCAGGTCGGCGAGGATCCGCTTGATGTCCGCGGCCAGGGTCGTGGGTGCGGGAACGCGGCCGGCGCGAACGGCAAGGGCGCCGGCCGGATCGGACTCCACCAGGTATCCGACCTCCGACAGGATGCCGAACAGGGCCGCGTGCAGGTGGCGCCGGGCGGCCTCGTGTGCGCGGTCCGCGGCTGCCATGGGTAGACCCCGCAACTGCTCGTCGGCGGCCGCGCGCCGCAGACTGCGGGAAACAAACCACTCCACGCCCACCGATTCATCGCGATCGGTCACCGCGACGCCGTAGGAGCGATAACGGTCGTTGTCGTCCGCTTCGGGCAGCCCGGCGGCCGCCAGAATCGTCCGGATTTCCAGGCCCAATGGACCGCGAGCGGGAGGTCGACGTCGGTGCTGAGCGCTTGTCACTGGGGACGCTCCTGGGTGGGGTAAGACCAGATATCGAGAGATGAGGAGGGCCGCGCTGCTCGTAGCCGATACAGGGCGGCGGGATTCGAGATCACTCGACAAGCGTGATGACGCCGTCGGGAATCCAGCCCTCCAGGTATCCACGCAGAAAAGGGCCGAGCTCGCGTGGGTACACATCGAAATCCGCGTCCTCCACATCGGCCAGGGGATGCCAGACGTAGTCGACATCCAGGGAGGCGTGGGCCCGAGCACGAAGGCTGATGGGCCTCATCCTGTCGTGACGGGTGACGAAGATGCGCATCAAGCGTGCCTGTCCGTCCCGCTCTGGAACGGGAGCGAACTTGCCGACCACTGGAGTAGCGGCAAGGAACCAGTGAGAGAAGATCGGGTCCAGAACTCGAATGGCTGAGAATCTGGAAGGCCGCAGAGGGATCACTCGCGCCTTGATCGGCTGCCAAGCGGACTCGCCGTGAATTCGGCAGAGCAGCACACGCTCTTGGCGGTCAATCACAGCCAGCACCGTAGGCGACGATTTCCGTCGGAGAATTCTCATGCGTTGAGCGTCCGTCAGAATCCGCGCGGACGCCTCCCGCTGAGTTGCAAGTGAATGAAGCCGATAAGAATGACGAGATTTACTGAAGTGAGGCGATGGCGAGATGCCTGTGGCGCATGGCCCTTGCGAGATGCGCTGCAGCTGTCGGTTTGGGAGGTCGGCCCCTGTGCCGGGAGAGAGGGGGCCGCGCGGTTCTCGGGAGAAGCCGTAGTCCCAGTCGCCTCAGTACCGGTTGCTGACGAGGTGACAGGCCCTGGCCTGCGCAGATGCGTTGGGCGTTCCCAGATCACCCGCAGAGCGTTTTGGCCGCGGTGCGCGCACCCGCTCCGACCTGCGGCGAGCGACTTTCGTACAAGCCCCACGAAGGCGGAGGCTTGTGGGAAACCTTGTCGGAAAGTCCGGGACGCAGACTCTCGGCTAGGACACAAACCTGCTGGTCAGTGGTGGTGTCATGTTCTCTGCATCGCTGCTCGGGCTGACAACATGGCGTACCGGCTACTGACCAAGGACAGGGTAGCGGATGTGGGCGGGCGTGGGTGGCGGGGATGGCGTCTGAAGGGGCCGATGGTGGGGGTGGATGCCCCTGACCTGCTGGTTCCGTCGTTGATGCAGAACGGTCGGTGGATGCTGAAGGGGACGGAAGGGGGAGCGGTTGGTCCGTTCCGTCACCTGTGTTGGCTTGTGGGTGAGCTTGGCTCTGCGGCGGGCTGACCTGGCGCGACGCTGCCCCTGGGGGATGTGTCCACGGCCGTGTGCGCGACCGCTCTGTGACGGTGTCGAGGCGGTGTCGCTGGTTCTGCAAGTTGGTGGTTTGCGTTCCTGGGCCCGTTGTTCCTCTCCCCCGCCTTGCGCTGGGACGATCAGATGAGCGAGCGTCCCGGAAGACGCCGGACCCTGCGGGTGCGTGGCATCGGCCCCGGGTTCGGCGGCGTCGGTCGGCGCTGTGCCGGTGAGACCCAGCTCGGACGCGTAGGACTCGGCGGCCTGGACGGTCGCCAAGACCGCCTCGTACCGCTCGGCCGCGACACGCTGCTCCCCGAGCGCGACACGCTGACCGTCGAGTGCCTCTTGCGGAATCCGTTCGGCCTCTGCGACGGCCGCCGCAGTGTCGGCCACTGCGGTGTCGGCCTTCTCCAGCTGGGCCCGCTCGATACCGACGATCTGCTGCAGATGGGCGATGAACGGCAGTGTGAACTTCGTGTCCGAGTCGCTCAACTCACCCTCCTCATCCGCGTGCGAGACCGATCCGCCGCACCATCCCGGGACCTGGCGCCCGACGACCGGGCCGCCGTGGCGGATCTGCTCGCCGCGCAGCGCGGGCAGGCCGTGGCCGACGTCCTGCGCCGGCAGAGGACCGACGCGGTCGCGGCGGAGCTGGCCGATCCGGCCGCCCTGCTGTTGCGGTGGATCGAGCGGGACGGCAGCGACTGGTCCAGGCTGTCGGCTGTTGTCGCTGATGCCGAGAAGGTGGCGGAGGTGTTCGCCCGGCACCGCCCCGCACACGAACGGACTGTCGATCACGAGGCGTTGGAGGTGCTGCGGGAGTTCCTCGGCAGCTTCCCCGACCCGTCCCAGAAGCTCATGCTCTACACGCTGTTGGCGGCCGGCATGGATCACGCCAAGCGTCCGCAGCACGCCGCGAAGACACTGTCCCTGCTCAACGGGCACGCGCAACTCGGTGAAACGGGGGGTGGGTGAGCACCTCGGTGTGGCGGTGGGTGCTGGCACCGCGGACGAGCTGGCGGGCATGGCGGCTGGTACGGGCGAGTGGCGGGGGGCTTGCCTTCGACGCGGCATGGCGGCGGGCCAGAATCGCGACTCACCCCGAGGAACGGCCCTATCTGGAGCAGGGACACCGCGCTGGGGAAAGGGCAGTGAACAACCCCACTCGGCGGCGGTGAGCGGGACCTCCGGGATGGAGGAGCGACGGCCGCGCCTGCCGCACGGACGTCGCCTGAGCCGGGCCCGGTGAAGGCACCGGGCCCGGCTCAGGCAACGGACGGCGGGTCAAGGCGCCGCATTCCGGCGGTGGGACCGGGAGGCCGGCTCGTGCCCGCGCCGCCACGCCACCCCCACCGCGCGTACTACCAGTTCGGCGACCAGCACGGTGGACGCCGTCGCCGCGCACACGGCCCACTGCCCGGCGTCGAGCGGCACCGTGCCGAAGGCGTCGCGGGCCCAGGGGAGGTGCACCGCGGCGGCCTGGATGGCGAGTACGCCGGTCAGGCACAGCCACAGGGTGCGGTTGCGGAGTTGGTGGCGGCCCAGCAGGGGGCCGCCCTCGGCGCGGGCGCACAGTGCGTTGAAGAGCTGGAACAGGACGAACGTGGTGAACGCCATGGTCAGGGCCGTGTCCGTGCCGACGCGGGGGCGGGCCAGGGCCAGTAGGGTCACCGTGCCCAGGGCCATCACCGCGCCGGCCCGGGTGATGGCGATCAGGCGGTGGGTGTCCAGGATGCGTTCGCCGGCGTCGCGGGGCGGGTGGCGCATGTCGTCGTCGCGGGCCGGGTCGACGGCCAGGGCCATCGCGGGTGGGCCGTCCATGATGATGTTGATCCACAGGAGCTGGGCGGCGGTGAGGGGCGAGGGCAGCCCGGTCAGGGAGGCGCCCAGCAGGGTCAGGATCGCCCCGAAGTTGGTGGCCAGCTGAAAGCGTACGAACTTCACGATGTTGCCGTAGATCGCGCGGCCCTCGCGCACCGCCCGCACGATGGTGGAGAAGTCGTCGTCGGTGAGGACCATGTCGGCGGCTTCCTTGGCCACGTCGGTGCCGCCGCGCCCCATGGCCACCCCGATGTGGGCGGCGCGCAGCGCGGCGGCGTCGTTGACGCCGTCGCCGGTCATGGCGACGACGTGGCCCCGGCTCGCCAGCGCCCGTACGATCGCGACCTTGTGCTGGGGTGCGACGCGCGCGAAGACGCCGATGTCGTCGATGTGGGCGGCGAGTTCGTCCTCCGTCATACGGTCCAGGTCGGCGCCGGTGACGACATCGCCGGTGATCTCCAGTTCGCGGGCGATGGCCGCCGCCGTGTCCGCGTGGTCCCCAGTGATCATCTTGACGGCGACCCCGGCCGTCCGGCACAGCGCCATGGCCTCGCGTGCCTGCGGGCGGGGCGGGTCCGCGATCCCGACGGCCGACTGGAACATCAGGGCGGGCAGGGCGGAGGCGTCGTAGGCGGCCGGGGGTTCGTCGAGCAGCGCCGTGGCCGCGCCGAGTACGCGCAGGCCCGCGCCGCCCATCCGCGAGGTGATGGTGAGGAGTTCGCCGCGGCGGGTCTCGTCGAGGGGGCGGACTCCGTCCTCGGTGACGATGTCCGCGCACAGGTCCAGCAGGACGTCCACCGCGCCCTTCACCAGGACACGGGTGCGGCCGTCGGATTCGGGGTGGAAGGTCGCCATGTACTTGGTGGCCGCGTCGAAGGGCAGTTCGCCCGTGCGGGGCCGGTCGGCGCGCAGGCGGTCGGCGTCCAGGCCCGCCTTCGCGGCGAGGACGACGAGCGCGGCCTCGGTGGGGTCGCCGACGAAGCCGGCGCCGCTCCCGTCTGCCAGGCGGGCGTCGTTGCAGAGGGCGAACGGCAGCAGCGCATCGGTCAACTCGACAGCCCGCACCGGTTGTTGGGTGTCGGATGCGCGTATCCCGCCGCGTGTCGCGTATCCCTCGCCCGTGACGTCGTAGTGCCTCCCGGCGGTCCACAGGGACCGTACGGTCATCTCGTTGAGGGTGAGGGTGCCGGTCTTGTCGCTGCACACGACCGTGGCCGAGCCGAGCGACTCCACCGCGGCCAGACGCTTGACGATGGCGCCCCGGCCGGCCATCCGGTGCACCCCGAGAGCCAGCGTCAGGGCGAGTACGGCGGGCAGGCCCTCGGGGATCGCGGCGACGGCCAGGGCCACGGCGCGCAGCGCGAGGTCGGACAGCGACTCACCGCGGACCAGTGCGGTGAGGGCGTACAGCAGCACGGCGACACCACTGAGGAGCGCCAGCCGTTTGCCGAGGCTGTCGAGCTGGATCTGGAGGGGGCTGGGCGGTTCGGTGCCGGTGCGCAGCTCGGCGGCGATCGTGCCGAGTTCGGTGTCCATGCCGGTGGCGGTGACGACGATCTCGGCCCGGCCCCGGGTCAGGGAGGTGTTCATGAAGAGCATGCCGGTGCGCTCGGCCACCGGTACCGGGGCCGGGGTGGATGGGGCGGTGGCCTCGGTGTTCTTGGCTACGGGCTGGGACTCGCCGGTCAGGGCGGCCTCGGCGGCCTCCACCGACTCGGCGACGACGAGCCGCCCGTCGGCCGGGACCCGGTCGCCGGCCTCCAGGAGGACGAGGTCGCCGGGTACGAGGGTGTGCGCGGCCACGATCTGTTCCGTGCCGTCGCGGCGGACCCGGGCCGTGGGCACCAGCATCCGGCGCAGGGCTTCGAGACTGCGTTCGGCGCGGCGCTCCTGGAGGTAGCCGAGGACGGCGTTGATCTGGAGGACCACGGTGATCACGACGGCGTCCTTGAGGTCTCCCATGGCGGCGGCCACCACGGCGGCCAGGAGCAGGATGCCGATGAGCCAGTTGCGGAACTGGTCCAGGAACTTCTGCCACTCGGGGCGGCGCGCGGGCTCGGCGAGCTGGTTGGGGCCGTGGACGGCCGCCCGTTCGGCGGCGGCCCCGGCGGTCAGGCCCGCTGCCGGGTCGACGTCGAGCAGGTCCGCCAGTTGTGCGGTGGAGAGGCGGTGGGCTTCCGTGGCCGCTGTCGGGCGGGATTCGGTGGCTCCGGGGTGTGCGGTCTCGGTGAGGGTCGTCGGCTCGGCCATGGTGAGTCTTCCTCCGGTCGGATGACGGCGACGGGTCGGTCCGCGTGGCGAAGGGCCGCCCGGCGGGGCATCGAGCTCGGCAGCCCGGTCCTGTTTCCCTCGGCTCAGGCTCTCCTCACGCACGGTGGCCGGGACAGGGCCGATCGGTCCCCCGCGGCACACCGTCCGGCCCTGTCCCGACCGTTGCCCGTCCCGTGACGCTCGTAGCCAGGACAAGACCGTGCTGCGCGGCTGGGTGTGACGGGTCGCGCCAGACCGAGGAGGTTTGCCATGACCGGACCTGTCGGCCCCGTCGTCGTCGGACTCGACGGCTCCCCCGCGAGCGTGACCGCCGCGTGGTGGGCCGCCGACGAGGCAGCCCGCAGGCGGCTGCCCCTGGTCCTGCTGCACTCGTGGACCACCCAGCCGCTCAACGTGCCGATCCCGCAGGAGGCCCGCAGCAAGCAGCACTACGGGCGGGACGTGCTGCGGCGCGCGGAGGCCGGGTTGCTGCACCGCCACCCCGATCTCGACCTGACCACGGAACTGGTGCCGGAGCCCGCCGCCAAGGCGCTGCTCGAACGCGCCGCGGACGCGTCCGTGCTGGTGCTCGGCTCCCGTGGGCACGGCTCGCTGGCCGGTTTCCTGCTCGGTTCCATCAGCCTGCACGTGCTGGGCCTCGCGCCATGCCCCACGGTCACCGTCCGGGCCGGTGACCTGGCCGTGGAGGAGAGCTGGGGGAACCCGGCCGCGGCGGAACGGGACGAGGTGGTGGTGGGCGTACGGGACCCGGAGGCCGCCGCGGACCCGGTGCTGGAGTTCGCGTTCACCGCCGCGCAGGCGTACGGCGTCGGTGTGCGTGCCGTACGGGCCCGCGCTCACGAGGGCAGGGCCGAGGCCGAGGAACGCGACCTGCTCGGTGCCGCGTTGGCGCCCTGGCGGGAGAAGTTCCCCGACGTGCCCGTCGTGGAGCAGGCCGTCACGGGCTCGGCCGCGCAGACTCTGGTGGCCGCCTCCGCGCACGGTCGGCTCACGGTGATCGGCCGTCGCAGGCACACCTCGCCCCTGACATGGAAGCTCGGGCCCGTCGCGCACACGGTGCTGCACCACGCCGCGAGCCCGGTCGCCGTGGTCCCGCACGACTGACACCGGCAGACATGAAGGAGGGGCGGGCCGCTTCCGGTGGCCCGCCCCTCCTTTGCCTTGTTTCCTTATGCCTAGTTCGTCCGGCATCACCGACAGGTCGCTCAGTCGTGCGGCACCAGTACGACGGGCCGGGGCACGTGGTGGATCAGCGCGTGCACCACCGGACCGGTGTGCGGGCCGACGCCGACACGGCGCCTGCGGCGGCCCACGACCAGCAGACCGGCTCCCTCCGCGGCCCGCACCAGGACGTGCCCGGCGCGCCCCTCGTGCAGGGTCTCGTGGACGGTCACGCCTGGGTACTTCGCGCGCCAGGGTTCGAGGAGCGCGGTCAGTTCGCGTTCCGCCTCCTCCCTGATCCGCGCTCGTTCCTCCGCCCCCGCCACGCCCCGGCTGAGCGGCACGTGCCAGGCGTGCACCGCGCGCAGCGGCGCGTGCCGGAGTTCGGCGGCGCGGAAGGCGAAGTCCAGGACGTCGTCGCAGGGGCCGTCGGTGTCGACGGCGACCGCGACCTCCCGGTAGGGAGTGCGGGCCGACGCCTGCCGGGGGTCGTCGGACAGGTGTTCGTCCGCCTCGGTCTCGGTGGCGCGGACGAGGACGACCGGGCGGTCCACGTGGGCCATGGTGGCGCCCGCGACCGACCCGGACATGAAGGCACCGACCCCGCCGAGCCCCTGGCTTCCGATGACGAGCAGCTCGGCGTTCTCCGCCTCGGCAAGCAGCGCCGGGCCGGGCTGCCTGCGTACCTGCTCGGCGGCGATGTACAGCCCCGGGTACCGGTCGTTGAGCTGTTCGACGGCTGTGCGCAGCACCCGGCGTGCGTGGTACTGCGGTGCGCGCAGCTCGGGCAGATCGGCGTCGCCGTCGTCCTCGGGCAGACCCTCCCAAGCGTGCACCAGACGCAGTGGCAGTCCCCGCAGCAGGGCTTCCCGGGCCGCCCAGTCGGCCGCGGCGATACTCTCGCGCGAACCGTCGATACCGGCCACGACAGGCTTCAGCATGGTCGTCAACTCCCTTTGTTGTCAGGTATTTCGGCGTATCGCCGATGTTGGTGCAGTTGGCGTTCGGCGAACCCTCACAGATGGGGTACGACGGCCACGGGGCAGCCGACGTGGTGGATCGCCGCGTGGGTGACCGGCCCGGTGCGCGGGCCGACCGGCCGCTCGCTGAGGTGGTGGCCGACGACGAGTAGGCTCGCTCCGGTCGCGGCACGCACGAGCGCGGTCGTGGGCCTGTCCTCGACGACGCTCTCCAGGACCTCCACGTCGGGGTACTTGTCGCGCCACACCTGGAGCACGGCCTTGAGGAAGCCCAGCCACTCGTGGGACTGCTGGGGCTCCTTCACCAGGCCGACATCCCCGGCACCGAGGCTCAGCGGACCGGGCGCCTGCCAGGCGTGCACGGCCCACAGGCGGGCGTGGCGCAGCCGGGCCGCCTCGAAGGCGAACTCGATGACCTCGTCGCACGCGTCGGAGAGGTCGAGGGCGAGGACGACGTCCCGGTAGCCGGTGTCCGTGGAATGGCTCCCGTCGGAGAGCTGGACCTCCGGGCACACGGCACGGATCCGCTGCTCCGCCTGCCGCAGGGAGCGCCGCGCCAGATGCCGCTGAGCCGCGTTCGCGATCTCCCTCTCCCCCTCCTCCTGGCGCGGATGCCAGTTCCAGGCGTGCACCAGACGCAACGGCCGCTCACGCCGTACGGCCTCGCGGGCCGCCCTCCCCCACTGCCTTAAGGGCGTGGGAGGTGCCCCCATGGCGGCGGCCAGGCTCTCGGCTGAACCGTCGACTCCGGCGACAACGGGCAGCACCATCACGCACCTCCCGGCTGATCGGTTTCTCCGTCCTGCTTCCAGCCTGGCGCCGCGACCCGCGCAAGGGGATGGGCTGCCAGGTCCCTTGCGGGGGCCGACCGGCCCTCGTCCAGCCCGTGCGCTCTGCCCCCGGCCCGTCCCCGGCCGGGCGATCAGTCCGTCAGGGCCAGTCGGCACGTCTCGCCGGGCGCCACGGACACCGTGCGGTCCGGCAGCCGGAAGTCGATCGGCGCGCGGTCGGACGGCGGCACCTCGACCTCCAGGCCCCCGTGCTCCAGCCGCAGCCGTACACCCCAGTGCCCCTGGTAGCGCAGGGAGAACGTGTACGACGACAACTCGGGCAGTGGCACCGGGTCGAGCCACAGCGCGCCCTCACGGGTCTCCAGGCCGGTCAGTCCGCGCTGCGCGAGGTCGAGGGTGCCGGCCATGGCGCCCAGGTGGATACCCTCTCCGGTGGTACCGCCCTGGAGGTCGGCGACGTCACCGAGCAGGGCCTCCTGGCAGTACGCCCAGGCGTCCGCGCGGCGGGCCCGTGCCAGCACCCAGCCGTGGACCAGACCGCTGAGGGTGGACCCGTGGCTGGTGCGACGCAGGTAGTACTCGACGGTGCGCTGCCACCGGCCGTCGTCGAGGCGGTGCCCCAACCGGCCCAGGAGGGAGCGGAGTTCGGCCGGTGAGAAGAGATAGCCGAGCATCAGCGCGTCGGCCTGCTTGGAGGCCCGGTAGCGGTTGACGGTGTCGCCCTCGGCCTCCATGATCCGGTCCAGACGGCGGATGTCGCCGTACCGCTTCCGGTAGCCGTCCCAGTCGAGTTCGGCGAGGTCGCCGTAGCCCTCGAACTGGCTGATGACGCCGTCGTGGAAGGGCACGTGCAGGGTGCGCGAGACGTCCTCCCACTGTTCGAGTTCGCCGCCGTCCAGGCCCGTGCGTTCCGTCAGTTCACGTCTGCGCGGCTCGGGCAGGGTGCGCAGCAGGTCCAGGGCACGGGTGAGGACCCAGGCGGCGGTGACGTTGGTGTACGCGTTGTCGTCGAGGCCGGGTCGCTCGGCGTCCGGGTAGGCGTCGTGGTACTCGTCGGGGCCGACCACTCCCCGGATGCGGTGGCGGCCCAGGTCCTCGTCCCAGGTGGCGGAGTCGGCCCAGAACCGGGCGATCTCCAGCAGCGTTTCGGCGCCCTTGGTGTGCAGGAACTCGGTGTCGCCGCTGGCCTCGCAGTACCGCCAGACGTTGTACGCGATCGCCGAGCCGACGTGGTGCTGGAGCCGGGAGTGGTCCGGCAGCCAGCGCCCCGAGCGCGGGTTGAGATGCAGTTCCTGCGTCTCCTCGCGGCCGTCGCCGCCGCTCTGCCACGGGTACAGCGCACCCCGCCGGCCGATCGCGCGGGCCGAGGCGCGGGCCCGGTCCAGACGGCGGTGGCGGTAGCGCAGCAGGGCGCGCGAGACCTCCGGGAAGTGCAGGTCGAGATAGGGCAGGACGAACAGCTCGTCCCAGAAGACATGCCCGCGGTACGCCTCGCCGTGCAGCCCTCTCGCCGGTACCCCGACGTCGAGGTCGGCGGTGTGCGGGGAGAGGGTCTGGAGCACGTGGAAGAGGTGCAGCCGCAGGACGCGGCCCGCTTCCCCGGGCACGTCCAGCTCGGCCCGCCGCCACAGCTGGTCCCACGCCGTCAGGTGCGACTCCAGCAGTTCGTCGAAGCCGGGCGCGGCGCCCACCCGGTCCACCGCCGCGCGCAGCGGGTCGCTGATCGCCGGGTCGTGGGAGGTGTGCACGGCGACGGTCTTGTCGACGGTCACAGTACGGTCGGGGGCCAGCCGCAGGTGGGCGCGCTGCACCGCGCACCCGGACCGGCGCGCGGCCGACACCGGCCCGTCGCACGTCAGCCGGGCCGCGATCGCGATCCGGATGTCCGAGGTGCGGGTACGGCAGCGCAGCCACACCGTGTCCGGGGCGGCGCTGCCCGTGTGCACATGGGTCAGATGGCGGCCGTCCAGGTCCCGGTAGCGCGGCACACCGGAGTTGGTGACATTCCCGTCGAGCGCGGCCTCGACATCGAGTTCCCCGGTGAAGCCCTCGGCGGTGAACTCGGTGCGCAGGACCGCCAGATGGGGGTCGGCCATGTGCACAAGCCGCTGCTGCCGCACCGCCAGCACCCGCCCGTCACCGAGCCCGTACCGTGTCCGGCGCTCCAGCAGACCTCAGGACAGGCGCAGGACGTGCCGGTGGTCGAGGACCGTCGCGGTGTCCGGCGTCAGCCACTCCTCCCGCCCGGCGGGCCGGAAGCGCAGTGGCAGCCAGTTCGGCAGGTTGACCATGTCCTCGTTCTCGACCCGCCGCCCGGCGACGTCCGAGGTCAGCCGGTCGTAGCAGCCGGCCGCGTAGGTGCCCGGGTAGTGCACGTCGTCCGCCACGCACTCCGGCAGCGCGCCGCGCGTGGCCAGGTAGCCGTTGCCCAGGGTGCACAGCGACTCCCGCAGGCGCTCGGCGGAGGGATCGTAGCCGTAGTACTCCCAGGTCCAGGACGTCACCGGCGTACCCCTTCGTCTTCGTTGCCTTCTTCTTTTTCGTTTTCATCCGGTTCGAGCAGTTCCGCGAGATCGGGTACGACGATGTCGGCGCCGTGCCGCAGCAGGGCCGCCGCCGTGCCGGGGGCACCCGTGCGGTTCACACCGACGACCAGGGCGAACCCGCCGCGTCGGCCCGCACGGCTTCCGGCGCCGCGTCGAGACCGCGTGCGGCGAGGAAGGCGGCGGCGCCGTCCAGCCGGGACCTGCCGTCCACGTACCGCAGGTAGTCGTCGCGGGCGTCGAAGGGGCGCCGCTGCGCGGGGTCGGCGGGCGGGTGTGTGGCCAGGTGGTCGTCGAAGGCGGTCTTCCAGGCGGTGGCGTGGACGCGTGCGGAGTCGGTGATCACCCCGTCGGTGTCGAAGACGACCGCGTCGACGCTCCGCAGTGCGGGCGCGAGTACGTAGGGGGGCCGCTCGGTCAAGTTCCTCTCCCTCCTCCACCCGCCGTGCCCGCTTTTCGCCACATCCAGAGTCCTGCTCCCGCCCCGGGGAAGCGCGTGGGCCGAACGGCCTTCTCAAAGCTCCGGTGGGAACTGGCGGTTCACTGTGCACGCAGGTCGGGGTCGAGGTCCGGGCGGCGCAACGGGCCCTCCAGTTCGCAGTCGACGTCCACCACACCTTCGACGGCCCGCACCAGGCGGACGAGGAGCGGGATGAGGGTGGTGTCGCGGACGTGGCCGGTGAGGGTGACCACGCCGTCACGTACTTCCACGTCGACGGGGCGTACGGGAACCGCCAGCAGATGGGTCGCGATCTCGCGGCGCACATCCGCGGCGATCTCCTCGTCGCCGCGCAGGAACACGTCGAGCAGGTCGGAGCGGCTGACGATGCCCCTCAGCATCCCTTCGCCGTCGACCACGGGCAGCCGCTTGACCCGGTGCCGGGCCATCAGGCGGGCCGCACGGGCGAGGGTGGCGTCCGCGGCGACGGTGACCGCCGGGCTGGTCATCAGCTCTCCGGCGGTCACCGCGCGGGCCTTGGCCCGCTCGGTCGCGTGCCGGGTCCGGGTATCCGCCGGGTCCCGGTCGCGGAGCGCCTCCTTCGGCAGCAGGTCGGCCTCGGAGACGACGCCGACGACCCTGCCGTCCGCGTCCAGCACGGGGAGCGCGCTGATCCGCCGTTGCCGCAGGGTCCTGGCGATGTCCTTGAACTCCGCCGCGTCACGCAGGGCGACGACGATACGGGTCATCACGTCTTCGACGACGTACGGGGTGCCGGGCATGGTGTCCTCCCGTGGTGCTCCGTGACACCTCCAGGGTCGGACATCCCGGGGACCGGCGCTTGGGCCGAGCGGCCCATACCCCTCGTCGCGTCGTCCTCCTCGCCCGGCCTCCCCGCTAGGCCGACGCGACGGGCACCCACCACACCAACGCCGTGCCCCCGCCCTCCGGGCTGCTCAGTTCCAACTCGCCACCAAGCTGCTGTGCCCGTTCCGCCATGTTGCGCAGGCCGCTGCGGCGGCCGTCGGCCGGGATGCCGACGCCGTTGTCGGTGACCGTGAGCCGCACCCGGCCGGAGCCGACCGTGAGGGCGACGTCGGCGCGGTCGGCACGGGCGTGGCGGGCGATGTTGGTGAGGGCCTCGGAGAGGACGGCGACGACGTGGTCGGCGGTCTCGCGCGGCACGTCCGTGTCGATCAGGCCCTCCATCCGCACGCCGGGCGCGAAGCCCAGCACCGGGGCCGCCTCACCGGCGATCCGCACCACACGCGCCCGCAGCCCGGTCCCGTCGGCGCCGTCGCGCGAGCGCAGGCCGAAGATGGTCGACCTGATGATCTTGATGGTCTCGTCGAGGTCGTCCACCGCGCGCACCACCCGCTCGGACGCCTCGGCGTGCTCGATGAACCGGCCCGCGCTCTGCAGCGTCATACCCGTGGCGAAGAGCCGCTGGATGGCGAGGTCGTGCAGGTCACGGGCGATCCGGTCGCGGTCCTGGAGCACCGCGACCTCCTCGGCGTCCGCGCGCCGCTCCGCCAGCTCGATCGCGACCGCCGCCTGCGCCGCGAAGCCCTTCAGCGGTTCGATCTCCTTGCCGGAGAACGCCGTGGCACCGGCTTCCCGGACCAGCAGCACGACGCCCCTCACCACCCCGGGGTCCGTCCCGATGGGCACCGCCACGGCGGGGCCGAGTCCGGCAAAGCCGCCGGGCTCGGGCGACACACGCTGGTCGTGCGATACGTCACCGCTGGTGACGGGGGTGCCGGAGGCGAAAGCCTCACCGATCAGGGTGCCCTCCCCGGGCACCACCAGGCCCCGGTGCGCCTCGGAGTCCGTCCCGACCGCGAGTTCCATGACGAGTGAGCCGGTGTCCGCCATCGGCACCGCGACCACGGCCAGCGCCGCACCGGTGATCTCCCGGGCCCGGTCGGCGATCAGCGCGAGGACCGTGCCCTGCGCGCCGCCGGACATCAGGGTGTGGGTGATCTCGGCGTTCGCCCGCAGCCAGCGCTCGCGCAGCCGGGACTCCTCGTAGAGGCGGGCGTTGTCGATGGCCACCCCGGCCGCCACGGCCAGCGTCGACGTGACCGAGACGTCCTCCTCGTCGAACTGGACCCCGCCCCGCTTCTCGGTCAGGTACAGGTTGCCGAAGACCTGCTCGCGCACCCGGATCGGGACGCCGAGGAAGGTGTTCATCGGTGGGTGGTTGGGCGGGAAGCCATAGGACGCCGGGTGCTCGGAGATCTTCGCGAGCCGCATCGGCTCCGGGTGGTGGATCAGCTCGCCGAGGATGCCGTGGCCCTCGGGGTAGGGGCCGATCCGGGCGATCTGCTCCTCGCTGACGCCGACGGTGTGGAAGGCGGACAGTCGCTTGCCGTCCGGCCCGATCACCCCGAGCGCGGCGTACTCGGCGTCGACCAGCACCGCCGCGGCCTCCACGATGCTCCGCAGGGCCTGTTCCAGGTCCAGCTCCCGGCCGACGGACAGCACCGCCTCCAGCAGGCTGTGCACCCGGTCCCGGGTGCCGCGCGCGGCGTCCAGGCGGGCCTGGAGCTCCTCCAGCAGCTCGTCCAGCCGCAGCTGCGGCAGCCGTACCCGGGCCTGCCGGGTCTCCCGGGGCTCTTCGGGGCTTCCCACCTGCGTCTCCTCCGGTCCCGGGGGCGGGCTGACACCGGCCGCTCCGGTCAGGGGCCACGCTACCGGCGCGGGGCGCGCGGCGGTACGGGATCGGGCCCTGTTCACAGGACGGTCCGGTGACCGTCTGGGGCCGTTCGGCCCCGGGGGAGGGACGGACAGCACCTGCCGGGCCGCGGCGCGGACGTCCGAAGCTGAGGGCACGTCCGACCGGAGAACCCGAGAACCGGAGACCGGAGCCGGGAAGACCCCGGCGTACCGGTCCGTCCAAGCCCCGAGCCGAGGAGTACGGCGTCATGGTCCGTTACGTGTACGACTTCCGCGAGGGCCGCCGCGAGATGGCCGACCTGCTGGGCGGCAAGGGCGCGAACCTGGCCGAGATGACCCGGCTGGGCCTCCCGGTACCGCCCGGTTTCACCGTGACCACCGACGCCTGCCGGGCCTTCCTGGCCACCGGCGCCGAGCCGCCCGGCATGACCGTGGAGGTCTCCCGGCACCTGTCCGCCGTCGAGGCGGGCGCGGGCCGCCGACTGGGCCAGCGGGACGACCCGCTGCTGCTGTCCGTCCGCTCCGGGGCCCGCTTCTCGATGCCCGGGATGATGGAGACGGTCCTCGACATCGGCCTCAACGACGACTCCGTGCTGGGACTGGCCAAGGCCACGGGAAACGACCGGTTCGCCTGGGACTCCTACCGCCGGCTGGTGCAGATGTTCGGTGCGACGGTCATGGGCGTCGACCCGGCCCTGTTCGAAGAGGCCATGACCCTCCTCAAGGAGGCCCGCGAGGCCCCGGACGACCTCCACCTGGACGCGAACGACCTGGCCTGGCTCGTGGAGACGTACAAGCGCCTGATCCGCGACGAGACCGGGGAGGAGTTCCCGCAGTCCCCCGCCGAGCAACTGCGCCGCGCGATCCTCGCGGTCTTCGACTCCTGGAACGGCGAGCGCGCCCGCCTCTACCGGCGCCGCGAACACATCCCGGACGACCTCGGCACCGCCGTCACCGTGCAGCGCATGGTCTACGGCAACCTCGGCGCCGACTCCGGCAGCGGCGTCGCCTTCACCCGCGACCCGGCCACCGGCCGCCCGGGCCTCTACGGCGACTACCTGCCCAACGCACAGGGCGAGGACGTCGTCGCGGGCATCCGCAACACCGTGCCACTGGCCGAACTGGAACGGGTCGACCCGACGTCGTACGCCCAACTCCGCGACCACATGCGCACATTGGAGACCCACTACCGGGACCTGTGCGACATCGAGTTCACCATCGAGCGCGGCCGGCTGTGGATGCTGCAGACCCGGGTCGGCAAACGCACCTCCGAGGCCGCGTTCACCATCGCCGCCCAGCTCACCGACGAGGGGCTGATCACCACGGACGAGGCCCTCGCGCGGGTCGACGGCGACGGGCTGGCCCGGCTGATGTTCCCCGCCTTCGACACCACCGCGGCCGGTGCGGCGCTCGCCCACGGCATCCCCGCCTCGCCGGGCGCGGCGGTCGGCGCGGCGGTGTTCGACTCGGCGGAGGCGGTACGGCGGGCTGCCGCCGGGGAGAAGGTGGTCCTGGTCCGCCAGGAGACCACCCCCGACGACCTGCCCGGCATGATCGCCGCCCAGGCCGTGCTCACCAGCCGGGGCGGCAAGACCAGCCACGCCGCCGTGGTGGCCCGGGGCATGGGCAAGGTCTGCGTGTGCGGTGCCGAGGAACTCACCGTGGAGGAGCGGCGGTTCACCACGCGCGGCGGTGTCGTCGTCGAGGAGGGCACCGTGATCTCCGTGGACGGTTCCGCCGGTGCCGTGTACCCGGGGGCCGTGCCACTGGCCGACTCGGCCGTCATGCGGTTCCTGGAGGGTGGTGGCGAGCGGTCGGCCGGCGTGGTCGACGCGGTGGCCCGTGCCCTCGAAGACGCCGATGGTGTACGGCGGTTGGAGGTGCGGGCCAACGCCGACACCCCCGAGGACGCGGCTCGGGCCCGCCGCTTCGGGGCCCAGGGCATCGGACTGTGCCGTACCGAGCACATGTTCCTCGGCGAACGCCGCAAGCTGGTCGAGGAGATGATCCTGGCCGGAGACGACACGGAACGGGAGCGGGCGCTGGCTGCCCTGCTGCCGCTCCAGCGGGCGGACTTCACCGGCATCCTGGAGGCGATGGACGGCCTACCCGTCACCATCCGGCTCATCGACCCGCCGCTGCACGAGTTCCTGCCCGACCGCACCGAACTCGCCGTACGCGTCGCCACGGCAGAGCAACCGGACCCGCACGACGTCGAGTTGCTCGACGCGGTCAACCGCATGCACGAGGAGAACCCGATGCTCGGCCTGCGCGGAGTACGGCTGGGCCTGGTGATACCGGGCTTGGTCGCCATGCAGGTAAGGGCCGTCGCCGAGGCAGTCGTGGCCCGTACCCGGGCCGGGGGCTCACCCCGCGCAGAGATCATGGTGCCGCTGGTCGGCGCGGTCGAGGAGCTGCGGATCGAGCGGGCGGAGGTCGAGCGGGTGCTCGCCGAGGTGTCCGAGGAGTCCGGCGTGCCCGTGCGCTGCCCGGTCGGCACGATGATCGAGCTGCCCCGAGCCGCCCTCACCGCCGGCAGGATCGCCGAGGAGGCGGAGTTCTTCTCCTTCGGCACCAACGACCTCACCCAGACCACCTGGGGCTTCTCCCGCGACGACGTCGAGGCGGCGTTCTTCTCCGCCTACCTCGACAAGGGCGTCTTCCCCGCCTCGCCCTTCGAGACCCTCGACCGCGACGGAGTGGGCCGCCTGGTCCGCATCGCCGTCGACGAGGGCCGCGCCGCCCGGCCCGGTCTGAAGATCGGCGTCTGCGGCGAACACGGCGGCGACCCGGAGTCCGTCCACTTCTTCCACACCGCCGGACTGGACTACGTGTCCTGCTCGCCCTTCCGGGTGCCAGTGGCGCGGCTGGAGGCGGGGCGGGCGGCGCTGGCCGGGACCGAGGGGAGCGACAGCCGGTGAGAGCCCGGCACCCCGCACAGACGGAACAACCACCAAGAGGAGCAAGGCACATGACCGACACAGACCTGGGCGCCCAGGACGTGCTCGCCGCCGTCCGGTTCCGCACGGACGGCGACGTGGACGACGAGACGCTCACCCACCTCCGGGCCAAGACCGGCGCGGTCCTCGCCCGGCCGGGGCTGCCGGCCGTGAGCGGCCGGGTGACGATCGTGAGGGACACCGCGCACCACGTCGCGCTGCCGTGGGCGGCCCTGGCATCGGTCCAGGTGGGCGACCGGCACGTTGTCGTCCACGCCCGCGAGGCGGACGCGCTCGCGCTCGCGGACCGGCTGGAGGACCGGCTGCGCGCGCAGGTGGAGCGATCCGCGCACCGAGCGGAGTCGGCCCGCAGGACGGCGGGGCCGCCGCCGTGGCGCGGTGGAGTGGCGGGGGAAGGCCATGGTCTTTTGCCCGCCGAGGGATCTTCTCCGGCCGCATAAGGGCCGACCGGACCGTCATCGGGGCCCATCGGCCCTTGGGACGGGCTGTGCCCCGGACGACAGTGGAAGCAGGAGCGGCACCGGCCCCCGCGGTGCCGCTCCT
Organism: Streptomyces sp. NPDC002643; assembly: GCF_053592555.1. NCBI lineage: Bacteria > Bacillati > Actinomycetota > Actinomycetes > Kitasatosporales > Streptomycetaceae > Streptomyces > Streptomyces sp. NPDC002643. The sequence continues at coordinate 224,911 of NZ_JBSFVY010000004.1, forward strand.
GTCCGTAGCCCCGGCAGCCCGCACCCGCAGAGGTCCGCGACCCATCGCCGGCCCGAGACGACAGCGACACACCCTACGCACGCACACGGAAGTCCCCATGGCCCACGACAGCAGCCCAGCAGCCGCAGCACCCCGCCGCCGTGTCGAGCTCGACAGCGCCGAGGCGCTGCGGCTGCTGGGCAGCGTGTCGCTGGGCAGGATCGTCTTCACCCGGCACGCCCTGCCGACCGTCCGCCCGGTCAACCACGTCCTGGACGGCGGAGACATCGTCATCCGCACCCACGAGACCGCCGCGCTGACCTCGCACGCGCAGGGGAACGGCGGCTCTGGGGTCGTCGTCGCCTACGAGGCCGACGCCATCGACCCCGACACACACCTCGGCTGGAGCGTGGTGGTGACGGGATACGCCCGGCTGGTGACCGACCCCGGTGAACTCGCCCGCTACGAGCGGATATTGCGGCCGTGGGTCGAGCAGGGCATGGACCGGGCCGTCCGGATCCGGCCTGACCTGGTCACCGGCGTCCTGCTCACGACGGACGGACGGCCGGACACGGCGTGAACCGTGTCCGGCCGTCCGAGGTGAACCGAGGTGAGCGGAACCGGGGTGGTGGCCGTTCACCCGCCGGGGACGATGACCACGGGGCAGTGCGCGCCGTGCAGCAGGGCGTGGGTGACCGGCCCCGGGTGAGCGCCGTGCCGGCCGCCGGACCGGTGGGCTCCGACGACCACGACGGCGGCGTCCCGGGTCGCCTCCACCAGGGCGTGCGCGGGCGCGGTGCGGACCGTGCGGGCCTCCACCTCCACCCCGGGGTGAAGTTCGCGCATCCCGGCCAGGGCGAACCGGGGCACGGCCTCCTCGGCGCGGTCCAGCGTGGCCTGCCGCCGCTGCCCGGGACTCGTCGCCGGGATCGGTGAGGGAGGTTCGGGCGTGGTGTGCCGGTGCGTCCAGGAGTGCAGCACCCGCAGCCGCGCACCACGGGCCTCGGCCTCCCGGAGGGCGTAGTCGGCGGCCTCCGTGTCGGTGTCGTCCGCCAGCCCGAGCAGTACGTCTCGGCAGCGGCCGTCATCCGAGTGGTCGCCGTGCGGGCGGTCACCGCGTACGACCATCAGCGGGCCGCGCGTACGGGCGGCGACCCGCGTGCTCACCGCGCCGAGCACGAACCCGGCGAGGCCCCCGAGGCCCCGGGTTCCCACGACGGTGAGCACCGCGTCCGCGCTCTCCCGCACCAGCGCCCGAACGGCGTCGTCCTCCACGGCGCGGGTCTCCACCGGCAGGTGGGGGTGGCGTTCCCGTACCCGCGCGGCGGCGGAGGCCAGGACCGGTCCCGCCTCGTCGCGGTCGGGCACGGCGTACAGCACGCGCAGTACCGCGCCGCGCCTGGCCGCCTCGCTCGCGGCCTGGTCCAACGCCCGTATGGAGACCAGTGAGCCGTCCACTCCGGCGACGACGTGTTGCTGAGTCATGGTCTGCTTCCCTTCCTCTCGTCCTGTCCGTACCGGGTGCCTTCACCGCGATGCTCGTCGCCCGCCGCGGTGGCGGGCAGGTGCCGTGGGTACCGGCCGGGACGCCGAACGGCCTGCGGGGGAAGGGCCGTTCGGGCCCTGGTGCAGGTGCAGGTGCGGCACAGCGTGTGCCGGGCGGCGGGCTTCAGGCCCCGACGTCCAGGCAGCCGTACAGGCTGCGCCCGCCGACGAGTTCGCGTCCGGTCACCAGCTCGGGCTCGATGCGGACGAACACCTCCTCGGGCGCGGGTGCCCAGGAGCGCGGGCCGGTGCGGGCCAGACGGGCGTGGACCGCCGGATCGGTGACGACGGTGGCGGTGCCGGTCACGACGACGCTCCAGCCGGAGTGCCGGGCCGCGTCGACGGCGTCGGCCTCGAAGGCGACGACCGCGCCGTCGACCGAGCGCGCCAGCTCCGAGGCCGCCGAGGTGCGCAGCACCACCGCTCCCCCCTCGTCCAGGGCGAAGTTGACCGGCAGCACCGCCGGCAGGGCCCGGCGGGTGTGGACGACGCGGCCGATGGGCGCCCGCGCCAGCAGCCGCAGACACTCGTCTCGGTCGAGTTCGCGGAACCCGTCGTTGGCGTACATCGGCTGCTCGTCTCTTGTCGTCTCTTCGCGTGGGTGGGGTGTGGCGGCGCCGGGTCACACACTGATCCGGCGACCGGTGACCGTGTCCGGCTCGACCCGCATCCACAGGTCGCGGCCACCGTCGGCCCAGGGTCTGCTGTGGACGTGGCCGTCGAGCCGACGCCTCTCGTCGGGGTCGGTCACGGTCCGCGCGCTTCCACGCACGAGGACGCTCCAGCCGGAGCTGAGGGCGTTGTCGACGTGGTCGACCTCGAAGACCACCCGGTGACCGGCCGCGGGCGACGGTGTAGCGCCGACGGCCGTCCGGAAGACGATCGCGCTGTCGACGACGCCGTAGTTGACGGGCACGACGAGTGGCCCTTCGCCGCTGGTCACTGCGATCCGACCGACACCGTGCGTCCCGAGCGGGGCCCGGCACGCGTGGGCGTCGAGTTCCGTGAACTCCGGTGCGCGGGCGGCCTGTTCGCGGCCGGGCGGGAGGTCGGCGGTGCCGCCGGTGAGCTCCGACACCGTGGTCTCCAGCGCCGCGGTCAGGCTTGCCAGTGTGCCGCGGTTCGGCGCGGCGCCGGGACGTTCTTCCAGGTGGTGGAGGTAGCTGAGCGCGACGCCCGCCCGGTCGGCCGCCTCCTGTCGGCTCAGGCCCAGTCGGGCGCGGCGGGCGGCGATGCGGCGGCTCAGGTCGCCCCGGGGGCGCTCCGCCGCCGTGGTCCCGTCGTCGGCGGGTGTCCGTTCGGTCATGACCGTCATCTCCCTGCCTTCTTCAGGCCGCGCTCGCGGCCACGACGTCGTGCCGTTCTCCGCCGAGGACGACCTTGAGGGCGCCGGTGCCGGCGGCGCGGGCGAAGACGTCGTACGCCTCTTCCATCCGGTCGAGCGGGAAGGTGTGGGTGACCAGCCGCGAGGTGGGCAGGCGGCCGGCGGCGGCCATGCGCAGCAGGGTCGGGGTGGAATAGGTGTCAACCAGGCCGGTGGTGATGGTGATGTTCCTGATCCACAGGTCTTCGAGGTGCAGGGTCGCGGGGGCGCCGTGCACGCCGACGTTGGCGACGTGGCCGCCGGGGCGGACCACGCGGGTGCACAGTTCGAAGCTCTCCGGGACGCCGACGGCCTCGATGACGACGTCCGCGCCGTCGGTGGGCTCTTTGACGGCCGGGTCCGGGACGTCTTCCCAGGCGGACTGTCCGGGACCGTGGAACACGAAGGCTTTCATGACGCTCCTCACCCCAGTCGGTTGCGTTGCGGGGCCCGGGGGACCGGTGGCGAGGTGACGGCGGCCGGTAGGGGACCGGTGGCGCCCTCACGCCGGAATCGCCCCGCATGTCCAGCCTGGCCCTCGTGCGCGTGTGCCGCTTGGGCCGGTCGGGCCCTTGTCTCCGGCCGGACGGGAGCGGGGACACGGTCGGCCGCTCAGGGCGACCCAGGGACCACCGGACCGGGACGAAGGGGACCGTTCGGCTCTTCCGGACCGTCCGCCGACACGGCTTGGATCTGACCATGTCCGACAACCTCACGAGGTCCCTGCCGTCCCACACGGTCCGTACCGTCGCCGGAACGACCGTCGTGACACCGACCGGCGAGATCGACCTCGCGACGGCGGTCCCGCTGACGGCTCTCCTCGACTCGCTGACCCGTGGCCCGCAACCCGACTTGGTGGTCGACCTGACGTCCGTGTCCTTCATCGACTGCGCCGGCCTCGGAGCCCTGTGCCGGGCCCGCAACCGGGTCCTGGCCCGTTCCGGACGACTGCGGCTGGTCGCCGACGGTGACAGCTTCTCGCGGGTCGTTCGCGCCGCCGGGCTCGGTGGGGTCTTCGAGATCCAGCCCCGCCTGTCCGATGTTCTGCCAAGTCCCGTTGTGATCTAGGCCGTTCGGCCCCCTGCCCCGTCGCGAACAGGTCCCGGTCGGCCCCACGACAGCACCTGGTCGGCCCGTGTCCGGCCCCCGGCGGGACTGCCACCTTCGAAGGGTGACGAACGACCGGAGGAGGTGCGGAGCCATGGGACGTGGAAAGCCGATGAGGAAGCGGTTCTGGCGTTTGCGGAGCAACCCGCTGCGCCGGCGCGACGACATCGTCGAGGGCTGGGTCGTGGCGGCCGTATGGACAGTCGCCGTCGTGGGAGGCACCACGGTCGGCCTGGTCACGGCGCACGCCACCGAGGCGACCTTCGACCGGCAGCGCGCGCAGCGGCACCCCGTGAACGCCGTCCTCGTCGCCGACGTACCGAAACCCACGGTGGGCAAGTGGTCCTCCGGCGACAAGAGTCTGGCCGAGGTCCGCTGGACGGCCCCCGACGGCTCCAGCCGCACCGACCGCACCCTGGTCGACACCGGCCTGAAGTCCGGAACCCACCTCGTCGTCTGGCAGGACGGCCGGGGCACGCTGGTCACCGAGCCGCCGAGTGCCAGGGAGGCCGCCGTCGAGGGAGCCGTGATGGGCGGCTTCGCCGGGTTGTCCCTCGTCGGCGGCGTGTATGCCGTGGGCGCGCTCGCCCGCCGGCGGCTCGACCAGCGGCGCATGGCGGGCTGGGACCGGGAGTGGGACCTGGTCGGCCCGAAGTGGGGGCACCGCACCGGCTGAGGCCCCCGGCCTCCGCACGAAACCCCGGAGGAGGTATCGCCATGAACAGCACCCCGGCACACCCTGCGGCGCACCCCGAGCGGTCCGCCGCGCCACCGGCCCCCGGACGCGTCGTCGTCCACGTCGGCCGCTCGGTCCCCTGCCGGGCGGTCGTTCGCTGGGCCTCCTGGGAAGCGACCCGGCGCGGGCTGCCGCTCCGGGGCAGTCGTCACTGGACGCCCGCAGTCCCCGCGGCGGCGGAGCTGGTCGTGGCCGGCGTGCGGGACCTGGACACCGTGGCCGGTTCGCCCTGTCCCGTCGTCCTGGTCCCCGAGGAGTCCGGGGAACCCGTCCTCGCGGAGGTGGTGCTCGGCCTGGACGCCCACGGCCCCGCGGCGGGAGCGGTCGGCTTCGCCTTCGACACCGCCCGGCGCTGGGGCGTACGGCTGCGTGCCGTGCACACCTGGCGGTTCCCCTCCTGCGCCGCCGAACTGCCCTTCGGGATACCGGAGGAGGACCGTGCCGCCTGGGAGGACCACGAGGTGCAGCTGCTGTCCGACGCGCTGCGGCCCTGGCGGGAGAAGTACCCGGAGGTGGCGGTGCTGGAGGACGTCCGGCTGCTCACGCCCCTGCAGGCACTCGTGCGGCGGTCCGCGCGCGCCGGGCTGCTGGTCGTGGGCCGAAGGGAGCGGGGCGGGCCCGGCGCGGTCGCGCGCGGGATCGTTCGCGAGTCCCTGTGCCCTGTCGCCGTGGTGCCCTCGTAGCCGTACACCACATACGTCGAGGGGGCGGTCCAGGCCCAGGACCGCCCCCTCACGCTCGTCGCTCGCCTCGCACCTCTCACCGTCGGGTCAGCTCGGCGGCCAACCGCCCCGCCCACTCCTCGATGGCGGTGAAGTCCCGGAAGTCTCCGCCCTTCCCGGAGCGCAGGATCATCCGGGCCACCCATCCCTTCGCCCCCTCCTCCAGGCGGCCGCCGAACGTGACGTGCTCGCGGGCGTCCAGCCGGATCACGGCCTTCTTCACGCCGGGCACGGGCGGGATGTCCCGCCCGACCGCCTCGGCGCCGAGCGGGCCGCTGCTGAACAGCCACAGCGGGCGTTCGGCGAGGGCCCGGCGGTGGCGGCGGACGAAGCGGCGGGCGTCCTTGTGCCAGCGCCCCGCGTACAGGGCGCCGCCGACCACGACGGCGTCGTACGGGGTGATGTCCCTGACGGACGCGGCCGGGGCCGCCTCCGCCGTGAGCCCCGCCTTGCGGAGCACGTCGGCGACGGCCTCGGCGATCTCCGCGGTGGATCCGTTGGTCGTCCCGTAGGCGACCAGCACCTTGCCAGTCATGGTGGTGGTCATGGCGGTCCGCCTCCTCTCCTCAGGGGTCTGTGCTCACCGTCGGCGCAGCCAGTCGTCGGCCACGCCGTGCACGGCCGGTTCGTCGGGGCGCAGCCGGTCGTCCTCCACGTGCCAGGTGAGCCGGTCGACCACGCCGACCACACCGTCGATCTGCCGGACCATCGAGACGGCGATCTCCGTCTCGCTCTTGCGTTCCATCTGCCCGCTGAGCGTGACGACCCCGTCGGTCACGGAGACGTCGATGCTGCGGGGCGGTATCCACAGGGCGCGCACGAGCACCTCCTGGACGACCATGTCGCGGATCTCCTCGTCGGGCCGCAGGAAGACCTGGAGCAGGTCGCGGCGGGTGACGATGCCCACCAGCCGATCCGCCTCGTCGAGCACCGGCAGCCGCTCGACGCGCCGCCCGGCCATGGTGCGGGCGGCCTCGACGATCGAGTCGTCGGCGTGCACGGTGACCGCGGGCTTGGTCATCAGCTGTCCGGCGGTCCGGGCATGGGCCTTGGCGGCCTGCCGCCGGGCGCCTCGGGTCAGGCCGGCCAGACGCCGGCGGCGCGGCGGGTCGAGGGGGCCGGGGGTCGCCGCCTGGCGGACCTCCCCCAGTCTCGGCTTCGCTCGACCGGGGGGACCCCCATGGTCCGTCTCGGAGATGACGCCGACGACCTTGTCGTCCTCGTCGACCACCGGGAGTCCGCTGATGCGGTGGTCGGCCAGCAGCCGTGCCACCTCCTTGAACGGTGTGCCGTACGTGGCCCGGACGACCTCACTGGTCATCACGGAGCCGACCTTGTCCTGCTTCATGGCTCTTGCCTCCTCGAAGGATCGGTGCGATCAGCGCAGTCGGCGCAGATAGGGGTCGTGCGGGCGGCGCGGCAGCAGCCGGATCCGTGAGTCGAGCACGGTGACCCGGCCGGGTGCCGCGAGCACCGGGTTGAAGTCGGCCTCGGCGAGCTGCGGCAGGTCCGCGGCCATCCGGGACAGCCGTGCCAGCAGTTGTTCCAGGGCTTCGAGGTCGACGGGCGGGCTGCCGTGCGCGCCGAACAGGAGCGGGGCGCAGCGCGGGGAGGCGATCAGGTCGTGCACGTCGTGGTCGGTGAGCGGGGCGAGGCGGGCCGCGTGGTCGGCGAGCACCTCGGTGGCGGTGCCGCCGAGCCCGAACAGGACGAGCGGCCCGAAGACCTCGTCCTGCACCACACCCGCGAACAGTTCGGTGCCGCGCGGGGCCAGGGGCTGGACGACCACTCCGGTCATCAGCCCGGCGAACCGTGTCCGAAGGTCCTGGAACGCCGCCCGCACCTGGGAGTCACCCCGCAGGTCGAGGTGGACCGCGTGCTCGGCGGTCTTGTGCACAAGGCCCGGCCAGTGGGCCTTCATGACCACCCGGCCGTCGAAGCCGCGCAGCCGGTCGGCGGCGAGGACGGCGTCGTCCTCGGTCTCGGCCCAGGCCCACGGGATCTGGGGGATGCCGTAGCAGGCGAGCAGGGCGGCGCGGGTGCGCGGGTCGAGCCAGCCGCCGTCGGGGTTGGCGGCCAGGTACTCCTCGACCGCCCTGCGGGCCCGCTCCGTCTCGACGCCGTCGAGGTCGGGGACGGTACCGGCGGGCCGGGCGAGCCAAGCCGCGCGGTCGGCGGCGTGCGCCAACGCCCGCGCCGCCGCCTGCGGTTCGGCGTACGCGGGGATCGTCCCACCGTCGGCGGGCAGCAGCTCGACGGACCGGTCCTGCTCCAGGCGTACGACGGTGACGGGCTTCGGCCGGTGCGCGGGCGCCCGCGTCACCGCCCGCGCCAGGTCGTCGCCGGTCGCCTCGGCGACGGCCGTGGGCACCAGGGCCACCAGCACCGCGTCGATGTCCGGGCACCGCATGAGCCGCTCCACGCACGCGCCGAGCTGTTCCTCGCTCACGGCGGCGGTGGCGTCGACCGGGTTGCCGATCGCGGCGCCTTCGGGCAGTACGGCTCGCAGGTCGTTGACGGTCGCGGGCGTCAACGGCGGCAGGGCGAGCCCGGCCTCGGCGCAGGCGTCGGCCGTGAGGACGCCCGCGCCGCCCGCGTTGGTGAGGATGGCGACCCGGGACCCGGCGGGCAGCGGCTGGGCGTGCAACAGGGCGGCGGTCTCCAGGAGTTCACCGACCGAGCGGGTCGCGGTGACGCCCGCCTGGGTGAACAGGGCCTGCCGTGTCATGGTCCGGGTCGCCGCGGCGGCGGTGTGCGAGGCGGCGGCCCGGCGGCCCGCGTCGGTGCGGCCCGCGTCGACGGTCAGCACCGGCATCCGGCGGGCCACCCGCCGGGCCGTACGGGAGAACGCGCGTGGGTTGCCGAAGGACTCCAGGTGTAGCAGGGCCAGGTCGGTGCGGCCGTCGCTCTCCCACCATTGGAGCAGGTCGTTGCCGCTGACGTCGTACTTGTCGCCCAGGGAGGCGAAGGAGGAGACGCCGATGCCGAGACGGGACAGTCCGTCGAGCAGGGCGATACCGATGCCGCCGGACTGCACGGCGACGCCCGCGCTGCCGGGGCGCGGATGGCCGGCGGCGAAGGTGGCGTCGAGGCGCAGGGCCGGGTCGGTGTGGGCGATGCCTAGGCAGTTCGGGCCGACCAGGCGCATGCCGTGGGTGCGGCAGGCGGCGAGCAGGTCCCGTGCCTGGCCGGCGTCGAGACCGGCGGTCACCACGAGCAGGGCCCGCACGCCCGCCTTGCCGCACTCCTCGGCGGTGGCCGGGACGGCCGCGGCGGGGATGGCGAGCACCGCCAGGTCAGGCGTCCTGGGCAGGGCGCTGACGGAGGGGTGGCAGGGCACCGAGAGGATCGAGTGCGCGGCCGGGTTCACCGCGAACAGGCGCCCGGTGTAGCCGCCCTCGCGCAGATGGTGCAGGATCGCCCGGCCGACCGAACCGGGCCTGCGCCCGGCGCCGACGACCGCGACGGTGTCCGGCCGCAGCAGAGGTCGCAGACTGGCCACGTCGGCCGCCCGGCCCCGGGCCTCCACGGCCGACAGGTAGGTGTCGTCCTCGGCGAGCCGGATGGTGCAGCGCACCTCCGGGCCCTCGAAGCGCCGGGCGGTGCGCAGGCCGAGGTCGGCGAAGAGCCGCAGCACCTCGTGGTTCTCGCTGAGCGCGTCGGCGGTGAAGGCCGTCACGCCCTCTGCACGCGCCGCCGAGACCAGGTGCTCGACGAGCAGGGTGCCCACACCCCGGTGGTGCAGCCCGTCCGCGACGGCGATGGAGATCTCCGCCTCACTGCTGCCGCTGCCGCTGCCGCCGGTGTCGTACTCGGCGAGTCCGATCACCTGCCCCTGGGCCTCGGCCAGCAGGGCCCGGTATCCGGGACGCCTGGTGCCGCAGGCCCGGTCGGCGGCCATCGCGGCGGACCGTCGGCTCGCGGCGAAGAACCTCAGGCGCAGGTTCTCCGGGGACATCTCCTCGTACAGGCCCTCCACCTGGTCGTGGTCACCCGGCACCACCGGGCGGATGCACACGGTGGTGCCGTCCGCGAGCAGGGCGTGCACCGGGGCTCGGTCGAGCGTCGCGTCCGTCATCTGGGTCTCCTTCGGCCTGTCCTAGCGCTTCGAGCATCCAGCGGATCGGCGAGGGTGCCCATGGGCTGTCCGGGGTGGACCGGGGGCCGGTCGGCCCACCCTTTTCCGCTGGTGGTCCCGGGTATGCGGAAGGGGCCGGTGATCGGCGGCGCCGGCCCCTTCCGGACCGTGGTCAGCCGTCGGCGACCAGGGCGGTGAGATCGAGGAGCCGGTTGGTGTAGCCCCACTCGTTGTCGTACCAGCCGAAGACCTTCACCAGCGTCCCGTTGGCCTGGGTGAGGGCCGGGTCGAAGACGCAGGAGGCGGGGTCGCCGATGACGTCACGGGAGACGATCGGGGCCTTGGAGACGCGCAGGATGCCGTGCAGGGGCCCGGCGGCGGCCGTGGCGAACGTCTCGTTGATCTCGTCCGCGCTCGCCTCGCGGCGCAGCACCACGGCGAGGTCGGTGAGCGAGCCGTCCTCGACCGGCACCCGGACGGCGATCCCGTCCAGCGCGCCCGCCAGTTCCGGCACCACGAGCCCTACGGCGCGGGCGGCGCCCGTGCTGGTCGGGATGATGCTGAGGGCTGCCGAGCGGGCGCGGCGCAGGTCCTTGTGGGGACCGTCGATGAGGGCCTGGTCGTTGGTGTAGCCGTGGATGGTGGTCATCACGCCGCGCTCGATGCCGAAGGCCTCGTGCAGCACCTTCACCATCGGGGCGACGCAGTTGGTGGTGCAGGAGGCGGCCGAGACGATCCGGTCGCGGTGACGGTCGTACGTGTTGTCGTTGACGCCCATGACGATGGTGGCGTCCGCGTTCTTGCCGGGGGCCGACAGGAGCACGGTGTGCGCCCCGCCCTTCAGATGCAGGGCGGCCGAGTCGCGGTCGCGGAAGCGGCCGGTGGACTCCACGACGATGTCGGCGCCGTGGTCCGACCAGCGAAGGGCGGCCGGGTCGCGTTCCGCGGTGACGTCGATGCGTCGGCCGTCGACGGTGATCGAACTGTCGTCGTGCGCGACCTCGCGTCCGATGTGCCCGAACGTCGAGTCGTACTCCAGCAGATGGGCGAGCGTGGCGGGCGAGGTGATGTCGTTGATCGCGACCACCTCGACGTCCTGGGTGCCCGCCTCGGCGCGGTCCAGTGCGGCGCGCAGGTAGGTGCGGCCGATCCGGCCGAAGCCGTTGATGCCGACGCGTACGGTCATGGCGGTGAACTCCTCTCAACGGAACGGCTGTTCAGCTGTTCCAGGTCCAGTCGGCGACCTCGGGCAGGTCGGTGCCGTGTGCGCGGATCCAGGCTGCGTGGCGGGTGCGGGCGTCGGCCATCCGCTGGCGTACGGCGGCGGCACGGACGGCGAGGCCGGGGACGCGGTCGATGACGTCCATGACCAGGCGGTAGCGGTCGAGGTCGTTGCGGACGACCATGTCGAAGGGTGTGGTCGTGGTGCCGGACTCCTTGTAGCCGCGCACGTGCAGGTTGGGGTGGCCGGTGCGGCGGTAGGCGAGGCGGTGGATGAGCCACGGGTAGCCGTGGTAGGCGAAGATCACCGGCTTGTCGGTGGTGAACAGCCCGTCGTACTCGAAGTCGCTCATCCCGTGCGGGTGTTCCTCGCGCGGCAGCAGCCGGGTCATGTCGACGACGTTGACCACGCGCACGGCGAGGTCGGGGAGGTGGCGGCGGAGTAGCTGGGCGGCGGCCAGCACTTCCTGGGTGGGTACGTCCCCGGCGCAGGCGAGGACGACGTCCGGTTCACGGGAGCCGTCCTCCGTGCCCGCCCAGTCCCAGATCCCGGCGCCGCGCGCACAGTGGGCGCGTGCCTGGTCCATCGACAGCCAGTCGAAGCAGGGCTGCTTGCCGGCGACGATCACGTTGACGTAGTCGCGGCTGCGCAGCGCGTGGTCTGCCACGGAGAGCAGGGTGTTGGCGTCCGGCGGGAGGTAGACGCGTACGACCTCGGGGCTCTTGTTGAGGACGTGGTCGACGAAGCCGGGGTCCTGGTGGGAGAAGCCGTTGTGGTCCTGGCGCCACACGTGCGAGGTCAGCAGGTAGTTGAGGGAGGCGATCGGGGCCCGCCAAGGCAGCTCCCTCGATGTCCTCAGCCACTTGATGTGCTGGTTGACCATCGAGTCGACGATGTGGATAAAGGCCTCGTAGCAGGAGAACAGTCCGTGCCGGCCGGTGAGGAGATAGCCCTCCAGCCAGCCCTGGCAGGTGTGTTCGGACAGGATCTCCAGCACCCGGCCGTGCCGGTCGAGGTGTTCGTCGACCGGCAGGCGCTCGGCCTGCCATGCCTTGCCGCTGGCGTCGAAGACGGCCTGGAGGCGGTTGGAGGCGGTCTCGTCCGGGCCCACAACTCGGAAGTCGCGGCGCAGCCGGGTGTCGTGCGTGATCCGCTCCAGCAGGCCGCCGAGGACGCGGGTCGGCTCGTGCAGGGTCGTGCCCGGTTTCTCCACCGGTACGGCGAAGTCGTCCAGGGGCCGGATGGGCAGGTCGCGGACGAGGAGTCCGCCGTTGGCGTGCGGGCTGGACCCGAGCCGCTTGGCGCTGTCGGGGACGCAGGCGAGAACGTCGGCGCGGGGGCGGCCGTCGGCGTCGAAGAGTTCCTCGGGCCGGTACGAGCGCAGCCATGCCTCCAACTGCCGCAGATGCTCCGGGTTCTCGCGTACGCCTGCCAGCGGCACCTGGTGGGCCCGCCAGGTGCCCTCGACGGGTACGCCGTCGACCTCGGCGGGGCCGGTCCAGCCCTTCGGGGTGCGCAGCACGATCACCGGCCAGTGCACGCGCCCGGCGACGCCGTCCTCGCGGGCCGTGCGCTGCATGTCGGCGATGCGGTCCAGGGCGGTGTCGAGGGCGTTGGCCATGGCGCGGTGGACGGTCGCCGGGTCGTCGCCCTCGACGTGGAGGGGCACGTGGCCGTAGCCCCGGAGGAGGTCGTCGAGTTCGCGCTCGGGGAGGCGGGACAGGACGGTCGGGTTGGCGATCTTGTAGCCGTTGAGGTGCAGGATCGGCAGGACCGCGCCGTCGTGGACCGGGTCGAGGAACTTGTTCGCGTGCCAGGAGGCGGCCAGCGGACCGGTCTCCGCCTCGCCGTCCCCGATCACACACGCCACGAGCAGGTCCGGGTTGTCGAACGCGGCGCCGTAGGCGTGGGAGAGGGAGTAGCCCAGTTCGCCGCCCTCATGGATCGAGCCGGGGGTCTCGGGTGCGACATGGCTGGGCACCCCGCCCGGGAAGGAGAACCGCCGGAACAGCCGCTCCATGCCCTCCCCGTCCCGCGACACGTCCGGATAGGTCTCGCTGTAGCTGCCCTCCAGCCAGGAGTTGGCGAGGACGGAGGGCCCGCCGTGCCCCGGCCCCCACACGCACAGCGCGTCGGTCCCGCGCGCCTTGATCACACGGTTGAGGTGGGTGTACACGAGGTTGAGGCCGGGCGAGGTACCCCAGTGGCCGAGCAGGCGCGGCTTGATGTGCTCCGGTCTCAGCGGCTCGCTCAGCAGGGGGTTGGCGAGCAGGTAGATCTGCCCGGCGGCCAGGTAGTTGGCGGCCCGCCAGTGGGCGTCCAGGGTGCGCAGTTCGTCGTCGGAGAGGGCGGAAGGTGCGGAGGGTGCGGTGGTGTTCTGGAATACGGCGCGTTCGACCTTCGGCATGGGAGGGCTCCGTCGTGGTCGGTGGGCGGGCGATCGGGGCGGACGGGGGTGTCCGTCGCGCTCCGCGTGATCCATGGCCGGGCCCGGATCACGCGGCGGGCCTCTGAGCAGCCGGTCTCCGCCCTCACACCCGCTCGGGCACGATCACGACCGGGCAGGCGGAGTGGTGCAGCACGCCGTGGGCGACTCGGCCCAGCTGGAGCCCGAAGTGCCGCTGCCGGCGACGGGCCCCGAGGACCAGGAGGTCGGCGTCGCGTGAGGCGTCCACCAGCACGGTCCGGGCGTGGCCCTCGGCCGTACGGCGGCGCACCTCGACCCCGGCGGGGACGTCCTGGAGCGCCTTCTCCAGCGCCTCCGCCGCCTGCTGCTCGTGCAGCCGGGCAGGCCCCCCGGCGAGCAGCGGGTGGTCGGCGGTCTCGTGCGCCGGGCACCGCCAGGCCCGTACGGCCTCCAGTTCGGCTCCGCGCCGCCGCGCCTCCTCGGCGGCGAAGCGCACCGCCGCCGAGGCCACCGGCTGCTCACCCACGCCGACGACCACGCGGTCGTGGGTCGCGGGCAGGGTCTGGTTGTCGTGACTTCCGCGCACGACGACCACGGGGCAGTGGGCGTGCCCGGCCACGGTCAGGCTCACCGAACCCAGCAGCGCCTCGGCGACGACGCCGCGGCCTCGGGTGCCGGTCACCAGGAGGGAGGCGGTACGGCTCTCCCGTACCAGCGCGTACTCGGGTTCCTCGGGCCGCACGTCGGTGGAGACCTTCACCTCGGGCCGCCGGCCGGAGGCGCGCCGGGTGGCGGCCGCCACGACGTCCTCGGCCAGTACCTCCTCGGACGGCTTGTCCGTGTCCTTGGCGAGGTAGGCGCCCTCGTACCGCTCCCACAGCGAGGCGTACACCAGCCGCAGCGGCGCCCCGCGCCGGGCGGCCTCGTCCGCCGCCCAGTCCACGGCCCGCAGGGCGGGCTCGGAGCCGTCGACGCCGACGACGATCGGCAGATCCTTCGCCATGCCCGTCACCGCCTCGCGTCCAGGTCGAAGACGATCCGTGCCTTGACCTCACCGCGCAGCACCTCGTCGATGCACTCGTTGACGGAGGCCAGCGGGCGGGTCTCGCTGATGACCCGGGTCCGGCCGGCCGCGTGCAGCTGGAAGACCTCGGCGAGGTCCTGCCGGGTCCCGACGATCGAGCCGATGACGGAGGTGCCGTTCAGGACGGTGTCGAAGATCGGCACCCTGACCGTGCCGTGCGCGGGCAGCGCGACCATGACCAGCTTGCCACCGCGCCGGAGCCCGGCGTTGACCGCCTCGAACGCGGCGTCGTTCACGGCGAGCGCGATCGCGGCGTGCGCCCCGCCGTGTTGCTTCAGGACCGCGCCGACGTCGTCCTTGCGGGCGTCGACGATGATGTCGGCGCCCAGTTCGGCGGCGAGTTCGAGCTTCTCGTCGGTGACGTCGATGGCCGCGACGGTGGCCCCGGCGATCTTCGCGTACTGCACGGCCAGGTGCCCGAGCCCGCCGACACCGGAGATCGCCACGAGCTGTGCGGGCTTCACCTCGGCGACCTTGAGCGCCTTGTACGTCGTGACGCCCGCGCAGGTCAGCGGGGCCGCGTCGACGGCCGTGACGCCGTCCGGCACGGGCTGCGCGAAGTCGGCCCAGGCCAGCATCTTCTCGGCGTACCCGCCGTCGCAGCCGTAGCCGGTGTTGACCTGCCGCTCGCACAGCGTCTCCCAGCCGGACAGACAGTGCTCGCACCGCCCGCACGCCCTGCCGAGCCAGGGCACGGCCACCCGCTGCCCGACGCTCAGATGGGTGACGCCGTCGCCGAGCTTCTCGACCAGGCCGACGCCTTCGTGGCCGGGGACGAAGGGCGGGCTGGGCTTGACGGGCCAGTCGCCGTGGGCGGCGTGGATGTCGGTGTGGCACAGCCCGGAGGCCTCGACGCGGATACGGACCTGGCCGGGGCCGGGCTCGGGGTCGGGGCGGTCCTCGATGACCAGGGGCTCGCCGAAGACTCGTACGACCGCTGCCTTCATGGGGTTCAACTCCTCGGGTTCCTGGGGGTCTTCGGGGACGGGACGTCAGTCGTGGGGGACGACGGCGACGGGAGCGGCGGAGTGGTGCAGAACGGCGTGGGCGACCGGGCCGATGTGGGTGCCGAACGGGTTGCGGCGGATCCGGCGGCCCACGACGACCAGGGATGCCTCGCGGGAGGCGTCGACGAGGTGGTTGCCGGGGGTGCCGTAGTGCGACTCCTCGGTGACCTCGACGTCCGGGTGCTTCTCCCGCCACGGGTGCAGGAACTCGGTCAGGGCGACGGTCTCGCGGCGGGCGAGGGCGCCGTGGAGTTTGAGGTCGGCGGCGAGGCCGTAGGCGTAGTACGGGGGCGGGGTCCAGCCGTGCACGACCCGCAGGGACGTGGCGCGGCGGGCCGCGGCGGCGAACGCGAACTCGATCAGCTCCTCGTTCGGGCTCTCGATGTCGAGGCCGAGGACGACGGGCCGGAACGGGGCCGCGGCGGACGGGATGCCGGCCGGGTCCATCTCGTGCTCGTCGGCGGCCTGCGCCCCGGCCCGCACCAGGACGACCGGCCGCTCGGCGTGCGCCACGGTCGCCAGGCCGACCGAGCCGACCATGAAGCCGCCGATGCCGCTCATGCCCCGGGACCCCAGGACGAGCAGTTCGGCGTCCTTCGCCGCGTGCGCCAGGACGTCGGCGGGCCTGCCGGACAGCTGCTCGGTGGTCACGTCGAGGCCGGGGTGACGCAGCCGGATGCCTTCGGCCGCCTCACGCGGAATCCTCCCCCAGCCTTCGGCCGGGGGGACCCCCATCTCGCTTCGCTCGGTCCAGTGCGCTTGCGTCTCCACCCCGAGCAGCGGCGCCTGAGCGATGGGAACCGGCACCGGCTCCCACACATGCACCAGCCTCAGCGGCAGGCCCAGCAGCCTGGCCTCACGGGCCGCCCACTCGGCGGCGGCCAGGCTCTCGCTCGAACCGTCGAGGCCGACGGTGATGGTGTGGGTCATGTTCTCCACCTCTTGAATCGGGTGATGCGGGGGCTCCGATACGAGCCTTGTCTCCGGACGAGGCCCTTGGCAGGGGCCGCAGGTCCCTGCCAAGGGCCGACCGGCCCAACCGGCGGCCGGTGCTGCGGGGGCAGGGGACCAATCGGGCAGGTCCGCCGCTCCTGCCGCGGTCGGCGTCAGCGCAGCCAGGAACTGCGGCGCACGAACGGGAGCCTCGCCCACAGCCGGCCTAGGCCGAGGGTGTCCCCGGCGGCGGTGGCGGCCAGAGCGATCAGGACGACGGCGTAGACGACGTGGTACTCGGCGAACGGGTTCGTCGACATGCTCGGCGAGCCGTCCGAGAGGTGCCGCGCGGGCGGCCACTCGGCGACCCACATCAGCGCCATCATCAACGTGCCCGCGACGGCCGCGAAGCGCAGCGCCACGCCGGCGATCAGCGCGACACCGATCCCGAGCAGACCCAGCATGAACAGCCAGTCCGCCCAGGCGGCCCCGGCCCACTCGTGGAAGGTGGACTCCATCGGCCCGGCGGCCACTCCGCTCAGGAAGCCCTTGGTGGGCGAGCCGCCGTCGATCCAGCCCTTGCCGGAGGAGGTGGCATAGCCGAGGCCGAAGGTCTTGTCGAGGAAGGCCCACAGGAAGACGAACCCGGTGAGCAGGCGCAGGGACGCCAGGACGTAGGCCTGCGCGGTGTGTGTGTCGCTGAGTGCCGACACGGTGGACTCGGAGGTGGATGCCTTCCGGTTCCTGCGGAAGGACGGCAGGTGGAAGCCCGAACTCCGGTGAGGGTGCTCGTGCACGGCCATGGCGGTGGTCCCTTCGGTAAGAGTGGGCATGGGGGTGAGGTGCGGGTCGGTCACTGTCCGACCCCCCTCACTCTCGTGCCGTGAGACCGCTGCCGCCGGATGCCGAAGGTCCGCGGCCGTTGGGCTGAACGGCCCTGTCCGCCAGGCCCGTTGGGGTACGCGCCCGACGGCCGACGGGCCGGACCCGTACGGCCTCTCGTCAGTGTGGAGGGGCCGGTGGATCATGTGGCCCGACGGGAGAGAGGTGACTCATGGCACGCGGCACGGTCGGGCCGACGGAGAGGGCGCGTCGTCTGGCGCCCGGAGCGGTCGTCCTCCTCGGCTACCGGCGCGCCTGGCTACGGGGCGACCTGCTGGCCGGTGTCACCGTGGCCGCCTATCTCGTCCCACAGGTCATGGCGTATGCGGGGGTGGCCGGGCTGCCGCCGGTGGCCGGGCTGTGGGCGATCCTGCCCGCCCTCGCCCTGTACGCCCTGCTGGGCTCCTCACGTCTGCTGTCGGTCGGCCCCGAGTCCACGACCGCGCTGATGACCGCGACCGTGGTCGCCCCGCTCGCCGCCGGCGACCCCGGCCGGTACGCCACCCTGGCGGCCACCCTGGCCGTCACGGTCGGCCTGCTGTGCCTGGTCGCACGGGCGGTACGTCTGGGCTTCCTCGCGGACCTGCTCTCCCGTCCCGTCCTGATCGGGTACATGGCGGGCGTGGCACTGATCATGATGGTGGACCAGCTGCCGAAACTCACCGGGGTCGAGACGACGGGCAGCGAGTTCTTCCCGCAGTTGTGGTCCTTCCTGCGGAACCTGCCCGACGCGCACACGGCCACCGTCGTCGTCTCCGCCGCCGTGCTCGTCCTCCTCTTCACCGTCGCGCGATACGCCCGTGCCGTCCCCGGCCCGCTGCTCGCCGTGGTCCTCGGCACGTCCGCCGTGGCGGCCTTCGACCTCGACGGCCGGTACGGCGTCCCGGTGATCGGCGAAGTCCCGTCCGGTCTGCCCGGCCTCGTCTGGCCGGACTTCGGCGAGGTGCCGGGCCTTGTGCTCCCGGCCCTCGGCGTGCTCCTGGTCGCGTACACGGACTTCGTCCTCACCGCACGGGCGTTCGCCGGAAGGGGCGGTGACACGGACGGTCCCGGTCTCGACGCGAACCAGGAGTTCCTGGCCCTGGGCGCGGCCAACCTCGGCGCGGGTGTCCTGCACGGCTTCCCCGTCAGCAGCAGCGCCAGCCGCACCGCGCTCGCCTCTTCGGCGGGCGGGCGCAGCCAGGCGTATTCCCTGGTCGCCGGGGCCGCGGTGCTCGCCGTCCTGCTCTTCCTCGGCCCGCTGCTCACCCGCACACCCTCTGCCATCCTCGGCGCGCTCGTCGTCTACGCGGCCGTCCGCATGATCGACCTCGCGGGCTTCCGCCGTCTGGCGTCCTTCCGCCGCCGTGAACTCCTGCTCGCCCTCGGCTGCCTGGCCGGAGTGCTGGCCCTGGACATCCTCTACGGCGTCCTGGTGGCCGTGGGCCTGTCGGTGGCGGAGCTGCTGACCCGGGTGGCCCGCCCGCACGACGCCGTGGAGGGCCTGGTCCCCGGGGTCGCCGGCATGCACGACATCGACGACTACCCGACGGCCCGCACCATCCCCGGCCTGCTGGTCTACCGCTACGACTCCCCACTCTTCTTCGCCAACGCCGAGGACTTCCACCGCCGCGCCCTGGCCGCCGTCGACGAACAGAGCGGCCCCGTCCTCTGGTTCGTCCTCAACACCGAGGCAAATGTGGAGGTCGACATCACCGCCCTCGACGCCGTGGACCAGCTGCGCCGCGAACTCACCGACCGGGGCATCGTGTTCGCCCTGGCCCGCGTCAAGCAGGACCTCATGGACGACCTCAAGGCGTACGGCCTCGCGGACTCCGTCGGGGCGGACCTGATCTTCCCGACCCTGCCGACGGCGGTGGCCGCGTACCGCACGTGGTGCCCTGACCAGTAGCAGACGTAGTCAGTAGGCCGCCAACCCGCGGGCCCGGAACGACGCACGGACGCTCTCGGTCAGTTCGGAGGTGGGGACCGGGTTGTCGCGCAGCGGGAACGGGATGCCGAGGGCCTCGTACTTCGCGGCGCCGAGCTTGTGGAACGGCAGGACGTCGACCCGGTCGACGGACCCGAGCCCGGCGATGAAGCCGGCCAGCCCCGTCACGGCTTCGGGGGCGTCCGTCCAGCCCGGGACCAGGACGTATCGGATCCACATGGGGACGCCGAGCCGGTCGAGGCGGGTGGCGAAGTTCAGGGTGGGAGCGAGTTCCCCGCCGGTCAGCCGCCGGTAGGCGGGGACGTCGAAGGACTTGATGTCCAGCAGCACCAGGTCGGTGTCGGCGAGGAGTTCGTCGGAGGCACGGGCGCCGAGGAAGCCGGAGGTGTCGAGGGCGGTGTGCAGCCCGGCCTCCTTGCAGCGGCGCAGGATCTCGCCGGTGAAGGCGGGTTGCAGCAGCGGTTCGCCGCCCGTGACGGTCACTCCGCCGCCGGCCGTGGTGAGGAAGGCGCGGTACTTCTCGACCTCCGCCATCACCTCGTCGACGGTCGTCTCCTTGCCGTCGCGCATGTGCCAGGTGTCGGGGTTGGCGCAGTACAGACAGCGCAGCGGGCAGCCGGAGACGAAGAGGACGAACCGGGTCCCGGGCCCGTCCACGCCGGTGGACAGGTCCCAGGAGTGGATCCGGCCGCTCACCACCGCACTCACAGCGATCCGTGGAAGGTCCGGCTGATCACGTCGAGCTGCTGCTCCCGCGTCAGCCGGACGAAGTTGACCGCGTACCCGGAGACGCGGATGGTCAGGTCCGGGTACTTCTCCGGGCGCCGCATCGCGTCCTCCAGCGTGGCCCGGTCGAGGACGTTCACGTTCATGTGGAAGCCGCCGGAGGCCGTGTAGGCGTCCAGGATGCCCACCAGGTGCCCGGCCCGCTCGTCGGGGTTGTGGCCCAGCCCCTCGGGTGTGACGGTCGTCGTCAGTGAGATGCCGTCGCGGGCCTGTTCGTACGGCAGCTTGGCCACCGACAGCGCGGAGGCGGCGACCCCGTGCCGGTCGCGGCCGTTCATCGGGTTGGCGCCCGGCGCGAAGGGCGCTCCGGCAGGGCGGCCGTCGGGGGTGTTGCCGGTGTGGTGGCCGTAGACGACGTTCGAGGTGATGGTGAGCACGGACTGGGTGTGCTCGGCGTCCCGGTAGGTGGGGTGCCGGCGCACCTTGACCATGAAGGATTCCACGAGTCCTACGGCGATGGAGTCGGCGCGGTCGTCGTTGTTGCCGTACGCCGGGAACTCGCCCTCGGTGCGGAAGTCGACGGCGAGCCCGGTGGCGTCCCGGAACACCTTCACGCGCGCGTACTTCACGGCGGACAGGCTGTCGGCCGCGACGGACAGCCCGGCGATGCCACAGGCCATGAAACGGTGCACGGGGTGGTCGTGCAGGGCCATCTCGACGCGCTCGTAGGCGTACTTGTCGTGCATGTAGTGGATGACGTTGAGCGCGTCGACGTACGTCTTCGCCAGCCAGTCCAGGACCCGGTCGTACGCCGCCGACAGCTCGTCGTAGTCCAGGTACTCGCCGGTCAGCGGGGGCGTCGCGGGCGAGATCTGCTCGCCGGTCATCTCGTCCCGGCCGCCGTTGACGGCGTACAGCAGGGCCTTGGCGAGGTTGACCCGGGCGCCGAAGAACTGCATCTGCTTTCCTACCGCCATCGCCGACACACAGCAGGCGATCGCGGTGTCGTCGCCGGTGCACGGGCGGGTCAGCTCGTCGTTCTCGTACTGGACGGCGCTGGTGTCGATGGAGACCCGGGCGCAGAACTCCTTGAATCCGGCGGGGAGTCGGGGCGACCACAGCACGGTCAGGTTCGGCTCCGGTGCCGGGCCGAGGTTGTAGAGAGTCTGGAGGAAGCGGAAGGAGGTGCGGGTGACCAGGGTGCGGCCGTCCTCGCCGATGCCGCCGATGGACTCGGTCACCCAGGTAGGGTCGCCGGAGAACAGGGCGTCGTACTCGGGGGTGCGCAGGAACCGTACGATCCGCAGCTTGATCACGAAGTCGTCGATCAGCTCCTGGGCACGGGACTCGTCAATGGCCCCCTCGTCCAGGTCCCGCTGGAGGTACACGTCGAGGAACGTGGAGGTGCGACCCAGGGACATCGCGGCGCCGTTCTGCTCCTTCACCGCGGCCAGGTAACCGAGGTAGAGCCACTGCACGGCCTCGTGCGCGGTGGCGGCTGGCCGGGTGACGTCACAGCCGTAGGTGGCCGCCATCTCGGCAAGTTCGCCCAACGCCCGTATCTGCTCGGCGAGTTCCTCGCGGTCGCGGATGACGTCGGCGGTGGAGGGGCGGGCGTCCAGCAGAGCGCGCTCGGCCTTCTTGGCCGCGATCAGCCGATCCGTGCCGTACAGCGCGACCCGCCGGTAGTCGCCGATGATCCGGCCACGGCCGTAGGCGTCGGGCAGCCCGGTGATGATGCCGGCCTTGCGGGCGGCACGCATCTCGGGGGTGTAGGCGTCGAAGACACCGTCGTTGTGGGTCTTGCGGTAGGTGCCGAAGACCCGGGTGACGAACGAGTCGGGCTCGTAGCCGTACGCCTTCAGACCGTTCTCGACCATCCGCAGTCCGCCGTTCGGCATGATCGCGCGCTTGAGCGGGGCGTCGGTCTGGAGGCCGACGATCAGCTCCCGCTCGCGGTCGATCCAGCCGGGGCCGTGCGAGGTGATCGTGGAGGGGGTGGCGGCGTCCACGTCGAAGACACCGCGGCGCCGCTCCTCCGGGAACAGGCCGCTGACCTTCTCCCAGACGGCGCGGGTGCGGTCGGTGGGGCCCGTCAGGAAGGCCGCGTCGCCTTCGTACGGCGTGTAGTTGGCCTGGATGAAGTCGCGCACGTCGACGCGCTCGCGCCAGCCGGCGCCCGCGAAGTCCCGCCAGGCGTCGGCCGTCCGGTTCTCCGTTGTCACGGTGATGGTCATCGCCGTTTCCTCCCGCGCTCGTGGTCCGCTTCCGATCCTGGTGGTCGGTGGTTGCCGTGGGCAGAGCCGACCAGGGCCCGGGGCAGGGCCGTACGGCCCTGCCCTGCCCGCCGTACGGCCTCAGGCGGCGGTGAGATCCCGGCGGACGAGCGTGCCTGACCGGCCGTGGACGATCTCGTACGCCGCGTCCAAGGCCCCGATCGCCGCCAGCCCACCGGTGCGTTCGACGAACCGGGCAGCGGCTTCGGCCTTCGGCCCCATCGAGCCGGCCGGGAAGCCGCCGCCGCGCAGCTGGGCGGGGGTGGCGTCGAGGACGGGCCGCTGGTGCGGGGTGCCGTAGCCCTCGTAGACGTTCGGGACGTCGGTGAGGATGAGCAGGAAGTCGGCCTTGAGGTCCTCGGCGAGCAGGGCGGCGGTGAGGTCCTTGTCGACGACCGCCTCCACCCCGGTCAGCGCGCCGGTGTCGCGGTCGGCGGTGACGGGGACGCCTCCGCCGCCGGCGCAGACGACGAGGGTGCCGCCGGTCAGGAGTTCGTGGATGGTGTCCGTCTCCACGATCCGTTCCGGTGTCGGCGAGGGGACGACGCGGCGCCAGTCCGCCCCGTCCCTGGCGATGTGCCACCCGTACCTGCGGGCCAGGAGCTCCGCCGACTGCCGGGGGTACACCTGGCCGACGAACTTGGTGGGCCGGTCGAAGGCGGGATCGTCGGCGCGGACGACGGTGTGGGTGACCAGGGCGGCGATGCGGTGGCCGGGCAGGACGTTGTGCAGGGTGCGGGCCAGCAGGGAGCCGATCATGCCTTCGGTCTGGGCGCCGAGCAGGTCCAGCGGATATGGGGCGGTGAGGGCGCGGTCGGCGGCGCTCTCCATGGCGAGCAGGCCTACCTGGGGGCCGTTGCCGTGGGTGACGACGAGTTCGTGGTCGTGGGCGAGGGCGGCGAGCGCTGTGGCGACGCGCTCGATGTTGGCCGTCTGTACGGCGGCGTCGGGGCGTTCGCCGCGGTGGAGCAGGGCGTTGCCGCCGAGGGCTACGACGATGCGCATGGCTCAGGCCTCCGGGTCGGTCAGGGTCGCGACGAGTACGGCCTTGATGGTGTGCAGCCGGTTCTCGGCCTGGTCGAAGACGATCGACGCCGGGGAGGCGAACACCTCGTCGGTGACCTCCAGGCCGTCCAGGCCGTAGGTGTCGAAGAGGTTCTCGCCGAGGCGGGTGCGGCGGTCGTGCAGGGCGGGCAGGCAGTGCATGAACCTGACGTCCGGGTTTCCGGTGGCCGCGAGGGTCTTGTCGTTGACCTGGTAGGGCAGCAGGAGTTCGATGCGCTCCCGCCAGGTGTCGGCGGGCTCGCCCATGGACACCCATACGTCGGTGTGCAGGAAGTCGGCCCCTCGTACGGCGGTCTCGACGTCCTCGGTGAGAGTGAGGCGGGCTCCGCTGTCCTCGCTCAACACCCGGCAGGCGGCGACCAGTTCGGCCGCCAGCCACAGTTCCCTGGGCGCGGCGATCCGTACGTCCATGCCGAGCAGGGCGCCCATGGACAGCAGCGAGTTGCCCATGTTGTTGCGGGCGTCACCGAGGTAGCAGTAGGCGACGTCCGGCAGCGGCTTGGCGTTGTGCTCACGCATGGTCAGGACGTCGCACAGGCTCTGTGTGGGGTGGGCGGTGTCGGTGAGCCCGTTGCAGACCGGGACACCCGCGTGGGCGGCGAGTTCGGTGACGAGGGCCTGGTCGGAGCCCCGGTACTCGATGGCGTCGAACATGCGGCCGAGGACGCGGGCGGTGTCGGCGACGGACTCCTTGGCGCCGATATGGGTGTCGCCGGGGCCGAGGTAGGTGGTGCGGGCGCCCTGGTCCGCGGCGGCGACCTCGAAGGCGCAGCGGGTGCGGGTCGAGGTCTTCTCGAAGATCAGGGCGAGGTTGCGGCCGGTCAGCCGGGGCCGCTCGGTGCCGGCGCGCTTGGCGGCCTTCAGTTCGGCGGCGAGGCCGAGGAGGTGGTGGATCTCGCGGGCGGTGAAGTCGAGTTCGCTCAGGTAGGAGCGGCCTCGCAGGTCGACGGTCATGGTGATGCTCCCCTTGCTGGGTCAGTTGGCCGGGTCGCGTTCGATCGGGCAGCTCATACAGCGCGGGCCGCCCCGGCCCCGCCCGAGTTCGGCACCGGCGACGGTGACGATCTCGATGCCCTGCTTGCGCAGGTAGGTGTTGGTGGTGACGTTGCGTTCGTAGCCCACGACCACGCCGGGGGCGACGGCGAGGAAGTTGCTGCCGTCGTCCCACTGCTCGCGCTCGGCGCCCCGGATGTCCTGCGGCGCGGACAGCATCCGTACCTTGTCGAGGTCGAGGGCCTCGGCGAGCGAGGTCGCGAGGTCGGAGTCGGGGGTGACGTCGAAGCCGGTGTCGTGGGTGTCGCTGGGCCGCAGGGTCCATGAGCGCAGGGAGTCGGCGAGGCCCGGATAGATGGTGAAGGCGTCGCGGTCGACCATGGTCAGCACGGTGTCGAGGTGCATGTAGGCACGGGCGGCCGGGAGCTGGACGGCGATCAGACGGTTCGCGGTGCCGTCGGCGAAGAGCCGGGCGGCCAGGTTCTCCACGGCCTGTGCGGTGGTGCGCTCGCCCATGCCGACCATGACGGCCCCGTTGCCGAGGACGTGCACGTCGCCGCCTTCCAGGGTGCCCGGTACGGGGTCCATGAGCGGGGTGCCGGTGTACGTGCCCGCACCGGTGTCGGCGAACATCGGGTGGAACCGGTAGATGGCCTCGGCGTGCAGGCTCTCGCGGCGGCGGGCGGGCTTGGCCATCGGGTTGACCGACAGACTGCCGTAGATCCAGCAGGAGTTGTCGCGCGGAAAGAGGTGGTTGGGCAGCGGGGTGAGCGCGAAGTCGTCCGCGCCGAGCGCGTTCCAGACCAGGCTGTGCGGGGTGGCGAGCGGCAGGTCGCTCTTGAGGATTCCGCCGATCAGATACCCGGCGAGGGTCTCCCCGTCGAGTTCGGCGCACAGTTCGCGGACCGGCTCGATCAGCGCCGGACCGACGGTGGAGGGGGTGACGACCCGCTCCAGCAGCCAGGCACGGGCTCCGGGGGTGTCGAGGGTCTGGGCCAGCAGGTCGGCGAAGTAGTGGACGCGGGCGCCGTGGTCGCGCAGGACCTGGGCGAACGCGTCGTGCTCCTCGCGGGCGCGCTTGGCCCACAGGATGTCGTCGAACAGGAGCGCGTCGACGTTGCGCGGGGTGAGGCGGGAGAGTTCGAGGCCGGGGCGGTGCAGGACGACCTGGCGCAGGGGGCCGACCTCGGAGTCGACGTGGAAGGTGTGCATGGCGATGCCTTCTGACGGAGGGGCGGGCGGGGCGGGCGGAGGACGTCAGTCGTGCTGCGGGAGGTCGTCACGCTTGCGGCGGCCACCGACGCGGCGGGCGCGCAGTCCGCGCGAGAGCCGGGGCGCGGGCGGAGGCGTCTCCGGGGCCCGAGGCTCCCCAGGCGGACTCGTGACCGGCGTGCCCGACTCGCCGTAGGTGCCCTGGCCCCGTTTCAGCCAGACATAGACCGGCACGCCCAGCAACAGCACGAACAGCCCGTAGTAGACGGTCTGGTAACCGCTGCCCTGGATCGACCAGTAGGAGAAGACGAGCGCGAGCGCGGCGACGCTGACATCCCGGGCCAGGCGGCGCGGGCTGAGCTCCTCCCGTCCGCGCACCAGCAGCCAGTACAGCTGCGCGGCGGCCGAGAACAGGTACGGGACCACGGCGGTCAGCACACTCAACAGCACGATCTTCGTGAAGACATCGTCGAAGCGGGTGTAGCTGAACACGGTGATCAGCGAGGCCAGCACGGTCGACGCGACGATCCCGAAGGCCGGCACACCGTTCTCGCCGCGCAGCCGGGCGAAGGCCGCGGGGAAGAGTCCGTCGCGGGCGGCGGCGTACGGCATCTCGGCGCACAGCATGGTCCAGCCGTTGAGCGCGCCGATGCCGGAGACGATCGCGGCGACGGCGACCGCGTCACCGGCCCAGGTGCCGCCGAAGATGTTGTTCGCGGCGTCGGTGAAGGGCGCGCTGGACTCGCCGAGGGCGCCGTGCGAGACGGTGCCGAAGACGGCGAGGGTGCCCAGGATGTAGATGACGGCGCAGACCAGGGTGCCGTAGACGGTGGCACGAGGGACGTTGCGTCCGGGCTCGCGTACCCGTCCGGCGACCACGGAGGCTGCTTCGAGGCCGAGGTAGCTGAAGAGGGCGATGGCCGCCGCAGCCGAGATCGCGCCGAGCGCCGACTGCCCGCTGGCGTTGAACTCGCCGAAGTTGTCCGGGTCGATGAACAGCAGCCCGACGGTGGCCATGAACACCAGCGGCACGAACTTCAGCACCGTGGTGACCACCTGGAAGGCGCCGGTGTTGCGTGCCCCGGTGAGGTTGATCGCCGCCGGTATCCACAGCCCGATCAGCGCGATGAGCACCGAAAGCGCGGTCTTGTGACCGGTGTTGACGAAGACCTCGACATAGCCCACCCAGGCGACCACGATCGCCGCGTTCCCGGCCCAGGCCGTGATCCAGTACGACCAGGCGTTGAGGAACCCGGCGAACTCCCCGAAGGCCTCACGGGCGTAGACATAGGGCCCGCCGCTCGCCGGCACCCGCTTCGACAGCGCGCCGAAGGTCAGCGCCAGCGCGAGCGCCCCCAGGGTCACGACGACGAACGCCACGAGGGAGATGGGTCCGTACGGGGCGAGCGCGGAGGGCAGGGCGAAGACCCCGGTGCCGACGATGCTGCCGATGACGAGCGCGGACGCGGCGGGAAGCCCGAGAGCCAACGCGGGCTTCGCGGGCTCCCCGCTCCTGGGCGTGCTGGGCATGGCTGTGCTCCTTGCGCGGGTCGCGTGGGGTGGGGTGCCCCACGCGGGTTGCCTGGGGCGTCGATCCGCGGACGATCCTGCTGCGCGGCGACGGACGGGGGCAGCGGCCACAAGTCCCACAGGGGGCCCGTTGGTCCTGGGGCCGACGGGCCGATCGGCCCGGGAAGCCTCAACTACCGTGTCGTTGCTGTCCGCAGACGAAGCACCGGCGAAAACCGGTGAGCCGCAGGAGACCCATGAGGACTATCGTGCGGATATGTCGTACTACCGTCGGCTGGCCACACTCCTGGCCACCGACCCCGCGCAAGCCACAGCCGATGACGTCCGACGGCTGCTGAACAACCCCAGAGCCGCGGAGGACCAGGACCTCGACCACAAGCTCGAACCCCACGCCAACGGCACAGAGGGAGGCGGCGAACTCGCCAAGGACATCGCCGCGTTCGCGAACTCGACCGGTGGTGTGCTCATCCTCGGCCTCCAGGACGACCGCAGGACCTCGGTCCCCGTCCACGACGCGGCCATCCCCCTCACCGACGCGCTGCGGCGCAGCTACAGCGAGACGCTGGCCTCCCGGACAGCGCCGATCGTCGACGTCGACATCCACTTCGCCGCGGAGACCGGCTCCGCGCCTGGTGCGGTCCCTCAGGGATTCGCCCTGGTCATGGTGGCGCCCAGCCCCGGTGCACCGCACGCGGTTCTCGGCCTGAACGACCCAAAGGACGGGTGCCTGCGGTTTCCCGTACGGTCCGGCTCACGGGTCCGGTTCATGAGCCCGGCCGAGGTGGAGACCGCCCTGCTGGACAGGCAGACACGCCGTGCGCAGCGAGAACGACGGCACGGTCAGGTGCTGGAGGCCATCGCCGAGCAGCAGTCCTTCGGTACGGCGCCCGTGGCGCGGGAGGGGGCGGTCAAGGTACCGCTGTCCATCACGCTGGTACCGCACATGCCGGGCTCGCTGCCCTGGGACAGGGCGGCCTTCGAGGGGTACCGGCAGCAGGTCCGTGCGGAGATGACCTTGCTGAACGAGCGGCACACGACCTTCGATGAAGTGGAGCCGATCGCGGACGGTTTCGTGGCCCGGCACGGCTCGGGTACGACCCGCCAGGTGATCGCGGTCTTCGGTGAGGACGGGAGCGCCGGGATCGAATATCCGCTGTCTCCCGAACTGCCTCGCGGCCAGCAGGGCGGCCAGCCGGGCGAAGCCCTCCGGATCGGCACGGGAGAGCTGACGGAGGTGGTCGTCTCGGCGCTCGGCGTGCTCGCCCGACACGCCGCCGACCGCGCGGGAGCCACCGGAGGCTGCACGGTGCGGCTCGCTGTACGAGGTCCTTGGGCCCGCTACCCGGGCGAAACAGGGTTCGGGGTACGGTCCGTCGCGCTGACCTCCGGCAGCAGGCAGGCCGAGGGTGCCACCGCCGAGATCGGCACTTTCGTCGAGGATCTCGTCGAACCCGGACCCGCGCTCATCGAGACGGCCGACCTGCTCCTCACCCGTGTGGGACGCCGATTCGGGCAGGTGGAGTCGCCCTACACGGCCTCCGACGGCACGGTGATCAGGGACCAGAGGACCCCGTACTTCCCCGGAGAGTTGTACCGGTGGGCCGAGCAGGTGGGCGTCACAGTGCGCGAGCGCAGCCCCCGCTGACCGGGCGCAGA
The DNA here is from genome assembly GCF_053592555.1 of Streptomyces sp. NPDC002643. Lineage (NCBI taxonomy): Bacteria > Bacillati > Actinomycetota > Actinomycetes > Kitasatosporales > Streptomycetaceae > Streptomyces > Streptomyces sp. NPDC002643. Next base: position 253,364 of record NZ_JBSFVY010000004.1, read on the forward strand.
GTGACGCGGCCCCCTGGAGACAGAGGGTCGCGTCAGTTCATGGCCTCATTGATGCAGCACGGGCCGGCGGGGCCCGCGAGCTACCGTAGCTGTCCGGCCGACGGACACCGGATGCCGCCGCCGGCGCTGCTGCAGCCGAACGACGAGCGCGTCCAGCACGGCACTCACCACGAAGGTGGCTGTCGCGGAGATCACCAGAAGGACCGCGAACAGCTTCCAGAAGTCGGGTGTCAGTGAGGTACCCACAGTGCTCACCCCCTCCGACGGGCGGGTCGTCTCACACCTCCAGGGAACAGCGGGCCCGGCGTGACCGCAGGGTGCCGGAGGTCTCCTCGTAGGAGCCGAGCGGCCCGCCCGCAGGACCGAGTGGCCCATGGTCTGCCGCTGGGCATCGGACACACGCTGGTCATGGCAGTTCCACACCCCGCAGGGAGGCCCGCCGTGATCAACGCCCCCACCCCCAGCATCCTGCGAGCCCTGCCCGCCGAGCACCGGCAGCGGCTCATGCGCTTCGCCCGTGAGGTGTCCGTCCCCCAGGGGACGCGGCTGTTCGAGGAGGGCGGCAAGGCCGACCGGTTCTGGATCATCCGCACCGGCACGGTCGAGCTCGACATGCATGTGCCGGGCAGCACCATCGCCCAGTGGGTCGGCGACGTGCTCGCCCACCGCCTCCGCTCCGCCCGGACCCGGCTGCTGGACATGTACGCCCCCTACGGCGCCGGCAACCCCGTCTGAACCGCGAGGAGCGATCATGCACGGCACCCCGCACATCGTCAGCGACGTCATGACCCACACGGTCACCGCGGTCGGCCGCAATGCGACCTTCAAGGAGATCGTGCGGATGATGCAGGACTGGAAGGTCAGTGCCCTGCCCGTCCTGGAGGGTGAGGGCCGCGTCGTGGGCCTGGTCTCCGAGGCCGACCTGCTGCCCAAGGAGGAGTTCCGCGACAGTGACCCCGACCGGTACACCCAGCTGCGCCGCCTGTCCGACCTCGCGAAGGCCGGCGGCGTGAGCGCGGAGGAGCTGATGACCGCCCCGGCGCTCACCACCCGCCCCGGCGCGACGCTCGCCGAAGCCGCCCGGACCATGGCACGGGCCAGGGTCAAGCGGCTGCCGGTGGTCAACGAACTGGGCATGCTGGAGGGCATCGTCAGCCGGTCCGACCTCCTCAAGGTCTTCCTGCGCGACGACGAGGACCTCGCCGAGGAGGTCCGCCGTGAGGTCGTCGCCTACCTCTTCCCGCCACCGGGATCGGCGGTCCGCGTCCAGGTGCACGACGGCGTGGTGAAGCTGGTCGGCCGGGTCCGGGACACCTCCCTGGTCCCCGTGGCCGCCCGCCTGGTGCGCGCCGTCGAGGGGGTGGTGGACGTGGACTTCGAACTGGAGAGCCGGGAAGGGGCGGACGGCTCGTTGGCTCCGACGGGAAACACGGCCACGGAGGTCAGGGATTCGGCGTCGGATGCTCGGTGAGCCACTGGCGCGCCACGGTCAGACGGGGAGCCAGTACGTCGTACCCGCGGGCGTATGTCGCCGCCGACTGCCTCACCTGTGAGCATGCTCCCGCCACCGGTCATCCCGACGTCCATGCCCGTACGGGCAACAGGGGGCACATCCCGAACCCACTAGGGCCGGTCGGCCCTAGTACATCCGGCCCCGGCAAGCGATGATCGTCGGCACGGGTGACCCGCAGCCCGTACGCCACCGGGGACGAGGGGCCGTCATGACCGAGACACGCACCTTCACGGAGCAGAACCCGATCCGGGTGTTCCTGCTCGACGACCACGAGGTCGTACGACGCGGCATCACCGACCTCCTCGACGCCGAACCGGACATCTCCGTGATCGGCGACGCGGACACCGTCGAGCACGCCCTCGTCCGTGCACCGGCGCTGCGTCCGGACGTCGCCGTGCTCGACGTACGGCTCCCGGACGGCGACGGCATCACCGTCTGCCGGGAACTGCGCAGCCGGATGCCGGAGCTGGCCTGCCTGATGCTGACCTCGTTCGACGACGAGGACGCCCTGCTCGACGCGATCATGGCCGGAGCCTCCGGCTACGTCCTCAAACAGATCAGGGGCACCGACCTGGTCTCGGCCGTCCGTACCGTCGCCTCCGGCCAGTCCATGCTGGACCCCGCGACCACGGCCCGCCTGATGCGCTCGCTGCGCGCCGACCCCGCCGAGACACCGGCCCTGTCACCCGAGCTGGCGAGCCTGTCGCCCCGTGAGCGGGACATCCTCGCCCTGATCGGCGACGGCCTCACCAACCGTGAGATCGGCAAGAAGCTCTACCTCTCAGAGAAGACCGTCAAGAACCACATCTCCCGCCTGCTCGCCAAGCTCGGCGTCCAGCGCCGCGTCCAGGCCGCGGTCCTCGCCTCCCAGCTGGAGCAGCCGGACACCGGCGAACACCCCGGGCGGTGAGCGGCGGCGAGGGCCGTCCGGAGCCACGGTGGGGCCGTACGGCCCCTGCCCCGCGCCGCGCGCCGGACGCCACCCTGGTCCGGTCACCGAATGCCCCGCCGCCCACCATGGACGCGGGGCGGCGAGGAGGCTCCGATGCGCACCGCGGTCCTCGACGGCACCACCCTGGAGACGTTGCTCTCCGCGGCCGTGGCCGCCCCGTCGATCCACAACACCCAGCCCTGGCGCTTCCACCTCGACCCGGACACGCTCACCCTGGAGATCCGCGCCGCCACACACCGCGGCCTGCGCCACACCGACCCGACCGGACGGGCCCTGCACCTGTCCGTCGGCTGCGCCGTCCTCAACCTGCGCATCGCGGTCGAACACTTCGGCTGGACACCGGTGACCCGACTGCTACCGCGCCCCGACGCACCTGACCTCCTCGCCACGGTCCGTCCCGCCGACACCACCCGGACCACCACCGGCAACCCCGCCCTGTACGACGCCGTCTGGCGCCGGCACAGCAGCCGCCTCCCCTTCACGGAACGACCCCTGCCCACCCCCGTCCTCACCGAACTCACCGAGGCCGCCCACACGGAAGGCGCCCTGCTCCACCACCTCCCTCCGGCCCGGACCGACACCGTGCTACGCCTCACCCGGGAGGCCGAGCACCGCAACACCACCGATCCCGACCGCGCCGCGGAGAGCCGCCGCTGGCTGACCGGACCGGACACCGGAGCCGGTATCAGTACCGGCCTGGGCATGCCGCCCGAGGTGCTGGGCCCCCAGGACTTCCTGGACCACATCCCGATGCGGGACTTCGGCGCCCACCGCCACCCGGACACACTCCCCGCCCGCCCCTTCGAGAGGCGGCCCGCCATCGCCGTACTGACCACCGCGCACGACCGCCGCACCGACTGGCTTCGCGCGGGCCAGGCCCTCGAACGGGTCCTGCTGACCGCCACCGCCCACGGCGTCCGCGCCTCCCTCCTGCACCAGGCCCTCGAATGGCCCGACCTGCGCGAACGACTGATGCCCCCGACCGGCCCACGCACCTGCCACCCCCAGATGGCGTTCCGCCTAGGCTACGGCCCCGAAGGCCCGGCCACGCCACGAAGGGCCGGAGTTCGCGAGGGCCTGACATCCGGTTGATGAGGCAGCGGTCACGGCTGCGCGTGATCCCAGGGCTTCAGGGCGCAGGCACCCCAGGAGAAGCGGCGCAGCCGCGCCTGCTGCACGTGCGTCGCGGTCTCGCCGTAGGAGGTGTTGAGATGGCGCCCCAGGACGACGACCGCCACGCCGCCCGCTCCGGCGGCCTTCAACGCTGTGGCGGCGGACTGCGCGTGGTGGCCGGTGGTCCATGTGTCGTCGATGAGCAGGACGTTCTCTCCCCATAGAGCTGAGGCCGAGTAACGCGTGGGAGAAGCGGTACGGCCGAGCGCGCTCGCGTCCGGTGCCGCGGCGAGGAGGTCGCGGTGGCGCTCGCGGGTGGGGCCGATCATGTCGGCGACCATCGTGCGCAGGGGGTGGTTCGTGCGCCCGCTGGTGCTGGGGACGGTGGTGACGATGTCGAAGCCGGGGATGGCGCGGTGGCCCGCGACACAGCCCTCGTGCAGGGTGAGGAACCGCCACAGGACGGCGGCCAGGCCCATGCGGAAATACTGTTGCTGCGGACCGGCGGTGTTCTTGTAGCGCCAGAGTTCGTTGGCGTACTGCTCACCCTTGAGGGCCAGACTGACCGGGACCACGGCGTCGGCCACGCTGGGATCGAGGATCTGCCGGCCTCGTAGCACTGCCAGCAGGTGGGGTAGCCGACCTTCGCCGGGCCGCGGCAGACCTGGCAGACGCCCGGGCCGGGCAGCAACGGGTGGACGAGGAAGTTGGCGTAGCGGGCGGACAGCCCGACGACGGTTGTCACCCGGGCCCGCCGGTTACGCCCAGGTCAGCTCGCCCGTGGTGGGGACCAGGGAGCCGAGTTCGCGGAAGACGTCGTCCGGACCGTCGATGACAGTGGTGTTGGGCCGGCCCGCGTACTCCCGAGCCCATTCGTGGGTCATGAGGGAACGCATAAGGAACACCCGGCGGCCGTGCTCCAAGGCGAGACGCGCCTGCATACGAGCCCCGCTGCGATAGGCGGCCTCGACCACGACGGTGGCCAGGCAGTAGCCACTCATGACGGCGTTGCGCATTGGGAACGACGCCTTCGAGGGCGGCGAGTCCGGCCAGAACTGCGAGACGAGCAACCCTCGCTCGGCGATCTCCTGCTGGAGACGGGCGTTCTGAGCGGGATAGGAGCGGCGCAGTCCGGTGCCGATGACGGCGACCGTACGACCACCGACGGCCAGGGCAGTACCGTGCGCGGCCGTGTCGATGCCGGCCGCCAGACCGCTGACCACGGTGACACCCCGCTCGGCGAGCCCGCCCGCGATCGCGCGCGCGTGCGCGACACCCTCCGGGGTGGGGGTGCGGGTACCGACGACCGCGACCCGCAGATCGTCCTCGACCGCGGCTCCACGCAGGAAAAGGAACGGCGGACGCTGGTGGACGAGCCGCAGGTACAGCGGGTAGTCCTCGTCCAGGACGGTCACCAGTCGCATGCCCTCGCGTTCCCAGGCGGCGATCTCGGCGGCGACGGACTCCAGGTCCACGGCGGGCTCGGTGTCGAAGAGCGCGCCTTGTCCCGAGGCGTCGAGCGCGTTGTCCAGGACCTCGCGTGCGCTTCCCACCGTCTCGACCTGATCAGTGAGCTCAGGCCACGGGCGATCACCGCGCCGCAGGAGTGAGACGAGGGCGGCTCGCTCCAGCTCCTGGTCCATGCGACAAGCATAGGAATGGCCGCCCCGGCGGGACGAGGAACGTGGAGGCCAGGCCTCGCGGAGTACTCACGGCGATGGACCGGAGTCCTCCGAGGCATCCGCGACGCCGTGGAGGTCAGCGAGGATCCGCCTGATGCCCGCAGCCAAGGTCGCGGGTGTGGGAACCCGGCCGGCCCGAACGGACAGAGCCCCCGGGGTGTCCGGTGGATCAGCCTCCACCAGGTAACCGCCTTCCGTCAGGATGCCGAACAGGGCGGCGTGCAGGTGACGTCGAGCGGCTTCCTGCGCGCGGTCCGCCATGCCCATGGGCCAGCCCCGCAGCTGTTCGTCGGCGGCGGCGCGGCGGAGGCTGCGGGAGACGAACCACTCCACGCCAACTGACTCACCGCGATCCGTCACCAGGACACCGTGGGCGCGATAGCGATCGTCGTTGTCCGCTTCGGGGAGGCCGGCGGCTGCCAGAAGCGTCCGGATCTCCAGCCTCAGTGAACCACGACTCGACGGCTGGCGCCGGTGCTGAGCACTGGTCACAGGGCATCCTCCCTATTCGGCGGGCCTGAGTGTTCATTTGACGAGAGTGATGACGCCGTCAGGAATCCAGCCCTCAAGATATCCACGCAGAAATGGACCAAGCTCGCGTGGAACCACATCGAAATCCTCATCCTCGACATCCGGCAACGGATGCCAGACATAAGAGGAATCCGTGACCGGGTGGGGACGGCCACGAAGGCTGATCGTCCGCATTCTGCTGCGACGGACGACGAAGATACGCATCGATTCGTCAAGACCACCGCCCTCCGGCAGCTGGTTGAACCTGCCGACCACCGATACGAATCACCCGAGACACAACAGGCCGCCAACAAGACTCGCCTCGAACTCTGCACAGCGGCACACGTTCATGGTGGTCGACCACAGCCAAAACGGTGCGCGACGATTTCCTTCGGAATGCGCTCTTCATGCCGTGAGCGTCCGTCAGAACGGACAGCTACGCCTCCGCTGAGGCGGAATGGGGTGAAGGCAAAAAACAAGGGGAGAACCGCTGAAGTGGGACCCGAATCACCAGGTGCCCGCGGCTGACGCTGTGGCAGCCACCGACATGGCCAGAGGGGTATGCCCCGACCCGCAACGATCGGCCGAGCGTTCCCGAATCGGCGGGGGTGCGTTCCGCGGCGATCTCCCGGCCACCCGCTGACCTGCGGCGACGGACTTTTCTACAAGCCTCACGAAGGCGAACGAAGGCGGGGATCTGTACCGCGGTCAATGTAGCGGTGGCGGGGGTGGGGGCGGTAGGTCTCAGTCGATGAGGGGGCTGCGATCAGGGGGTTCCTTGGTCAAGTCGTCGTCGCGCAGGGGTGCTTTGTCCTGGGTGGGGAGGGTCAGTGAGCAGATTCGTGTGGCTTCGGTGGTGGGTATGCCGAAGTGGCGGAGCAGGGCGCGGGCGGCGAGGTCCGTGGAGTTCGCGTCGTCGCGGTCGGGCTGGGTGTGCAGCAGTGTGCCCAGGGCCAGTTGGGCGCTGACCGTCATCGCCACGGAGACGTCCAGGTCTTCCACCTCGAACCGGCCGGCGTCCGCCGCGGTCCGGATGTCGCGGCGGGCGCGTGGGGCCAGGCCGCGGTCGGAGTGGAGTGCGTCGAGGCCGTGCCGTAGCAGGACCAGGCTCAGTTGCGGGTAGCGGCGGTGCAGGCGGCCGGTCATGCGGAAGGTCTGCGCGTACGCGATCGCCGGGTCGTCGATGTCGGTCGTGAGCCGGTCCATCAGGCCGCCGAACCACTCCAGCGCCTCTTCGACCGCCGTGCGGTAGAGGTCCTCCTTGGTGTCGAAGTGGTTGTAGAACGTGCCGACCCCGACGTCCGCCAGCTCGGTGATCTCCAGGACCGCCACATCGGTCCGGCCCTCGGCCAGCAACCGCTGAGCCGCGCACACCAGGGAGGAGCGCGTCCGAGCCCGTCGCTGTTCGGCGCGTCGGGGTGCGGTCCTCTCGGTCCTCTCGGCCTTCTCGGTCCTCTCGGTCCTCTCGGTCTTCTCGGGCATTACGTCCTCCGCCCGCGCGTACCGCATACCTCTTTGTCCGCGCGTACCGCGTTCCCTTCGCCTGCGCCTATCGCATTCCCTCGCGACGCACTCTAGCCGTCCCGGCCGAGTTATCTGAATGTTTCGTCAGTTCTATTGACTGATGTCAGTCTCGAAAGTGAAGCTTTCGTCAAGAGTGGGGAAGGGGAGGTGCTGAGCCATGGCTGTCCAGTACGAGGAGACCTCCGTGCTCGTGGTCGGTGCGGGTCCGGTCGGGCTGACCTTGGCCATGGAGTTGGAGCGGCACGGGGTGGAGACCCTGGTGGTGGAGCGGAATGCCTCCACCACCCGGCATCCGAAGATGGACGTCACCAACGGCCGGAGCATGGAGCTGTACCGCCGCCTCGGTGTCGCCGACGATCTGCGGAAGGTCGCCGTTCCCGCCGATCGTCGTACGAAGGTGATGTGGGCGACGAACGCCGTCGGCTGGGAGCTGGCCTCCTTCGAGTACCCCAGCGTCGACGAGTCGCGCCGACAGGCCCGCGAGCGCAACGACGGCACCCAGCCCCTGGAGCCCTGGATGCGGGTCTCCCAGGTGGTCCTCGAACCGGCGCTGCGGGATCTGCTGGCGGATCGCGCGACGCGTGTGACGGTGCGGTACGGCTGGGAACTGGAGAGCTTCGAGGAGGACGGCGACGGCGTCACCGCCCAGCTGGTCTCCGCCGACGGCACGAGCCGCAGCAAGGGCAGTAAGGGCGGTAAGGGCGGTAAGGGCAGTGAGAGCAGCAAGGGCAGTAAGAGCAGTAAGAGGCGCAGTGCGAGCGGTCGTACGACCGGCAGTACGACTGGCGGCTCGTACGGCGGATCGAACGGCCGTGTGAGCCGCCGTACGGTCCGTGCCCGTTATCTCGTCGGGTGCGACGGCGCGAGCAGCCGCACCCGCGGGCAGCTCGGGATCGGTCTGGACGAGATCGACCTGCGCGGGCTGGTCGTCAAGGAGCTGGGTCTGCCCCGCACCCTGGCGGCCCTCGCCCGTGCCTTCCGGGAGCGGCGGGAACGCCCGGCGGACGGCCGTTTCCAGCTGGTGCACTTCACCACCGAGGACACGGCGGTCCTGGGCCGCTTCGGTGCCGTCTGGCACCTGCAGTCGCCGGAGGGCTGGACGCTGATCTCGCAGAACGACGGCGACACCTTCACCCTCCACGCGCCGCTGGGCATCGGCGTCGACGCCGACCGCATCGACCCGCGCGAGTTCGTGTACGAACGCCTCGGCTGCCGTTTCGAGTTGGACGTGCTGGTCGCCAACGCCTGGACACCGCGGCTGACCGTCGCCGACTCGTTCGGCCGCGGGCGGGTCTGGCTCGCGGGCGACGCCGTCCACCAGGTGACCCCGACCGGCGGCTACGGCATGAACACCGGCGTCGGCGACGCCGTCGGCCTGGGCTGGGCGCTCGCCGCGGTCCTCCAGGGCTGGGGCACCCCCGATCTCCTGCGCGCCTACGAGCACGAGCGCCGGGCCGTGGCGCTGCGCAACCGCCACGCCGCCGCCCGGCACGCCCTCGTACGGGCCGCCGTCATGACCGCCCACCGGGCCGAACTGCACAGCGAACACTGGCTCGGCGCCCGTACCCGGCGGCGCGTCGGCCGCGAGATCCACGATCTGGGCAACCTGGAGAACGAGGCCCTCGGCATCGAACTCGGCTACCGCTACGACACCTCACCCACCGTCTGCCCCGATACCGCGCCCGGCGCCCGGGCACCCCGCCAGAGGATGGACGAGTACACGCCCAGCACCTGGCCGGGCACACGGCCGCCCAGCGTGCTGCTGGAGGACGGCCGCGCCCTGTTCGACCTCTTCCGCCCCGATGGATTCACCCTGCTGCGCTTCGCCGACCTCGACGTCGGCGCGCTCGTCGACGCCGCCGCCGAACGCGGCGTCCCCCTGGCGGTCGTGGACGTGCGCGACCCGCATGCCCGCGCTCTCTACGAACGGGACCTGGTCCTCGTACGACCCGACCAGCACGTCGCCTGGCGCGGAGACACCGCGCCCGCCGACCCGCTGTACGTCGTCGACCGCCTCCGGGGCGCCCGCCGCTGAGGTGCGTCCAGCGAGCGGCGCGTAACGGTCCACCGGTCGGTCGGGCCAGGGACATACCGCTCGCCAGTCCTGCCGGAAGGGCCCCGTCCTGCCGGGGAAGCCAGTCGTGCCGGGGAAGTGGGAGAAGCAATGAGTCAGGAGAAGTGATGAGCCGACCTGTGAAGACCACCTCCTTCATGTCCCCGGTCTGGTTGCGGGCGGATCTGCCGAGGGAGGCGGCCCTCGGGTACTGGTCCGGGCCGCACGCGCGGATCGCCGGGCGGCTGCCCAACATGGCCGAGTACGTGCAGCGGCACTTCTCGCCCACCGATCACGGCTACTGGCCGTCGTCCCCGACGGTGGGCACGGTGGTCCCGCCGGGCTGGCGCTGCGACGGTGTCGCCGAGGTCCGGTTCGGGAGCACGGTCGCCGCGCTCGGCATGCCAATGCGCATGTGGGAGGTCTACCTGGACGAGCAGAACGCATTCGAACGGGTTCTCGGCCAGGCCACCGGTCCGGGCGGAGGCCGCTGGTGGACCGGCGGTCACGACGACGCCGTGGGGCATCGCACGGTTCTGCTGCTGCGTCGGCGCCGGGGAGTGAGCGGCCGTACCTTCCGGCGATACGTCCACGACCGCATCGGCCCGGCGCTCCAGGAGGCCGGTGCGCGGGATCTGCGGACGTACACCTTTCTGCCGTGGTCGCGGTATGTGCATCCCACGCTCGGTGTCGGCCACGACAACCCGGTCTTCCGGCGCTACCACGCGAGCGTCGTCATCGGGGCCGGGAGCCGCGCCGCCATGGACGACCTGCTGGGGTCCGAGCAGGTCGCCGGAATCGTGGCCGGCCAGCGGACGGTGCTGACGGCCGTCCACGCCTACACCGTGGAACGCAGCGTGCCGGTCGTCCGCGTCGCCCCGCCCGGCACGTGATGTCGCCCCGCCCGGCACGTGATGTCGCCCCGCCCGGCACGTGATGTCGTCCCGCCCGGCACCTGATCAAGAGGGGGTCCGGTGCCGGTCCGCTTCAGGACCGCCCTCCGCCGTACGGGCACGGGCGGCGGGACGGGCGTGAGTGATGGGACCGGGGGCGCGGTCGATGATCCAGATGTTGCGTCCCCGGTCGGCGAGGTAGGCCGCGAGCGCGAGCAGGAGTGCGCCCGCTGCCACGGCGAGGGCCACCAGGAGGGCGCCGTGGACGCCGTGGGTTTCGGCGAGGCCGCCGGACACGGCCTGCCCGGCGGCCGTCCCCAGGGGGCCGCCGGCGCACAGGACGGTCATGGCGATCGCCGCCCGCTCGGCGGGGGCGAGCCGTTCGGTCAACGCGTACAGGCTGATCATGTACGGAGCGATGGTGAAGCTCGCCAGTGCCATGGCGACGGGGAGGGAGGCCGTCCGGGCGCCGACGAAGAGCACCAGCATGCCCACGAAGAGTGCCGTGGCGAACGAGACATAGCGCAGGCGCGGGGTGAATCGGCGCGGCAGCCAGGCGCAGGCCAGGCCGGCCAGGGCGCTGCCGATGCCGAACTCGGCGTACAGCAGCCCCGAGACACCGGGTTCGCCGATCGCGTCGGCGTACACGGTGACCGCCGTCTGGACCGCGCCGAAGATCGCCCCCATCGCCGCCATCGCCAGGACCATGACGGCCAGGGGGCGACGCGGCAGGCGCGGCAGACGGGGGAGGTGCGGCTTTCCGCGCTCCCCGGTCGGAGGCCGCCGCGTGGCGCGGTCGGCGTGGCGGAGGGCGAAGGGGAGGGTGCAGGCCGCGATCAGGGACATGGTCACCACGGCGGGCGCGAGCGGGCTGAACGTTGCGAGCAGCCCGACGAGCGCGGGTCCGGCGACGAAGCTCATCTCGTCCGCGGACGCCTCGTACGACAGCGCCGTGGACAGCAGATGGTGCTCGTCGTGCGAGCGCAGCAGGCGGGACCAGCGCACGCGGACGAGAGGGGCGACCTGAGGCTGGGTCAGGCCCACGAGAGCGGCCGCCGCGAACATGCCTTCCCGGGGGCCGTGGCTCGCGGCCAGCAACGCGGCCCAGGCGGCGAGGTTGGCGATCGCGGCGGCGGCTCCGACCGGTCGGTGCCCGTGGCGGTCGGCCAGGGCCCCGACCAGGGGGCCGCCGATGGCGGTGGCGACGCTCTGGGCCGCACTGGCCAGTCCGGCGAAGGCGTAGCTGTGGGTCGACGCCTGGAGCAGGATGAGTGTGGAGAGGGCCGAGGTGGCGTAGGGCAGGCGGGCGAGGAACCCCAGGGGGAAGAAGCCGGCACCCGCGATACGCAGCAGGGAACGGTACGACACTGATGTCTCCGTCGGGCAGGTCGAGGAGACGCGCCTCCCAGCCACCAACGCGTCGACGAGCCCGATTCCGGTCGTCAACGTAGTGGAGGCGGCCGAGGACTGTACAGATCGGCATCGGCCGAAGGCCCTCCACACCGCCGTCGGCCCTCCGCCCTCTCCTTTCCTCCTGCACGGCGCTACGGCGATGCGGCGCCACGACGCCGCGGTTTTACGGCGCCCACGCCCGCAGAGCCGCGTCCACCACCCTGTTCACCGGGGGCCGGGGCCCGGGAGCGGTCGGGGCCCGCGTGCCAGAATGGGGAGGTCCGTTCTCGTTCCGGCTCCCGCGAGGTTCGTTTCGTGTCCCAGCCCGTCGGCCGTGTGCCCCAGCGGCGCAACGCGCGGTCCAACCGGGCGCGCATCCTGGCCACCGCGCGCCAGGAGCTCGGGCGGAACCCCGACATCACCCTGGAGGAGCTGGCCCGCGCCTCCGGTGTCGTACGGCGCACGCTGTTCGGGCACTTCCCCGGACGGGCGGCACTGCTGGACGCGCTGGCCGAGGAGGCCGCCGAGGCGCTCCAGGCCGCCGTGGCGGTCGTTGCGGGGGTGACGGAGCCGGCCGACCGGGCGCTCGCCCACTTCTCGTTGTCGCTCTGGCCCGTCGGCGACCGCTACCGGATGCTCCTCGCGCTGGCCCGGCGGGACCTCGGCGTGGAACGTGTCGCCGGGATTCTGGAGCCCGCCCGGGTGAGGGTCACGGCCATCCTGGAGCGGGGACAGCGGGACGGCGTCTTCCACTCCCATCTGCCCGCCCCGGTGCTGAGCGCCGGTCTGGAGGCGATGACAGTCGCCCTGCTGGAAGAGGTCAACACCGGCGCGCTGGAGGACGACGGCACCCGTACGGCCGTCACCACGCTCATCGCGGCCGGTGTCCCGGAGCAGCGGGCACGCGCCGTCGTCGACGCCGTGGCCGCCACGACCATGGCCACGACCACGACCACGACCACGACCACGGCCACGGCCACGGCCACGGCGGAGGCCGCCGCCGACATCGAGCCGTAGTACGGCTGTTCACGCGGAGGCTCGAACGGGCCCTGGCGCCAAGCCACCACCGGGGCCTTCGTACGAGCCGCGCCCGCAACTCGGCCCCGCTCGGCCCCGCAGGCATGGCAAGGCGTGGCAAGACATGGCGAGGCAAGGCAGGCGAGGCAGGCAAGGCACGGCGTCGTGCACCGGACGGCCATCGAGCCGGACGGCACCATGCTGACCGGCACGGACAGCTGACCGGCACGGTCGGCGGTACCGGCACGGTCGGCGGCACCGGCACGGTCGGCGGTACCGGCACGGAGGGCGGCACCGGCACGGAGGGCGGCACCGGCACGGCGGTACCGGGACGACGTCCAGGTGGGGCGTCACCGTCGCCGGACGGCAAAGGCCGCCGGGCGCGGGCCGTCCGACTTCCTCAAGGCGCTGTACGCCCACCGCCCCGCCGGGCACGGCGAGATCGAGGCATGGGCCGACGAACCCGAGAAGGGCGCCGAGAACCCCGCCCCGCACAAGACCTCCGCCGACCAGGCCTGGCCGCTCCCGCTGGACGACAAGGCCCTGGCCCGCCGCCGCGCGGCCGCCGAGACCGTACTGGCCCACCTGGAACGCGTCGCCACCCAGAAGAACTGGACGGCAGAGGCCACCGGATGGCAAAACCCGCCCGACAGCAAACCGCCCAACAGCAAACCCGCCCCACAGCGAAAAGGGACGGTGCCGGCTGTCCCCGTCCGGCACCGTCCTGGGCCGTGTGCCGCTCAAGGCACGGCCCGTCTTGGGGTGGAGGAGGCCGGACTCGGGTCGCCGGCCTCCGGTGTGCGCACCGACCCCGGGGGTCAGGCGTCCACGGTCTCGGTCTGCTGCTCGGCCGTCTCGGTCGTCTCGGCCGTCTCCTCCCGGCCGGTCGCCGCGTCGCGCTCGCGGCCGGGCAGGACGGCGATGACGATCAGCGTTCCGGCGGCCATGATGATGCCGCCGATGAGGCTGGTGTGGGCGATGGCGTGGGCGAAGGACTCGTGCACCGCCCCCAGCAGGGTCTGGGCCTGCTCGACGCCGCCCTGCGGGTTCTTGGCGACCTCCTCGGCGACCGCTATGCCGCCGCCGACCGAGTCCTTGGCGATCTCCATGCCCTCGGCCGGGAGGTGGCCGCCGACCAGGTCGGTCAGCTTGTCCTTGTAGGACGTGGCCAGCAGTGAGCCGAGGATGGCGATGCCCAGGGCGGCACCGAGTTCCAGCGCGGTGTCGTTGGCGCCGCCGCCGACGCCCAGCTCGTCCTCCGGGAAGGAGCCCATGATGGTGTCGGTGGCCGGGGAAAGGCTCAGGCCGATGGCGAAGCCGAGCATCACCAGGGGCGCCAGGAAATCGGTGTAGGTGGAGCCCGACCCGATCCCCGTGAGCAGGAAGACGCCCGCCGTGCCGATCACCATGCCGGCGCCCACGACGATCTTCACCCCCAGCTTCGGGGCCAGCTTCGCGGTGACCGCGGCGCCGACGAAGACCGCGCCGGCCAGGGGCAGCAGACGGATGCCGGTCTCCAGGGCGTCGTAGCCGAGGACGAACTGCAGGAACTGGGTGGAGTAGTAGATCGAGCCGAAGGTGCCGAAGAAGAAGAACAGCACCGCGAGCATCGAACCGCTGAAGGGCCGCTCGGCGAACTTGCGCACGTCCAGCATGGGGTTCGGGTGCTTCAGCTCCCAGGCCACGAAGGCCAGCAGGCCCACGCCGGCGACCACGGCCGCGGTGACCGGGCCGGCGCCCCAGCCGAAGTGCGGGCCCTCGATGGTCGCGTAGACCAGGGAGCCGACCGAGACGATCGACAACAGACCGCCGACGTAGTCGATACGGCCCATGCCCTCGGCCCTGGACGGCGGGACCAGCAGCAGCGCGGCGACGACGCCGAGGACGGCGATGGGCACGTTCATCAGGAAGGTGGAGCCCCAGGCGTGGTCCTCCAGCAGCCAGCCGGCGGTCACCGGTCCTGCGGCGATGGCGAGGCCGGAGGTGGCCGACCATGCGGTGATGGCCTTCGCCCGTTCACCGCGAGGGAACATCGCGACCAAGAGGGAGAGCGTGGCCGGCATGACGACCGCCGCGCCCACACCCATGATCGCGCGGGCGGCGATGACCAGGTTCGTCTCGTCGACCAGGCCGCCCATCACCGAGCCGCCCGCGAAGATCAGCAGGCCCAGGACCAGGGCGCCGCGGCGGCTGTACTTGTCGCCGATCGCGCCGAGGACCAGCATCAGCGCGGCGTAGGGGACGGTGTAGCCGTCGATGACCCACTGCAGGTCACTGCTGGACAGCTCCAGGTCCTTGGTCATGTCGGGGGCGGCCACGATCAGCGAGGTGTTCGCCATCACGACGATCAGCAGGCTCAGGCACAGGACCAGCAGGGCCCACCAGCGGCGTGGATAGGGCTCGGTCATCTTCTCGACGGGTGTCTTCGCAAAGAGCGGCATGGTCGGGCTCCTCGGTAGGAGGTGAAGCGGTGGCTTCGGGGGTTCGGAATCGAGAGGTGCGGTGCGGGTGCGGCCACGGGTGGGCGCGGCACCGGGGCAGTTAGGGCCTGTCGTTTGGATCACGCCTGGGCCGCGGGGTGTGGCACGCACTCCCCCACGCTCGGCTCCTCCCCCACTCTCAGCTTCGTTCGAGCGGGAGGTGCCCCCACCGCGGGAGGGACCCCCATCACCCCGCTCACCGGCAGCCTCAAGGCGCCGTAGCTCGAAGCCGGCATGATCCAAACGACAGGCCTAATTGCCCGCCGATGTGCAGACTAGTTTATTGCCCGTCGGTGTGCAACTATCGAGCTGTCCGCCCCCGACGACCGAAGGTCCGACATGACCGGCGCACGCGTCGCAGACACCTCGGAACGCAGCCGGACCCGCCTCACACGGGCCCGCATCCTCGAAGCGGCCAGACGGGAACTCGGCCGCGACCCCGACAGCAGCCTCGGTGACATCGCCGAGGCCGCGGGTGTCGTGCGCCGTACGGTCTACGGCCACTTCAACGGCCGGGCCGCGCTCGTGGAGGGGCTGGTGGCGGAGGCCGCGCGGGCGCTGCGGCAGGCGCTCCCGGTGCCGGACGCCGCCGAGGGGGACGCCGTCACGGAGTTGGCGCGCTTCGTCCTCGCCGTGTGGCCCGTCGGTGACCGCTACCGCATCCTGCTCCGCCTCACCCCGCAGGACCTCGGGGCCGAACGGGTCGCCGAAGTCCTCGCCCCCGCGCGCGACATGGCGGAGGCGATCATCGGCCGGGGCCAGCGGCAGCGGGTCTTTCAGACCCGCGTTCCGCCGGTCGTGCTGACCCGGGCGCTGGAGGGACTCCTGCTGGGGCTCCTGGACTGTGTGAACGGCGGGGCCTGGAGTGACGACGGCACGGGCACCGCGACCGCCGCCCTGGTCGCGATGGGCGTGGACGGCGACCGCGCCGGGGCCTGTCTGCGCGGCCTCGTCCGGCCCCAGGACCACGGCGCCTAGGCGCACTTCACGAAGAACCACCCGAAGGCGCACTTCACGAAGAACCACCCCAAGAGGAGAACCATGTACCAGTCCCAGCGCGACGAGGAGTACTTCGGCGAGCCCTTCGCCGAGCCCTACGGCGACGCAGCCGTGTATGTGAGCGCCCCGACACCGAGGAGGCGGCGCCTGATCATCGTCGTCGGCGCCTCCCTGGCGGCGCTGCTGATCGGCTCGGTCGCGGTCGACCGTATCGCCGCGGCCCGCGCGGAGAGCCGTACGGCCAAGGCGTTCCAGGACGGGATGGGAACCGCCGACCGCCCTTCGGTGCACGTCAGCGGCTTTCCCGTGCTGACACAGCTGGCCCGGGGCCGCCTGGACCACGTCGACCTCACCGCCGAGGACATCCCCGCGAACGGCACGACCCGGCCCCTGCCGGTGACGAGACTGACGGTCGGCATGGACGGTCTGAGGACATCGGGGAGTGCCGACGAGGCGCACGCGCGCGGTGTTCGGGCGACCGCCCATCTGTCGTACGCGGATGTGACGAACGCGCTCGGCGTGGAGGTGTCGCGGGGCGGCGAGCCGGGCCGGATCAACGCGACGGCCGGTCTGCCGCTCGTCGGCGCGGTGACCGTGAGCGTGGCCGTCTCGGCGGCGAGCGGCAACAGCATCACCTTCACGGATGTCCGTGCCGTCCGGGGAGAACTGATCCCTCCGCTGAAGTCACTGTTCGACAAGGCCCTGGACGAGCCCATTCCGTTGGAGAACGTTCCCGAAGGGCTCCATCTGCGGTCGGTCACCACCACCGACGACGGGATCGACGCCCGCTTCACCGGTACGTCGGTCACCTTCCGCCCGGATACGTCGTCGGGTACGTAGACGTGCCGGGCGCGTGGGCGGGGGCGGGCGGTCGGTCGAGGCAAAGGAGCAGGTCGGGGTCAAGGAGGGGGCGGCGGGCGTTCAGTCGAGGTCGGGGAGGGGGCGGCGGGCGACCTCATGGGCGTCGTCCGCAGGCAGGCCCAGCATGCGCAGGACCATCTCGGCGAGGTTCACCGCGGCCTCGTCGCCGTCCACCTCGGGGCGGGCGAAACGCAGCTCCACCAGGGACAGCAGGGTTCCGCCCAGCGCCGAGAGGGCGACCACCGGGTCGAGGGCGGTGAAGCGGCCGGAGCCGATGCCGGCCTGGAGATCGCGCAGCGCCCGGCGGGCCAGGCCGTTGTCCGCGTGGATGTGCCCGAGGCCGCGGCGGCGCAGGACCTGCATCAGCTCCGGGTGGGAGTCGGCCATCCGGGCGCTGAGCCGGAAGCCGGCCGCGACGAGCTCCGCCGGGTCGTCGATCCCGGCCAGACGCTCGTCGAAGTTCTGGCCGAACTCCTCCATGGCGTCCACCACCGCCGTCTCGAACAGCTCCGCCTTGGACTCGAAGTGGTTGTAGAACGACCCGAAGCCGACGTCCGCGCGCTCGGCGATCGCCTGGATGCTGGCGCTCGTGTCCCCGGTCTCGGCGAGTATCCGCCGGGCCGCTCGGACGAGAGCCCTGCGGGTCTCCGCGCGACGCCGCTCGAACCGGTTGCTGGGCGGGGCTGACATAGGCATGCGGGGATTCTAACCGCCGGGCCGATGATGATCGCAGTCCTGATGAATTCATCATTTCCTCCCGCGAACGCCTTGACGACAGAACTGTCACAGTTGATGATTTCCTCATTACGGCGATGTTGCTCGGAGGGCACCATGTCTGAAATCCGCGTCGACGGGACCGGCGCCATCACGGCCCACCAGGACCTCCACAGTGAGCAGGGCGCCCTGCGCGGCGAACACCCCGGCCGCTCCCGGAACCCGGTGATCAAGGTGGCCGACCTGGCCTGGCTGGAGTTCGAGAAGCCCGACCTGGACCGCGCCGAGGTCTTCGCCCGGGACTTCGGCTTCCAGATCGCCGCCCGCACCGAGCGGGAGCTGTGGCTGCGCGGCACCTTCGCCGGCCCGCCCTGCATGGTGATCCGGCGCGGCCGTACGTCCCGCTTCATCGGCCCGGCCTTCCGGGCGGCCGAGCGGGCCGACCTGGACCGGCTGGCCCGCGCCACCGGAGCGGCCGTACGCGACCTCGATCGGGCCGCCGTTCCCGGTGGCGGCCAGGTGGTCGACCTGCTCGACCCCTCGGGCTTCCCGGTGCGGGTCGCGCACTGCGGCGAACAGCTCCCCGCGCTGCCGGAACAGCGGCCGCTGCTCCTCAACTTCGGCACGGACCACCGTCGTACGAACGCCACGCAGCGTCCGCCGCGCGAGCCGTCCCGTGTCCAGCGCCTCGGCCATGTGGTGCTGGAGACCCGGGTGTTCGGCCGGGCCCTGGACTGGTACCTGGACACCCTCGGCATGATCGTGTCCGACTTCCTGTTCCTGGACGGGCAGCGCGGGCGCGGTCCGACGATGGCGTTCATCCGCTGCGACCTGGGCGGCGTGCCGGCCGACCACCACACGCTGGCCATGCACCTGGGGCCGGGCACCGGCTATGTCCACTCGGCCTACCAGGTCACCGACCTCGACTCCATCGCCGCCGGTGGCGAGTACCTCAAGGAGCGCGGCTACAAGCGCAGTTGGGGCATCGGCCGGCACATCCAGGGCAGCCAGCTCTTCGACTACTGGCGCGACCCCGACCACTTCATGCTGGAGCACTTCGCCGACGGCGACCTGTTCTCCTGCGACGTCGAGCCCGGCTGGGCGCCGATGTCGACCAGCGGTCTGGCCCAGTGGGGCCCGCCCGCCACCCGCGACTTCCTCGGCGCGAGCCCCTCCCCGCAGCGGGTCCGCGATGTCATCGAGGCCCTGCGCGGCGACAACGAGATGGACCCCGCCCGTCTGTTCGGCCTGCTCAAGGCCGCCAACTCCTGAACCCCTTCACAGAGAGCCATGTCATGAGCACCAATGTCCTGCGCACATCCGACGGCTGGTGGGTCGTCCGCGGCGACCGGGCCGTCCGCGTCGGCACCAAGGCCGCCACCACCGCCGAGCTGCTGGCCGACCGGGCCGCCGTCCGCGAGGCCGCCGCCTCCGACGAGCCGGGCACCCCGGTCGCCGACCTGGTGGCGCTCTCGCCGGTCACGACCCCCTGCCGGGTCGTCGCCCAGATGGTCAACTACCGCAGCCACGCCCGCGATTCGGGCTTCACCGGCGACATCCCGCCCGCCTTCTTCCGCAAGGCGTCCGGCTCGGTCAGCGGCCCCGGCGACGCCGTCGTCCGCCCCGCCCATGTGCAGTTCCTCGACTACGAGATCGAACTCGGCCTCGTCATGGGCGCCCCCCTGCCCATCGGCACCGTGGTCGAGGAACGGGACCTGTCCTCGTACGTCGCCGGACTGGTGATCACCAACGACATCAGCGCCCGCGAGGTGCAGCTGACCAGGACCCAGTTCTACGAGAGCAAGTCGTACCCCACCTTCACACCCACCGGCCCCCACCTCACGCTGCTGGAGCCCGAGGACTTCGCCCGACTCCTGGACCTGCGGCTGAAGTTGAGCGTCAACGGCGAGCTTCGGCAGGACCGCACCCTCGCCGACATGATCGTCCGCCCCGCGCGGGCGCTGACCCTGCTGGCCCGCTTCCAGACCCTGGACGCCGGCGATCTGCTGCTGACCGGCACCCCCGGCGGCACGGCCCTGAAGGCGCCGCCCAAGGCGGTCGAGAAGATCGGCTCGCTGCTGCCGCCCGCGGTGAAGTGGAAGGCCTTCTTCAAGAGCCAGGCCAAGAACCCGCACTACCTGCACACGGGCGACGTGATCACGGCGACGATCGCGACCCCCGACGGCCGCATCGACCTCGGCGAGCAGCGCACGCCCGTCACCGACGCGAACTGACATCCGAGGTGAGCCGCATATGACCGTCACCGACGCGAACCGACACCCGAGGTGAGCCGCACATGACCGTCGACGAAGCCGCCCGCGTGCCCGTCGTGATCGTCGGGGCCGGGCCGGTGGGCGTGACCGCCGCCCTCCTCCTGGCCCGGCGCGGAGTCCGCAGCGTCGTCCTGGAACGCCACCAGGACGTCTACCCGCTCCCGCGCGCCGTCGCCACCGACGACGAGATCCGCAGAATCCTCCAGGCCGCGGGCGTCGGCGAGGAGTTCACCGCGATCACCCGCCCGGCCGGAGGGCTGCGGCTGCTGGACGCCCGGCACCGGGTGATGGCCGAGTTCCGGCGCTCCCCGCACGGCGCGCACGGCTATCCGCAGTCCAGCATGTTCGACCAGCCCGAGCTGGAACGCGTCCTGCGCGACGCCCTGGCCCGGCGCCCGGAGTGCGAACTGCGCGGCGGCGTCGAGGTCACCGGCGTCGGCCCGGACACCACGGGCCCCGTCCGGGTGACCTACCGCGACGACGACGGCGAGCACGAGCTGTGGGCCGACGCGGTCCTCGGCTGCGACGGCGCGGGCAGCCTCACCCGCGAAGCCATCGGGGGAGTCTGGGAGGACCTGCGCTTCGAGGAACGCTGGAAGGTCATCGACGTCCGCACGACGGCCGACGTCCGCTGCTGGGAGGGCGTCGACCAGGTCTGCGACCCCGACCGGCCGGCTACCTTCATGCGGGTGGGCGAGGACCGCTACCGCTGGGAGTTCCGGCTGGGCGACGGCCAAGAGACGGTGCGCGAGCTGGTCGCGCCATGGCTCCCGCCCGCGTACGACGGGGACTTCGAGGTCGTCCGCGAGACGTCGTACACCTTCCGGGCGCGCGTCGCCGACCGCTGGCGCGCCGGACGTGTCTTCCTGCTCGGTGACGCCGCCCACCTCACCCCGCCGTTCGTCGGGCAGGGGCTGTGCGCGGGCATCCGGGACGCCTACAACCTCACCTGGAAGCTGGCCCGAGTCCTCCGACAGGGCGGCGATGAGCGGCTGTTGGGGACGTACGAGAGCGAACGCAAGCCGCACGCGCGGCATGTGATCCGTCTCGCGGTCGCCATGGGCTGGGCCATGACCGGCGGCCAGGACGGCGCCGCCGCCTTCCGCCGCAGGGCGCTGGCCGCGGCCTGCCGCGTACCCGGCCTGACCGAGCTGGCCGGACGCGACCTCAGCCCGCCGCTGACCGCCGGGCCGCTGGTGCGGCGCGGTGTCCGCCGGGGCCTGGCGGGCACGCACTGTCCGCAGCCATGGGTGAGCGCCGGCGGCCGGCGCACCCGTCTCGACGAGGTGCTCGGCGACTCCTTCACCGTCCTGACCGCCGCCGAACCCGGGCCCTCGCTGACCGCGCTCGCCCACGGCCTCGGCGTACGCGCGGTCGCCGTGGGCGGACTCGGCGACGACGGCACGCTCGCCGCCTGGCTGCGCGCCGGACACGCGGACGCGGTCCTGCTGCGGCCCGACCGTGTCGTGATGGACGTCGTCCCGTCCGGCGGCCGCGACTTCACCTCGACCGCCGACTGGGCGTCCCTGCTGCACACCACGCGACGCCCCGGTACGCGCAGCCCCGACACACGAAGCCCCGACACACGAAGCCCCGGTCCTTCCGAACGGACGTCCCCGAAAAGCCTGTTGAGGAGCACCACACGATGAAGACGTCGTATCCGGACCCGTTCTTCACACCCGACCCGGAGGCAGCGGCGGCCAGCCGCATCGCGGACTTCGCCCGCCACGCCGGAGTGGACGCCACCGACTACGCGGCCCTGCACCGGTGGTCGGTCACCGACCTGGAGGGCTTCTGGGGCGCGGTGTGGACATACTTCGCCGTCGACGCCGACACCCCGTACGAGCGGGTCCTGGCCGAGGAGACCATGCCGGGCGCCCGCTGGTTCCCCGGCGCCACCCTCAACTACGCCCACCACGCCCTGCGCCATGTCGGGGACGACGATGTCGCGATCATCGCCCTGGACGAGACCGGCACCGCATACGAGGTGACGGGGGAGCGGCTGCGCGCCCAGGTGGCCTCCGTCGCCGCCACCCTGCGCGACCTCGGCGTCGGCAGGGGCGACCGGGTCGCCGGCTATCTGCCCAACACCCCGCACGCCATCGTGGCGTTCCTCGCCGCCGCGAGCCTGGGCGCCGTCTGGTCGGTGTGCGGGCAGGACTACGCGCCCAAGGCCGCCGCCGACCGGTTCGGCCAGCTCGAACCCACCGTCCTGATCGCCGCCGACGGCTACCTCTTCAACGGCACCACCCACGACCGCCGCGACGCCACCCTCGAACTCGCCGGCTCCCTGCCGACGCTGAAGGCCACCGTGCTGGTCGACCACGTGGGCCTGCCGTGGCCGTCGCGGCCGTACCCCTCGCTGGTCGTCCCCTGGGAGGACGCCTCCACCCGCACCGAGGAACTCGCCTGCGCGCCGGTGCCGTTCGACCACCCGCTGTGGGTCGTGTTCTCCTCCGGCACCACCGGCCTGCCCAAGGGCATCGTGCACGGCCACGGCGGCGTCCTGCTGGAGCACCTCAAGACGCTGGGCCTGCACTCCGACCTCGGCCCCGGCGACCGCCTCCTGTGGTACACCACCACCCACTGGATGATGTGGAACCTGGTCGCCTCCACCCTCCTGACCGGCGCCACGACCTGCACCTACGACGGCAGCCCGGCGCCCTTCGCCAAGCTCGACGTCCTGTGGGAGCTGGCCGCCCGCCACCGGATCACCGTCTTCGGCACCAGCCCCCAGTACCTGCTGGGCATGGCCAAGTTCGGCATCGACCCCTCCGGGCACGACCTGTCCTCGATCCGCGTCGTCGGCTGCACCGGCTCCGCCCTGCCCGCCTCCGCCTACCCCTGGGTCCGCGACCACGTCGGCGAGCACGTGCTGCTGGCCTCCATCAGCGGCGGCACGGACGTGGTGTCCGGCTTCGCGGGCAGCGCCCCCAACACCCCCGTCTGGGCAGGGGAGTTGTCCGCACCCCACCTGGGCGTGGCACTGGCCGCGTACGACGCCGAGGGCGCCCCGGTCGTGGACCAGGTCGGCGAGCTGGTCGTCACCCGCCCCATGCCGTCGATGCCGCTGTCCTTCTGGAACGACCCCGACGGCACCCGCTACCGCGACGCCTACTTCTCCTCCTACGCGGGCATATGGCGGCACGGCGACTGGATCACGATCACGGGCCATGGCTCGGTGATCATCCACGGCCGCTCCGACTCCACCCTCAACCGCAACGGCGTCCGCCTGGGCAGCGCCGACATCCACGACGTCGTCGAACGCCTCCCCGAGATCGCCGAGGCCCTGGTCATCGGCGCGGAGGAGCCGGACGGCGGCTACTGGATGCCGCTGTTCGTGGTCCTCGCGGCCGGGGCGACCCTGGACGACACCCTCCGCGACACGATCCGCGACGCCATCCGGACCGGAGCCTCACCGCGCCACGTCCCCGACGAGATCCTCGAAGTGCCGGGCATCCCGCACACCCGCACCGGCAAGAAACTCGAAGTCCCCGTCAAACGGCTCCTCCAGGGCGCCCCGGTCGAGCAGGTTGTCAACCCGGCCACCGTGGACGACCCCGACCTCATCGCCCACTACGCCCGCCTGGGCGACGAACGCCGCAAGGGCAGGGCCACCGCATGACGACAGCACTCGCCGTCGCCCTGTGCCTGGTCTTCCTCCCCCTCGGCCTGGCGAAGCTGGCCGCCGTGCCGTTCATGCGCGAGGCGGCCGCCCACCTCGGCATGTCGACCCGGCTCTACCGCGTCGTCGGCGCGCTGGAGGTCGCCGGGGCCACCGGTCTGCTGACGGGCCTGACCTGGACGCCGCTGGGCGTGGCCGCCGCGACCGGCCTCGCCCTGCTCATGACCGGGGCGGCCGTGGCCCACCTGCGCCACGGCGACCCGCCGCCCCGGGCCGTCCCCGCCGTCGCACTGGCCCTGATCGCCCTCACCTACGCGGGAACGGCGATGGCCACCGGCTGACCGGTGCTCCCGCCCCGCGCGCCGGCCGTACCTGGAACTTTTCAGGGACGTCCGCGACGGCGTACGGGTTAGCGTCGGGCGATCGCACGAGCCGGTTTCCTCGGGGGAGAACGACGTGCTACGCATCCATTTCAGCGACGCCGACCTGGGCAGAACCAGACTGTCCGCCGTACCGGACCCGCTCTGGGAGATCGCCGCCAGTCTGCACCGGCTCCAGACCCGGCAGGGCCGCTGGGCCTACGCCGAGTGGTACCGCACCACCCGCCGGCGACTACGGGAGAAGGGCCTGGAACGAGCGGTGCGCACCGTACTGCTGCCGCTGCTGCCACGGGCCGCCTACTTCCCGGACTTCCTGACGCCCTACCAGTCCGTCGACGGACTCGGCGCCGGTCTCGACGCCATCCTGGCCACCCCGCCGCACCGGGTCCTGAAGGAGACGGCCCGCCTCGACCGCCTCGTCGGAGCGCCCTCCTGGGCCCCGCGACTGGCCGAGCCGACGGTCCGCGAGGAACTGGTACGGGTGCTGCGCGCCTACCACGAGGTCGCCATCGCCCCGTACGAGGAGCAGATCCACGCCCGTGTCGAGGCGGAGCGGGTGGCGCGCTGCCGGATGGTCATGGACGGCGGCGTCGAGGGCATGCTGGCCGGGCTCGGCCCCGGAATGCGCTGGGAACGCCCCGTTCTGCGCGTCGACTACCACCCGACGGTGGACCGTGACGTACACCTGGACGGGCGCGGGATGCTGCTGGTCCCGTCGTACTTCAACTGGCAGCGCCCCGTCACCCTCGCTGACCCGGACCTCCCGCCGGTGCTGGTCTATCCGCTGCTCCACGAGCCGCCGGCGCCGCGCCGCGCGGAGCGGGCCGGCTCACCCGTCGAGTCGCTGGCCGCGCTGCTGGGGCGTTCCCGGGCCGCGGCTCTGTACGCGGTGGCGGCGGCCGGCGCCACGACCGGCGAGATCGCCCGCGCGGCCGGGGTGGCCGCCTCCTCCGCCAGCCGGCACGCCACCTTGCTGCGCGACGCGGGCCTCATCACCAGCGTCCGCCACGGTCCGACCGTGCTGCACACCCTCACACCGGCCGGAGCGTCCGTACTGCGGGCAGCGACCCGGGCGCCGGGCGGTGGCGGCGGTGGTGACGGTGGCCGTGGCGAGTGAGGCCGCCGCCGCCGAGTCCGCCGGCCCCGGCCCGTCACGGCTTCTCGGTCCCGCGCAACGCGCGCCACGTGTTCGGCCCCACGATGCCGTCCGCGTCCAGCCCGGCCCGCTTCTGGAAGGTGATGACGGCCGCCTGGGTCAGGGGACCGAAGTCGCCGTCCGCTTCCCCCACTTCGGTGATGCCGTGCAGATGTCTGAGCAGGCACTGGGCCTCGCGGACCTGACTGCCCCCGTCGCCCCGCTTGATGGTGAAGTCCCAGGTGCCGTTCCAGCCGGCCGTGTAGCCGAGGCCGTGCTCGTCGTCCTCGTACACCGCCGGTTTCTCGCAGGTGGGCGGGGCGGTCGCCACCGCCCGCGCCTCGGGGTCCGCCCGCGACTCGGTGTATGTCACCGCCGCCGCCCCGAGCGCCGCCGCGGCGAACACGCCCGCCAGCACGGGGCGCCGCCACCGCCGGGGCCGCAGTCTGGGCAGGCGGCCCGACGGCGCGGCACCGGCGGCCCGCTCCACCCGGCGCAGCAGCGAGGCGGTGTCGACGACGCGCTCCTGGTGGGTGGCGGCCAGACAGTCGCGGACGATCCGCTGCCAGGCCTCCGGGAGTTCGGGGGACAGCCGCAGTTCCTCGGTGCCGCGCACGTACCGTGTCGCCGCGTCGGCGCGGGCCTCGGCGGTGGCACCCGGGAGCGGGAACGTACCCGTCAGGACGACATGGCAGAGCACGCCGAAGGCCCAGACGTCGGCGGTGGGCCGCACCCGGGCGCCCCGCTCGTCGACCTCGGGCCACAGCAGCTCCGGCGCGGTGTAGTCGGGGGTCGCGAACGCCGGGGCGTAGGCGTGCGTGCCCTGCAGTTCGGCCGCCATGTTGAAGTCGGCCAGCCGTACCGAACCGTCCTTCATCAGCAGCACGTTGGCCGGTTTCAGATCGCCGTGGAGCCAGCCCGCGTGGTGCAGCTGGTGCAGGCCCTGGCAGATCTGGGCCAGCAGCGCGGGGCCCGCCTCGGGGGTCGGCGTCCTCTTCAGCACGGCGTCCAGGGAGCCCTCGGCCCGCTCCAGGACGAGGACGGTGGCGCCGTCCAGCTCCGGGTGGCCCGGATCGTCGACCGTCAGGGTCTCGTACATGCGGATCAGCCGGGGCGCGCGCAGCCGCTCCAGCAACTGCACCTCGCGGTCGGCCAGTTCGCGCAGATGACGCAGTTGCCGAGGCGTACGGGTGCCGGTCGGCAGGAACTTCAGCGCGGCCCGGCGGGGCAGGCCGACGCCCGCGCCCTCCTCGCCGGCTCGGCGCGGCAGCGCCGCCTCCGCTTCTCCGTCCCCGACCTCTCCGTCCCCGACGCGGCGGGCCTCGTACACGGTGGCGAACGCGCCGGAGGCGATCGGCTCGCGGACCTCCCACGAGCCGATCCGGTACCCCTTCGGCACGGCGACGGCGACGGCGTCGGAGTGCGGCTTCCCGGTCATCGGCGGACCACCCCCTCGGCCGTGGCGGAGGCGAGGACGACGAGGTCGTCCTCGCGGACCAGATCGAAGCGCAGCGCGAGTGAGACCAGGGACTCCTTCTTGCCGTTGACGCGCCGCCCCGGCTCGGCCGCCTCCGGGCCGGGCCGCAGCCGCAGCTTGAGGGCGAGGTAGTCGATGTTCCAGTAGACGGCGGAGCGGCTGACCTGCGGCCAGGTGGGGCGCAGCAGGTCGACCAACTGCTCGACCGTGGGCGGCGGGGCGTGCGGTTCGCCGCGCAGCCGGGGCTCGCACAGGGCGACCAGCACCGCGAAGTACCGGCTCGCGCGGTCCAGGGCGAACGCCGGCGCGGTCATCGCGCCGGGCAGCCCACGGCGGTCGGTGTCGCGGTAGCTGTGCCGGGGGGCCCAGACGTCGAAGGAGAGCAGATCACCGGAGGCGGGCAGGACCACCCGGGCGAACTCGAACGGCACGGGCGCCTCCACCCGGCCCGGCGCGACCTTGATGTGCTCGCCGGCGCCCTCCGGGTTCTCCACCACGTATGTCTGGTCCGCGCTCAGATTGCTCAGCAACCAGTAACTCCCGGTCGCCGTGATCTCCCCGGCGACCCGGGGAACTCCCGCGTGCGCGATGGTGAGACCGCCTTCCGTCTCCGTCCTGCCGAAGACGAGGCGTTCCCCGCCGCCGATCCTGATCTGGTCGTCCGGCCCACCGCAGAACGGCGGTACGACGATGATGCTGTGCAAGGGCTGTCCCCTTCCCCCGGGCCCAGCAGGGCCGCCCACTCACCCCGATCCGACGGACCAAGGGGCAGGGTAGGCGGGCCCACTGTGCGGTTGCGAAGCTTTCCCGGACACGGCGCGTCGCCCGCCCGACGGCAGAATCGTGACATGTGCCCATGCCTGCCATCACTGCCGTGAGCGGGCAGTCCTGACCGTCCCCTCCTTGCCGGTCGGCCCGGAGACCGATGGGTCTTATTTCGTTGTTCCTCGGTGGCCTTCGAGCCCTAGCATGGGCCGTTGCACCGGATGTTGTTCGATATTTCGAACGAATGAGCAAGAGTGGATGTGATGCCATTGACTGCGGTGATCGAGGCGCGCGGGCTGTCCAAGGTGTTCCAGACGACCGTGCGCCGGCCGGGGCTCGCCGGCGCCCTGCGGTCGCTCGTCAGCCCGGAGCGGGTCGACAAGGTGGCCGTACAGGACGTCGAATTCAGCGTCGGCAAAGGGGAGTTGCTCGCCCTGCTCGGACCCAACGGGGCCGGGAAGTCCACCACCATCAAGATGCTCACCGGGATTCTGACGCCCACCTCCGGCGAGGCGCTCGTCGCGGGCGTCGTCCCGCACAAGGACCGGGAGCGCAACGCCCGCAACATCGGGGCCGTGTTCGGGCAGCGGACCCAGCTGTGGTGGGACCTGCCCGCCCGGGAGTCGTTCGAGATCCTCCGGGACATCTACGGGGTTCCCGGGGAACAGTTCCGGGCCCGTATAGCGGAGTTCGACGAACTGCTCGAACTCTCCGAGTTCTGGGACACCCGGGTGCGGCATCTGTCCCTCGGGCAGCGGGTGCGCTGCGATCTCGCCGCCTCGCTCCTCCACGACCCTCCCGTCGTCTTCCTCGACGAGCCCACCATCGGCATGGACGTGGTGGTCAAGGAACAGGTACGGCGGTTCCTGCGGCATCAGGTCGAGGAGCGGGAGCGGACCGTGCTGCTCACCACCCATGACATGACCGAGGTCGAGAGGCTCGCAGAGCGGGTCGTGCTCATCAACCACGGGCGGATCGTTCTGGACGGCTCCCTTCAGGAGATACGGCACCGTTTCGGCGGCAGTTGGCAGATCCGGGTGACCCTCGCCGACCTCACGGCCGACTCCGAGCACGAGATCGACCCCGCCCGGCTACCCGGGTTCGAGGGCATCGCCGTACTTCGGAGGGAAGGACCCCGGCTGGTGTTCGGGCCCGTCGGCGCGGACGCGCCCTCCGTCCACGAGGCGCTCAAGGTGATCATCGGGCGGTTCCAGGTCTCCGACCTCGCGCTGGAGGAGAACGACCTGGAGGACGTCATGCGCGCCGCCTACCTCAGCGCCGTACCGGCCCAGGCGACGAGCGCACAGACGAGCGCCGAGAAGCCCGCCGACGCGTCCGCCGACGAATCCGCCGTCCCGACCGCCTCCCAAGGCGGGTGAACCGTGGCCACCACCACCGCGCCCCCGAAACCGAACGAGGCGGCGCCGGGCATCGGCACGCTCGTCTCCCGGGTCCGCCGTATCGCCTTGATCACCCCCCGGGGAGAGCTGCTGGCCCCTCCCCGGATGACGGCCACCGCCATCCGGCTGTTCGTCCAGGTCTGCCTGGTCGTCTACCTCTGGCGGGGGCTGTACGCCAACACCTCCTCCAGCGCCGGGCTGAACGAGACCCAGGCCGTCGGCTACGCCGTACTCGCCGTACTCGCGAGCCGCATCCGAGGCCTCGACCGGCAGGCCGGCCGGGACATGGTCATCCAGCATCTGCGCTTCGGGACGATCGTCTACTGGTACCTACGGCCGCTCAAACCCCGGCGGTACTACGCCCTGCGCGCCCTCGGCGACCAGCTGTACGGCTTCGGATGGGTGCTCGTCGGCTATGCGCTCTCCCTCGCCGTCGGCATCGTCGCCCCGCCGGGCTCGCCCGAGGTCGCGGCGGTGTTCCTCGCCAGCCTGCTCCTCGGCCAACTGGTCCTGTACTACGTGATGATGCTGGTCGACCTGCTCTGCTTCTGGACGCTGCGCAACGAGGCGGCGATCCTCATCATCGTCTTCGCGCAGAACCTGCTCTCCGGCGTGTACGCACCGCTGTGGTACTTCCCCGACTGGTTCATCACGCTCAGCGCGTTCCTGCCGTTCCAGTCGACGCTCGGCGTACCGCTCTCCATCTACATCGGACGGATCGGCGTCGACGACGCCTTCGGGCAGATGGCGGTCCAGGGTGTCTGGATCGTGCTGCTCGCCCTGCTCACCCGCTGGCTCTGGGACCGGGCCGGCCGCCGCGTCGTGGCCCAGGGGGGATGAGGACGATGACGACGAAGTCGCACCCTCTGCGGGTCGTCTGGCGGATCACCAAGCTCAACTTCAAGGCCCGGCTGGAGTACCGGGGCGAGTTCCTGATGGGGATCGCCATCGGGGCGATCTGGCAGGTCTCGATCATCGTGTTCGCCTCGGTGCTGCTGACCCGCTTCCCGGGGCTCGGCGGCTGGTCCAGCTCCGACGTACTGCTGATCGCGAGCATGCGCATGCTCAGCCACGGTCTGTATGTGCTCTTCCTGGGCCGGGTGCAGTACATGAGCGTGCTCGTCCAGGAGGGGCTCGTCGACCCCTGTCTGATCCGTCCGATGCCGGTGTACCGGCAGGTCCAGCTGGCCTTCTTCCCGGTCAACGCCATCGGCGACCTGATCGTGGCCGTCGGTCTGTTCATCGGCGCGATCCAGCGCAGTACGCACGACTGGACCCCGGGGCGGATCGGGTACGTCGTGGCCGGTGTGCTCGGCGGGATGCTGATCGAGGCCGCGATGTTCACGGCGCTGGCCGCCGCCGCGTTCCACTTCCCGGCCACCTCGTACTGGAGCCAGTGGCTGGAGGAGCTGATGGGGACCTTCGGCAGCTATCCGCTGAGCATCCTCCCGAAGGCCGCCTCCGCCGCGTTCACCTTCGTCGTGCCGCTCGCCTTCATCGCGTACTTCCCGGCCGGGGTCCTCACCGGCCACGCGGACGCGATGGGCGTACCGGCCGCCCTGGCCATCGCCGCCCCGCTCATCGGCCTGGTCGCCTTCGTGCTCTCCCGGCTGCTGTGGAACTGGAGCCTGAGCCGGTACACGGGGGTCAACGGGTAGGCCGCCAGGGCTGGTCGGGCAGGTTCAGGAGGACTGCCGAGGTCCGTCAGACCCCCGGTTCAGGAGGCGTGCCGAGGTCCGTCAGACCCCCGGCACCCTCCTGAACCTCCCCGCCACGCTCAGCTCCGTCTCCACCCGGTCCACCGCCGCCCGCAGCTCCGGCAGCACGTCCGCCACGCACTCCTCGACGCTGCGCCGGCTGCTGTGCATCGCCACGTTCACGGCGGCGACAGCGCGGCCGTCCCGATCCCGTACGGGTACGGCGATGGAGCGCAGCCCCTCCTCCAACTCCCCGTCGACCAGGGCGAAACCGGCCTCCCGCACCCGGTCCAGCACCGCCCGCAGCTCCTCCCGGTCGGTGATCGTGTGCGGAGTCAGCGGGGCGAGTTCGGCGGGGAGGGGGACGGCGTCCGGGGGGAGGTCGGCGAGCATCACCCGGCCCAGGGAGGTCGCGTAGGCCGGCAGCCGCGTCCCGAGCGTGATGTTGACGCTCATGATCCGGCTCGTGGCGACCCGCGCCGTGTACTGCACCTCCTCCCCGTCCCCGGTCAGCACCGCCAACGACGCCGAGTCATGGACCCGCCCGGACAGTTCGGCCAGATGCGGGGCGGCGATCCGCGGCAGCGCCAGCATCGACAGCGGCGGAAAACCGAGGCCCAACACCCGGGGCGTCAGCCGGAAGAAACGGTCGGACGACGTGACGTACCCGAGGTGTTCGAGGGTGATCAGCGCGCGCCGGGCCGTCGCCCGGGCGAGCCCCGTGGCCTGCGCGACATCGGTGAGCGTCAACTCGGCCCGCCCCTCCCCGAACGAGGTGATCACGGTCAGCCCCCGAGCCAGCGACTCGATGAACTCCCGGCCCAGCTCCTGCTTGGAGGCCCCGGTCCAGGCGGCGAGCCCGGAGGGGGCGGGCGTGGGGGAGGGGGCGTCCGGGCGGGAGGCGTCCGGACGGGGGGTGTCCGGACCGGGGGCGTTCGGGTCGGGGGTATCCGGGCGGTGGGCGTTCGGGCGGGAGGCTTCGGCGGTGCGCAGCTCCCGCTCCATCTCGGCCACCGTCGCCCGAAGACGCGGCAGCAACGCCGTACGCAGGGACTCCGCCGTGTGCCGACTGGTGTGGCTGACGACGTTGGCCACGCACGCGATCCGGCCGCTCCTCGGATCGCGTACCGGTACGGACACCGCCACCAGCCCCGGTTCGATCAACTGGTCGTCCAGGGCCCACCCCTGGGCCGCCGCCTGGGCCGTACGGGCCTCGAAGTCGTCGTACGCGCCCGCGCGGGGCGGCACGGCCGGGAAGCCGTGGCCCTCGGGGTCGGCCGCACGCCGGGTGCGCCAGCGCGCCCACTCGTCGGGGCCCCACTCGGTGGCGAAGAGGGGGCCGGGGGCGGTGCGCTCGGCTGGCAGGAGGTCGCCTATGCGGAAACTGAGGGACATCGCGCGGCGGCGGGTGGCCTGGTGGATGAAGCGGACGCCGTCGCGGTCGGCGACCGCGAGGGACACCGACTCGTCCAGCTCGTCGGCGAGGGCGTCGGCGTACGCGTCGAGGAGCCGGGGGAGGCGGAGGGCGGCGAGGTAGGCGTTGCCCAGCTCCATCAGACGCGGGGCGAGAACCGCGTCGCGGCCGTCCAGCCGTACGTAGCCCATGCGGGCCAGCGTCGCGGTGATCCGGTCGACCGTGGAACGCGCGAGCCCCGTGGCCTTCTCCAGCCGACTGAGACTCAACGTCCCGTCCGCCTCCGTGAGCCGCCGCAGCACGGAGATGCCCCGCATCAGGGGGGCGACGGCCTCCGGCGGAGCGGGGGCCTCCGGCGGGGCGAGGGCCTCCGGCGGGGCGGAGTTGGTGACGTTCGGGAGCATGGGGTCACCGTAAACGGGGTGGGCGCCTAGTAGCTCGGGGGAGGGGGTCGGTTCGCGACTGCGGGTGGGTGGGGGTTGCTCGCGCAGTTCCCCGCGCCCCTTAAAGGCATGGGCCTGCGGCCCGATGAAAAAGCGGGGCGCAGCCCCTGCTTTTTCAGGGGCGCGGGGAACTGCGCGAGCAACCCCCCCCCCCCCCCCCCCGCCCCCCCCCCCCCCCCCCCGCCCGCCGAGGAGGCCGCCCCGCCCGCCCCTTCCGCGTCCCCCTTCG